>DFEA01000027.1:7675-10162 GCA_002368575.1 Lachnospiraceae bacterium UBA3814 | reverse complement strand
GCTCCCATATTCTCAAAAGCATCCTCAAGCTCGATCTCCTTGGCTATCGTAACACCGTCATTTGTGATAAGAGGAGTTCCGTAGGACTTGTCCAGAACAACGTTCCTTCCTTTGGGTCCAAGGGTCACCCTTACTGTATCCGCCAGCTTATTTACACCTTTTTCAAGGGCCGCTCTGGCCTCTGCACCGTATTTGATCTCTTTTGCCATAATCTTCACTCCTTACATATTATAAAATGTTTGTTGATGCTCATATTATTAGGAAACGAATTTATTCGTTTCCTTTTGCACCGATTGCGAGGCACTGAAAGTGCCCTTCCTATCGCAATCGTGTGCATCAATGATTTATAGTAAACGCAATTATTTATTGAGTTTACTATAAGTATTCGGCTTTATTCCACTACTGCCAGGATATCGCTCTGCTTTACAATGATATATTCCTCATCCTCAAGCTTGACATCAGTACCCGCATATTTTGAATATATGACCTTCTGCCCTACGGAGACCTCCATCTTGACCTCCTTGCCATCTACAACGGTACCGGGACCCACGGCGATTATCTCTGCCTGCTGGGGCTTTTCCTTGCTGTTACCCGGGAGCACGATTCCGGACTTGGTGGTCTCTTCAGCCTCAAGCTGCTTCAAAACTACTCTGTCTCCTAATGGTTTTAACTTCATGATATCTGCCTCCTATTTTAAATAATAAAGTCTTGCTGTTATTCAGGCTTTTGTTAGCACTCATTTTGACTGAGTGCTAATCAACGATAACAAGATACCACCACCTTCATGCATTGTCAAGCAAATAATTTAAAATGTTTGGAAAATTTAAACGGATGTGGCAACAGTTCACCCTTTGGGCGAACAGTTACCGGACGTGAACCGCAGCCGACTGTGGATCAGCTTACGCTCAGAGAGTAGGACAGCTCGTCCAGATTGGTCTCAAGCTCCTTGGTAACCGGCGCATTCCACTGATCGTTTGAGAGCGTGACCGAGTACATACACGGCAGAAGCGGCTTGATAACGGCAGACTGGCCTGAATTAACGACCTGATCCCCAAAGCCCGGAACCGAGACCGTTGTATTGTCATAGGCCATATTTACGGTAAACTTGATCACAGGAAGGACAACAACAAGAGCGGAATTATTGGAGCCCGAAAAGCTCTGGTCTTTTATCTTATTGATAAACTCATTTCTTTTTTCCGTATTGGCGGACATATAATCCGTAAAATAGCTGACCACTGACTGGGGGTATCCCTTAAGCTCCCCATAGTCGTCCTTATAGGCCAGCTTCATTCCCGCAAAGGAATAGTCGGCAGCGGCCAGTGCGCTGTCTAACTGCGCAACGAGCTCCTCATGCGAAGCAGCCTCCTCATAGCCCTCCATACCCTGTCCGCCGTCCAGTACCATGGAAGCGCCGGAGGTCTGGGAGCTTTCCGCGTCGGGCTCATTGGTAGTAGCTATGGTCTTATCCGAGGACTGCCCTGAGCCTCCCTCAGAATAAAGACCCTCCTCCGAGGCCTCTCCTTCGCCCGCCGCATCCGGACCCATCACAAAAATATCCAGAAGGTCCGCTATTATACCGCTTACCGTGGGAGACTGCGCAAGCAGATCCCTTTCCGCATACAGCTTTTTCTGCACCTTTGCCGGAAATGAAAAGGCAGATGTCTGTGTCCCGGAGGTCTGTAAAGACCCGGCCGGCATAAAGGCCGTTCCGAAAACATGTACGATAATGGCAGTAAGAAGACATGCCAGGAGAATACCGAGATAAACTATACTGACTGTTTCCGTAAGGTCCATCCCAAAGGTCCTTACTATCGCTTCATGCTTCACAGGCCTTGCGGCTGCCGGAGACATTCCGCCGGCCTTTACAGGCTCCGGTCTCTGCTCCGAAGCACCTGCCGATACGCCTGCCTGAGCCGGGCCCTGCTTCTGCACTGCTCCCGCATTCCGTCTTATTGGAGAGTTCGACATTTGCGGCTGCACTCCCGCCGGAAACCGGGATGCCGGCGACTGCGGCCTCACCTGAGACTGCGCCATTTGCGGCTGCGGCCTTACCGGAGACTGTGCCATTTGCGGCTGCGGTCTTGCCGGAGACTGGGGCCTTGCTGCCTGCGGTCTTACAGCCTGCGGCCTCGCGGAGCCCTGATGGCTCATGCCCGGCTGTGCACCCGATAAGGCCTGATTTCCCACGCCGCGTTGTGCCCCCATGGGGCCCTGAGACAGTTTCCCCGTATTCTGTGAAGAATTACCATATGCAGTTGTCCTCTGATTATGAAGATTAAGCTCCATAGAGAACTCCCCTGACCCGTTATCCTGTGGCACCGTGAAAGACCGGTGCTCACAGGATACATTATAATCTCCTGAGGGTTGGTTTTCAAGCTTTAGTCGCTTTTAATCAGGGCAATCGCTTAATACGCTCATAACCCCGGCGGGATATGCGGTTCATAAAAAGTCCGGATCTGAGCTGCAGCCGCGAAGAGACGGGCTTTC
>DFEA01000027.1:0-7601 GCA_002368575.1 Lachnospiraceae bacterium UBA3814 | reverse complement strand
ACACAGCCTTGAGGTATTAAGCGATCGCCCTGCCTTTTAATGACCAGGAAGGAAAACCAGAGGCTTTTCAGCTTAAAGAGTTATGCTCCGGCCCAGCACGGTGGAATAAATGATCCTTTCCCTGACCGGAAGACCAAGCAGCCTGTTGAGTGCCACAGCATAGTAATAAAGCTGAAGCTCGTACCTTTTCTTAAGCTCCGTTGACTCATTGACCCGATCGGTCTTATAGTCGATTATTACGATCTCCCCGTCCTCTATGAAAAAGGCATCGATGATCCCCTGGACTATCTTTCCGTCAAGCTCTATGACAAAGGGCTGTTCTCTGTACAACTGACCTGATTTCATTGCTCTTTTCATTCTGCCTGCCAGAGGGCTCTGCGCAAAGGACAGGATCTCACCGATCCCTACGGAGCCTGCAAGCCTCTCCTCTATCCTTCCCTGCTCAAGCAAAAGATTTATAAAGCCGCGTATGCTCTCATGGTCCGCCTCCCTGAAATCCCACAGCTCAAATATCCTGTGAACAGCGGTCCCGTGCAGATTTGCCGATATTTCCCGGTTCCTGTCAACAAATTCGGGAACGATACTTTTATAGCGCGGTCTTTCCGGAAAGAGCTCTTCCGCAGCCTCTGACCCTTCCTCCTCCGAAGCAAGTATCTCCTCCAGATGCTTTTTCTTAAGCTCGGTCACCGAAAACTTCTCAAGATTTTCAGCATCCTCTTTTTCTTCATATCTGTAATCAAATTTATCCTGTATCCTTTGCGCAAAGGAAAGCTGCTCATCAGATCCGGTTTCGGGCGCAAGGTCGGTTTTGCTCTCTATTTTCTTCAGACACAGGTAGGCCTCGTTTTTCAGAAGCTCATCTCTCATTTCTTCCGCTACGACCTCTCCGGTCTCCCTTACGGTGATATCAAAGCTTGAAAGCCCGGTCCTTTCCCTCGCGTAAAGTATGATATCCAGAAATGAGTCAAAGTCTGAGCCTCTATAGCCCTGAAGCTCCTTCTCCGCGTCCTTGACCGCTGTAGTCAATATAAGCTTTTCCTTTGCCCTGGTCATGGCGACATACAGTATCCTTAGCTCCTCGGCCCTCAGCTCTCTGATGCTCTTCTTTATCAGGGCATCCTTTACGAGCGTCGAGGCTCTTGTCCTTCTGACTGTATCCACATGATCGATCCCCACACCATATTCCGCGTCGGTTATGACCCTGCCCCTCTGGTCACTGTAGTTAAAGCCCTTAGAAAGTCCCGCGACAAAGCATACCGGGAACTCAAGCCCCTTACTCTTATGTATCGTCATGATCCTGACCACATCGTCATTTTCATCGAGAAGATTCGCCTCTCCGTAATCAACCTCGTACTTTTTCAGCATATCCACATATCTTACAAACTGAAAAAGCCCCTTGTAGCTTGTCTTGCCGTAATCGTCAGCCTTTTTCAGGAGCATGTTCAGATTTGCGATACGTTTTTTCCCGTTTTCAAGGGCCATTACATATATTCCGTAATCTCCGTCCGTTATCTCCCTTAAAATATCATATACAGGAGTATATCCCGTCTTCTCCCTGTAGTAATCCAAAAGCTTCATAAAACTCTGCGCCTTCACGTTTCCGTTTTCGGCGGCCTTAACAAGGGCATCATACAGACAGCCCTCCGTATCGGCGCTCCTTATGAGAGCCATTTCCTCATCATCCATCTTCCCGAACGGGCCTCTTAACACCGCGGCAAGCGGGATCTCCTGTCTCGGATTATCTATTACCCTTAAAAAATCAAGCAGCAGCGCAACCTCATAGGCATCAAAGTATCCGGCTTCGCTTGAGATGTGCGCCGGTATCCCCTTTTCCCCAAGCACCCTCTGAAAGGTCTCGTCCCATTCCCTGGAGGTCCTTAAAAGTATCACTATGTCGGAAAACCTTAATGGCCTGAAACCGCCTGCATCGGGGTCAAATATTTTTAATTGACTCCTCAGGTCAATTATCCTTTCCGCAATGACCAGTGCTTCGAGCTCCTTCGCATCGGTTTCCGCAATACCTCTCTGCGCTATCAGAAGCTCGCTTTTGTATTTTTCATCACGGTCTCCGTAATATGCTGCCCCAAATTTAAGCGCGGCCGCTTCATCGTACTCTATCCCCGAATTCTCCCTTGTCATTACCACCGAAAATATTTCATTGACCGAATCAAGCACCTCTCTTCTGCTTCTGAAATTGCGGTTCAGATCTATGCGCTGCTCCTTTGAGTCCCCGGCAGTGAAGCGCTCATACTTTTCAATGAAGATATCAGGCCTTGCCAGTCTGAAGCCGTATATGCTCTGCTTGACATCCCCGACCATGAACAGATTGCCGCCCCTTCCCACCTCCTTAAGGAGCTCCTCCTGGACAAGGTTTGAATCCTGGTATTCATCCACATATATCTCCTCATAAAGCTCCCGGTATTCCTTACCCGGCGCACCGTCATTTTCCTTAAGCACCTTTATCGCAAGCTGCTCCATATCATTATAGTCTATGATATTGGCCTCCCGCTTTTTTTCAGCGTAACGCTTCATATACTTCTCAGTGATGCTTACAAGCTCCCTTAAAAGAGGAATGCATTCAGCGATCCTTTTTCTCTCCTCCTTAAGATCAAAGCTCCTGTATTTCTTTTTAAGCGCCGTCACCCTTTCCTTAAGTCCGTCCCTGCGGTCCTTAAGAAAGGCCTTATCCTCCGGTGCCTCCTGTGAATCCTTCCTGCCTCCGGTACCGAACCTTACAAATTCCACGGCTTTAAGAGCCTCCATAAACCCTGACAGGGAAGCCGCACAGGCTGCCGTTTCAACAGCTGATATATCACTTCTTATCGTATTTTCATATTTTTGCATCCCTTCCCTGCTCATCACAAAGCTCAAAAGGCTCCTTAAGCCTTCAAGCACCTCGGTAAGCTCTGAACGGAGGGTCTCAAGATACTGCTTTATTATCGGCTCTTCTCCGGGCTCCTCAGCCCTTTCAAGCTCCTCATAGACCGAAATACAGCTGTTAAGCCAGGCCTCGGGCTCCGGACAGCTCATCGCAAGGAAAAACAGTCTTCCGATCACATCCTCAAGCGCTGTATCGTTCTTTCCGGAGGCTATGGCTTCAGTCATATCGATAAAGCCGCTCCTTCCCTCCTCGTATGCCTCCTCAAGCACCTCGGAGAGCGCGTCCCTTTTAAGCAGCTTTGCTTCTCCCTCATCAGCCACCCTGAAATCCGGTGAAAGGGAAGCCTCGGTGAAATGGTTTTTGAGGATATTAAGACAGAAGCCGTGGATGGTCGTTATCATCGCGTTGTGCACAAGGGCGGACTGCTTTCTCAGATTTTCGTTAAAGGGATCCTCCTTAAGCCTTTCGTCTATTCCGTTAAGTATTTTTTCACGCATCTGCGCCGCCGCCGCATTGGTAAAGGTCATAATAAGAAGACGGTCTATGTCTGCCGGCGCTTCCCCGTCAGTTATCCTTCTTATTATACGTTCCACCAAAACCGCGGTCTTTCCTGAGCCGGCTGCCGCGGCTACCAGAAGATCCCTGTTTTTAAGCTCTATCGCATCCGTCTGCTCCTTTGTAAAGCTTATGTCACTCATTCCTTATCCCTTCCCATCGCCTCTTCCATTTTCCTGATGATCTCCCCGCGCCCTGCTGCCGCCTCTCCTTTACTGCCTGTGCCGCCCTTATAAGCGCATATGTTTTTATAGCTGCAGTATCTGCAGGGGTTAAACTTATCATCTCCATGGGGATCTATGCTTATATTCCCGTCAAGTATCTCCCTCCCCATTTCAGTGATCTTAAAGCCCGCGTAATCCGTGATGGTTTTGAACTCCTGTGTTGTAACGGTCCCTGAGTCCGCGTAGGGCTCAAGATTGGTCTTAAGCCGTACCGGAACGATATCGGATCTTAAGTGATCCCCGTTTCCAAGCTCTCTGTCAAAAAGCCTGTACACTCTTTCATCCTCGTTCACCAGTCCCTTCATCCTGAATTCGCCGAACAGTATTTTTTTCAGCTCCTCATCATTAAGCCTTTCCTCAGTTTCCACCAGAGGGTCGTCGATATGATAATACAGTATGCCCGCGGGGATCACGGGCTTTGAGCCCGGATGCTCCTTTTCTGCATGCTCTGTCGCGGCATTCAAATAAACCGGCAGCTGAAGATCAAGTCCGTCGTATACCCTTTGCAGATCAAAGCTCTTATTGCCCGACTTATAATCGATCACCTTGACATAAATACCTTCCTCATCCTCAAAGGTGTCTATCCGGTCTATTATTCCCTTAAGGCTAAGCCTGAAATCCTCCGTCAGGGAGAAGTTTAATGCTTCATAATCATTTCCAGCATTAAAGGAAAACTCAAAACGATCGGGCTTGAACGCGCCTCTCTCAAGCTGACCGGTCAGGACGTCTACATTCCTTCTGGTAAACCTTTTTATCCTCTCCTTCAGATATGAGGATCTGGAATCGGCGTAGATCGCCCCGTATTTTCCGTTTGCAAGGGCCCGCTCCACGGCATCATCCGCAAGCCTGTATCTTTGCTGTTCAGAGACCCCCGTCCATTCCAGGCCCCTCTCAGCAAGCAGCTCTCCGTAATACCTGAGCGCGTCATGAAACGCGCTGCCCAGCTCCCTGGCTTCAATGCTGAATTCCTCTCTTTCTCTCAGCCTCAGGCCGTATTCCAGAAAATGCGAATAGGCACAGGCAGCATATTTTTCCAAAGAGGATATGCTGCAGGTGGGAAGGTCGCTATATATAACACTTGTTATCGCCCTGTTTATCGCTGTTTTCCGCTGATAGATATCTCTTGTAAAGGCAATATTGAGTAGCTCATCAAGGCTGCGCAGACCTGTATCATCTGTGTTATTCAATTTGTATATATTGAATAGCGTAAGATACTCAATTTCCCGTTTTTTCTTCTCCTGCCCGCTGTTTTTTCCGAACCCGGCCAAAAAATCCTGAATATCAAAAGCAAGGGCGCGATAGGCTGTTTTTGCGTTAACTATGCGGCTTTCAAGGTCTTGACCTTCATAGTCAAAACAGAGCTTTTGGAACATATCCCTCATCTTTTTTATCAGATATGAGGGCTTCAAGGACTCTCCGTTTTCATTGATCCTTGAAAAGGACAGGAAAAGCTTTTCCTCAGGCTTTGCAAGCATCATGTAAAGGTACAGTCTTTGTGTATAGGCCCGCATCCTGAGGGTAGGCGCCATATCGATCCCGTCCTCGTTTCCCGTCAGGAATTCCCTGTCAACGTCCGATATGAGCCCTCCCTTACCCGAGGTTTTCGGGATTATCCCATCGTTCACACCCACAACAAAAAGAGCTTTTATCCTCTTTAATCTGCTTCTGGTAATGTCCCCGATCTGAACATAATCATGGCTCTTAGGCACCACACCTATCCTGATCTCCGAAAATCCCGCATCGAGCAGGTCCGCGTATTCCTTAAGGCTCACCTCCTCATCTCCCAGAAGTCCGGTGAGCTGATCCAAAAGCTCCATGACCTTTTCATAGATCACCGAAAACTCCTTTGCCCTTATAGCATCGCCCTCCCTTTCCCTTTCCTCGGAGAGCCTTAGCAGCTTTTCTTCCGTATTATTCCTTACTATCAGCTTATAAAGCGCAAGGGATATCCTGCTTACGGGGTATCTTCCCTTCCCCTCGCCCAGGTCCGCCTCAAATATATTAAAAGTCTCTGTTATCCTTTCTCTGCTCTCATCAAGCTTCTCAAGCTCCTCCCGGGAAAACAGCCTGCCTCTCTTTATAAAGTGCTCATTCCACTGCTTTCTTCCCCTTATGCCAAAGGCAAGGATATAATTCTCAAGCCTGTCGCTCTCATCCCTGCTTATGTCTGTAAGCGCTGACCTTAAATATCTCATGATATCCGGATAGGAATAATTATCCGAGACTACCCTTACTGCTGCCCTGAGGTATTCTGTAAACGGATTTAACAGGACGGGAATATTCCTGTCTATAAAGAAAGGGATGTCATAAAGTGTAAAAATACGGGAGCATATGTGCATATAAGAGTCGATATCACCTGTTATTACAGCTATATCATGGTATGACCAGTTGTTCTCCCTGACCAGACCGGCTATGGCTCCGGCGACCCTGGTTATCTCATCTGTCCTGTTCAGGGCCGAAATAAGCCTGATGTCATCAGATTCGATCCCGTTATAGATCTTCTCAGGGGTCCTGAAAATATTCTGCTCAAGATGGATGAGCTTCGGGTTTATGACTCTGTCAGTCAAGGGATCAAACGCTGAGATTTCGCGGCTTTCAAGCTCACGGTACCTGTCCTCTTCGTTTGCCGTTATATACCTTACAGGAACGGTCCGGTCAATGACAAAATCCGGGTGCCTTTCGGCATTGACTCCTTCAGAGATTTTTTCGAGTGTCTTAAGCGTTTTTTTGCTCAGATAAAACAACTCATGCTCTTCAATTATCTCGTTTCTGTCAATGCCGTTATTATCCGTAAGGATCGAAAAATTCATCTCCGGACATGTCGCCATGAGTGTTTTTATCACCCTGTACTGGACCGGTGTGAAGCCGGTGAAGGAATCGAATGAAATAACGCTTGTTTTTATTTTAAAAGACTCCGGGATGCAGTCGCTGACCTTATCCAGGAGTTCCTCTGATGTGACATATTTTTCTTTGATATAGTTGTTGAAGCTGTTATATAATAACTGTAATTCTTTCAGCTTTGAGCTTAGAAGAGGCCTTTTTTCTGCTCTTTTAATCAGCTTTTCCAGCTCCCTGTTTCCGATTCCGTACTGCATGAATTCCGATATGGCGGATTTCACCTCGTTTATATAGCCCGGCTTTTTTATATTCGACCCAAGGAACACAAGCTCATCAGAAAGCTCCCCCGCGAGGCGTCTCAGGATCAGGTTTTTGCCCATATCATCTATGAGTACGCCCCTTGCGTTTTTAAAGCCCACCTCCTCAAATATCCTGAAGGCAAGCCTCTTAAAGCTTAAAATGTCTATGTTCAGTATCCCGTGCTTCGGGGAAAGCCTTAATACATCCTTTTGCGTCTGGAGAGTGAACTGCTCCGGAACTATTATCAGGTAATTCATGGCAGGATTGTCTTCCGCCTCTCTGATCAGATGCCTGTAAAGGCTGTATGACTTTCCGCTTCCCGATTTTCCGAGCCAGAATCTTATACCCACGATGATCTCCTTGTCTGCACCAATTTCGCGCAAATTGTATATCCTATACCGAAAACAGCATCTCCCCGTAGCTGGGAAGAGGCCACAGCTCTCTGTCTGTATTGCTCTCCATCGTATCGATATATCCTCTCAGCTCATTCATGACAGGGATTATTCTGTCCTTGTAAAAGGCAGCGGTCTTAAGCCTGTCCCCTTCCTCCCGGTCGAGGGCTGAAGCCTCCGACAAAAGAGCCTCAAGCTCGTTGACCTTATGGTACGCCTTGTCCTCAAGCTCTGAAAGAAGTGTAATGAGCTCCTTCTCCATCTGGCAGCATATATCCCTTCCGAAGCCGATGCCGGAGAGCCTCTGCTTTTTCTCCGCGCTGTCAAGCAGCCTTTCCACATATCTGTTCACGGCGGGAAGTATCTCCTTTTTTGCCATGTCAACTGCGGTAAGGCCCTCAATGTTGATCA
>DFEA01000079.1 GCA_002368575.1 Lachnospiraceae bacterium UBA3814 | reverse complement strand
AAGGCTCTTCCTGAGCGTCTTAGAAATTCGTGGATCAGTTGCGGGTTAAGGCGCTCCGCGCCGCCGCAACATTTTAGCTCTTCGGAGGGAAGCGTCATCTCGACACAGAATTGGAAACCTTCGCAGAGTCGTCCATAACATACAGCAGCTTAAGTTAATGACATTGCCAGTGAACAGCAGACTATTTATTTGTCATGAAAAATTTCTCAAGCGCTGCCAGAAGATCCTGCTTCTGTACATTTTTTAATATATAGCCCTCCGGCTTCAGAGCCACCACAGCCATCACGCTTTTTTTATCGCTTTTTCCGGTAAGGAACATTACCGGTATCGATCTGGTCTCCTCGTCGCTCCTTAACATTTCAAGCACCTGGGGACCGCTTGTCACGGGCATTTCATGATCGAGCAGTATAAGATCCGCCTTATTCTTTCCCAGCCACTTTATAGCCTGAAGTCCCGAATTTGCCAGGGCGACCTTATAGGTCCCCTTCAGCCATTCCCTGACAAGCCCCAGATACCCCGGATCATCATCCACGATAAGAATGGTCTTCCGAAACTCTCCGGAGTCATATTTTACGGCAAGCTCCGTTACCGTGTTTACAAACTCCTCGTTGTTCACAGGCCTTGTAAAGCTCCTGTATACAAGCTCCTTCGGAAAACGCTCCGTGATATACTGTATGTCATTCTTATCGCCTACGGGAATGATACGGCAGCCTCCGTCGGACATTTTGTCCGACAGAAAATGCAGAGAAGCCTCAGGCGGCAGTGCTCCTCCGTCCATGAACAAAGCAACGAGGCTTGTGCCCTCCCATTTGGCATTAATGTCATTTACGTCCCAGGTTACGAATTCACAGGCCACTCCCGCATCGCGCACTTTTTTTAAAAGCACGCGTATGATAAAGGATTCCTTGCTTCCGATCACCATTACATGACTCTCAGGCATCCGTGCTACCTCCCATCAGCTCTTCCATCCCGTCCCAGTCAAGAAGCTTTAACAGCCTTGCAAGCTCGGCGGTCAGCTTTTTTGCCTCTTTCGGAAGGCGGAACGCGCTCAGCTGTTCCAGTATCATCTCTACGGCATCATAATCCATCTGCGGGATGACCTCCCGCAGGGCATCAAAGGCATCCTTAAGCTCTTCAGCGGATATTTCCTCACGGTCATCCCCGGAGTCAGAAGGCTTTTCTTCAAGCCTTGAAAGCCTTTCCTTATATGCCCTGTAATCCGACATGAAGCCTTCATTATTTTCACGTATGAAATCAAGGTCCTCCCTGTTCCCCGCATCCTCAAGCTCCTGGGCACGCCCTGACAGCTCCTGTGCGCCGATGATCCGAAGAGAGCTCTTAAGCGCATGCACCTTCACGGTATAGAGCCTTATATCACCGTCCCTGTATGCATTTTCGATCACTTCGGCATTATCATCCAGATTATCATAGAAAAGCTTCACTGAAAAGACAAAGGATGATACTCCGCCGGAGTTTTTGATCCCTTCGGGTACGGATATTCCCTTAACGTCATTCAACCAAAGCATATCCTCAGGAAGCTCCTCATCCTTGCCTTCCTCCGCATGAAGGGCTGACACGTCTGCGGCCTGGGGCTTCATCATGATCTCCTCAGGCAGATGCTTCATTATTGCTTTTTCAAGCGCTTCGCTGTCTATGGGCTTTGACAGGTAACCGTTAAAGCCCTTGGATATGTAGAACTCGTCCCCTCCCGCAACCGCATTTGCCGTCAGTGCGTAGACAGGCAGCTCAGGCCTTATTTCCCTTATCCTTGCGACTGTTTCCAGCCCGTCCATCCCCGGCATCATGTGATCCAGAAGAACAACATCGTAATTCCCGTATTTTACCTTCTCGATGCATTCCTCTCCACTTTCTGCCGTGGTGACAAAGACCCTGGTAGCCTTTAAAAGCTCCTTTATGACATGAAGGTTCATGGGATTGTCGTCCACCACCAGGACCTCCGCGTCGGGCGCCACAAACTGAGGTACATAGGGGCCCCTGACCTCTTCATGCTCAAGCTCGTTAAACTCGCCCATGGGAGAGGGATCCACTACCCTCTGGGTTATGGTCAGGATGAACTCGGAGCCCTCCCCGTATACGCTTTCACACCAGAGCCTGCCGTTCATCAGCTCCGCAAAGCGTCCCGAGATATCAAGCCCGAGGCCGGTCCCCTGGATGGCGCTGTTCTTTTCCTCGTCAAGCCTCTGATAGGCCGAAAAAAGCTTCCCCATATCCTCGGGCTTTATGCCTATCCCGGTATCCTTTACGGAAAACCTTATGCCGCAGGCTTCCTCCTCAGGCTCCGGTTTTTCAGCCGCATCCGCGTTTTCCACGGCCTCCCGTGATACCTTAAGGGAAAACCCTCCCGCAGGGGTATATTTTACCGCGTTGGTCAGAAGATTCAACAGTATCTGCTTCAGCTTCCCCGAATCACCGTACAGTCCTGACGGAAGAGACGGATCGATATCAAGCTCAAAGCTGAGCTTCTTTTCCATGCTCCGGACCCGTATCATGGTGACTATCGAGTAAAGAAGCTCCTTCAGATCATATTCCGTCTCGACCAGATTCATCTTTCCGGATTCTATCTTTGAAATATCGAGCAGATCGTTTATGAGGCCAAGAAGAGCTTCCGAAGCGTTCCTGATATCAAGGGCGTAGTTTACCACGGACATGAAATACTCTCTGGGAACGCCGTCGGCCTTTTCCCTCAGTATCATCTCATCCATTCCCATTATGGTATTTATCGGGGTGCGGATCTCATGAGACATATTGGCAAGGAACCTTGATTTGGCTGAGTTTGCCCTTTCTGCCTCATCTTTAGCCTTTCGTATCTCATCATACTGCCTTCGTATGACCGTGCCCGTCATGACCCTCCAGACGATCACACCCGCTGTCAGGGCAAAAAGCAGCATGAACAGTATCCGCATGATCAGCAGCTCAAAGAGCCTTGGCTCCTTTACTATCTTAAAGGTCTCATCCTGCAGCGGTTTACCGGTCCCCACATCAAGCACCTGAATATGGAGCAGGTAGTCGCCATAGTCAAGCCCTGTATATTCAAGTGTCGAAAGCCTGCTCTGCTCCTCGGTGATCCCGTCGTCATCGCTGCCCTCAAGGAAAACATGAACAGTGGGATTGGTCATGGTATAGTCGAGTATGGCCGGGGTTATCTGAATACGCCCGGTGGCGGCTGGTATGACATATGTGCCGTTTTTATCCGGATGTATCTCCTCGTCATTGCACATTATCGACCGTATGCCCACCCTGATCCTTGCCGATTCCTCGAAATAATGATTTATATTGACCTTACTCACTCCGTTTCTGGCCGCTATATACAGGTTTCCGTTTTCATCAAGCGCGCTGTAGGAATTTGCCGAGGGAGTACCTGTGAGCCCGTTAGCAATGGTATAAAGCCTGTAGTCGGTTATAGTGTCTTTAAGCATATCCTCCGCCTTGACGCAGTATACCCCATAGGACGACAGTATCCACAGGTTATCATTATTATCAAAATAAATATCAAAGTTATTATTATAAGGAAAGCTTTCCACGTTCGTAATGGTCCCGTCCTTATAATAGGCTATGGAGTTTGAGGTTATTATCCAGTAAAGCCCTCTGTCCTCATCCTTTTTTATCCTTAAGATAACGTCACTGGTAAGTCCGTTCTCCCGCCCGATCCTTTCCGTTCCGTTTTCCTTTATGATGTAAATACCGTCTCCGTCCGTACCGGCGTATATATCGCCGTTTTCACCCTCTGCGACCGTCAGGAATACCGTATTGTTTATCCCATCCCCGGAGCCGACAGTCCTTACTACCTTTTTGTCCTTTATTACCGCAAGTCCCCCGTTCGTTCCGGCAAGGATGGAGCCGTCCCCGGCGCTTACCGTGCATCTTACCTGGGAATTAAGCATCCCATTTTCTTCCGTGTAGCTTTCTATCTGCCGGTCCGCGGTGTAGCATACAAGCCCGAGACCGTTTGTAAAGGTCGATATCCAGAGATTTCCGTTGTCTTCCATAAGGCATCGTATCCTTGAATCTCCCAGGTATTCGGTCAGCTCATTCTCGACAGGCTCAAGATCCTTGTCAAGTATCTTCAGTCCGCTGTCGGTGCCTAAGCAGAGCATGCCGTTAAACAGGCAGGTGGCGTTTACCGCCTCATCGGGAAGCCCTGCCGTCCCGGTAACGTTGAGGAAATTATTGGTAACGACCTTCATTACGCCCTGCCTTGAGGAGGCAAACCACAGATTGCCCTGATAATCGGCGGTCATCATGTCGATGGAATTATCCATCGGTATATTTTCAAGCACATTAAAAACATCGTTTTCATCTATATAGCCCGTGATATTTTCCGATGTTACCCACATCCTTCCGCAGGCTCTGGTTATCCAGTAAAGATTGTCCGCCGGAGCTACTGATATCTCCTTAAGCTCTGAGGCTTTTTCCCCGAGGGCGCCGTAATAAAGCTTATCACTGTCGGTCCCGAGATACAGCCTTCCCTTTTCCTCCTCGTCCGTATAGATCGTTGTCACATAGCCGACCCCCAGCTCCTCTACGTTATAGAAGGCGGAGAGCTCTCCGGCTTCAAGAGAGAACACCTCTCCTTCCGCCGTATTTCCGTATACGATCCCGTCCCCGTCGGCGGCAAGCCTTACCACGGTCCTGCCGTTAAGCCTCTCATCGTCGACGACACTTACCGAAAGGCTCCTGTCCACACAGGCTATCCCGTTGGTGGTGCCTATGTATATCCTTCCCTCCTTATCCTCCGAAAATGACCGCACCGAAGAAGAGGGCAGCCCGTCCAGATAGGTATAGTGCCGGCTTTCCCCGTGATCCAGCATGACCGCGCCGTTATCGTTCGTACCTGCCCAGACCCTGCCCAGCTGATCCTCAAACAGCGCTCTCCCGCTTGTAAGCCCGCCCGAGGCATCCAGCCTTTCAAAGGAACTTCCGTCATACCGGATTATCCCGCTGTATCCGCCGATCAGGATATATCCGTCCCCGGTGCCGAGGATCACATTGGCGTCTGAGGTCGGAAGGCCGTTTGTGGCATCATAAAGCTCAGCCGTATAGCCTGTATTCTCAAGCTGTCCGGTCACGGCGTAGCCTCCCCCTATCCTTACTTCTGTATCCTCAGCTTCAGATATCACCGTTCTTTCTCCGGAAGCTAAAGCAGACCGGCTCAGAGCACCTGAAAAAAGCACTGCAAGCAAAACGGTGAAAATACAAAGCTTATACCTTCTGTTGTTTATCATCATGGCTCCTTAACCATTAAATTTTTTAAGTATCAGCTTTACCTCAGGCAGCGATTCCATAAAGACCTCTACGCATTTGGGATCGAACTGCGTTCCGGACCCCTCCTCCAATATGGCAAGGGCCTTTTCCAGGGGAAAGGCAGGCTTGTAGACCCTTGGGGAGCTCAGTGCGTCAAACACATCCGCCACCGCCATTACCCTGGCCGAAAGAGGTATGACCTCTCCGCTCAGGCCCTCAGGATAGCCCTTTCCGTCCCAGCGTTCATGATGATACCCGGCCATATTCCTTGCTTCCTTAAGGTAGCTTGCCCCCTGAACGGTGCTTATGGCCTTTTCTATGATCTCCTTGCCGGCCGTGGCATGGGTCTTCATTATCTCATATTCCTCATCCGTAAGCTTCCCGGGCTTATTAAGGATCGCATCGGGTATGTTTATCTTTCCCACGTCGTGAAGGGGAGCGGAATTTTCCACGTCAGACATATATTTAGGGGTGAGCTTTTCCGCGTAATAGCCCTTTTTCTTAAGTCCCTCCAGTATTATCCTTACATAGGCCGCCGTCTTCTGGACGTGGGCTCCCGTATCGGAGTCACGGCTCTCGACCATGTCCGCCATGGTGATGATAAGACCCCTCTGCATCTGGGCCGTGGCCTCGGCGTAATGCCTTATCCCTCTCATCTTTTCCGCCGAATCGGAGGACAGCTTGCATATTGCATGGTACAGGCTTTCTATCTCATCGTCGGTATGGATGTTCAGTGTCTTTAATATCCTTACATGCTCATCAAAGGTCTCCAGATCCTCATCGTCCTGCATGAAGCCTTCGACCGAAGCTACCATGGCCCCGACGGGATAAATAAGAAAATAGCCTGAGGTCCAGAAGCCGTAGGCAAGTATCAGAACAAAAAAGCCCGTAAAGCTGAGAAGTACCCTGAGTAAGAACTGTTTTACAAAATTTGACATGTATTCCAGGGAAACATCCGCGCAGGCGTAGCAGACCGTGATGCCTTTCTCGTCCCTTACCGGACAGTAGGCGCTGAGCACCCACCCGAAGGTGTCATCGGATTCCACCGGCTCGATCTCCTCACCGGCGGACAGGGCAGGCACATAGGGCTCAAAGGCCTCCTCAAAGGGGGTGAAATCTCCAGGAGAGAAGGGTTCCGTTCCATCATCCGCCGCAAGATCGAAAATGAACCTGCAGCCCTCCTTTTCTATCCTCAATACATACAGATACAGCACTCCTGGGGCATTATCCCTGATCCTGTAAAGGAGGTCCTCGGTCTCAATATAGCCCTGGGCATTTTTTTTGTCCTTAAGGTATGTATCTATCATGCCGGGATCAAGGACTGAAGCCGCAAACCTCGCGGTATTGACTGCCGTCCGGCGGTACTCCTCCTTAGTGCTTTCATAGCTTAACATCACAGTTATCCAGCTCATTACCGCGGCGATCGCAAGAGCCGAGATAAGGAGCATCGTCAGCATCCTTTTCTTAAGGGACTGCTTTCCCTGCCGGGCCTGCCTGTTTATTTTTTTTATCTCCTCGCCCGTAAGGGGCTTCTGCCTCCAGCTGCTGTCCCACATTTCCTTTCTTCTGTCCGCGGGCACAAAGCGGATCGCAAAAAGGGCCAGACCGAAGGTAACGGCCTTGTCCACGAGATTCAGCCCGATGTTTATAAACATCGTGCAGAGATAAAAAACATAGTTATGATCTGTTCCCGAGATCATCCTCGCAAGCTCCTCGACCTCTTTTGCGGGCCTGTCCGAAAGCCCCCACTCAAAGACGGTTCCGAGTACTCCGCTTATGACGGCAAGCGTAAGGATGTCCTTAAATATCCGGGAGGGCGTGCTGTGTTTGCCCTTCCTTACGGAATGCGCGGTATATATGGCGACAAGTATGTTTACTATGGAATAATACAGATAATGCTCCGAATGAAAGCTTTTGAAAACACTCGTCAGCATACCCGTTATTATCCCGGGGAAGCTCCCGAAAAGCGCCGCAACCGCAATGGTCCCCGCGGTGTCGAGATAGACCGGCAGCCCATTTGCCAGATATGACAGGAGAAGATTTACGGCTATCCCCGCTGCCGAGCAGGCCAGGACAACGATACCCTGTCTGTCATAATCATCATGCTTCCGCTCACCTGATCCGGCGGGTATATTCGCGTTACGCAACAGCTTATGAAGGAAATTACCGTTTTTCATATCATATCCCTTTCGGCGGCTCTGCGATAAAAAAGGCCCCGGGAACCGGACAACCCCCGGTTTCACAGGACCCAGATAAACGAAAACCAATCGCAACGATCCGATCCGCTTTTTGGATCGAGGGCGTACTTTAATGCGTAAGCCACGCCCCGTGCGCAACAGCTCACCTGAGTGTGAACTGTTACATAAAAGAGCGGAGAGAGTGGGATTCGAACCCACGTGCCCGTTAGGACAAACGGTTTTCAAGACCGCCTCGTTATGACCGCTTCGATATCTCTCCGTATGGAGCTAATCAGACTCGAACTGACGACCTCCTGCATGCCATGCAGGCGTTCTCCCAACTGAACTATAGCCCCTACTGCACTACCCTATTACTATACCTCAAAATGGACCTGACTTCAACAAAAATCTTATTTTTTTATAAATCCCTCTCTCCAAGATAAATGCCCATAACGGCCATATCCTCGGGAGTCGTAAGCTTGATGTTTTTGTAGCTTCCCTCCGAAAGCTTTATCCTGACATCGCCGAACAGCTCCATTACCATTGCGTCGTCAGTGATCCTTATCCCCTTTTCCTTAAGCTCCTCCTCGTTTTCAAGCAGCTTTTCATAGGCCCTTTTCACAGGCAGATATCGAAACACCTGCGGGGTCTGCATGATATATACGGACTCCCTGTCGGGGGTGGATACTATAAAGCCCTCCTTATCGGCGATCTTAACGGTATCCTTAGAGGGGACCGAAACGATGGCAGAGCCGTATCGCACAGCTGTAGCAAGAGCCCTGTCAAGAATGTCCCCGGTCAGGTAAGGTCTTGCGGAATCATGAATGAAGACGTAATCCGTACCGGGGCTTACCGAGGAAAGGCCTGCTGCCACGGAATGGTACCGCTCCTTCCCTCCGTCCGTTATGGCGCTTACCTTGTCAAAGCCGTACCGCTCAGTAAGCTCCCTGCAGAAATCCCTTTCCTGTGCAGCGCACACCAGTATTATCTCATTCACGAAGCTCTCCTGAAAGGCCTTGAGCGAATAATACAGCACCGGAAAGCCGTTTATATCAAGGAACTGCTTTGCGATATCCCCGCCCATCCGCCTTCCCCTTCCTGCCGCAAGGACTATCGCAGACGATCTGGAGCCTAAAGCCCCGGGCCTTTGGGCCTCGTTTTTGGAGCCTTCCACCGGATATCCGTTCAAACCGGCCTCCTTTCCTTATATTAATGGCACTCGATCATTTCCTTATCTGCCAGAGATTTCTGCCTGGCCGTGACCTTATAAAGCTCCAGCTCAAAGTCCTGCCTGTTCTTCTGGTAGATGGTGCTAAGCTGAAAGCCGGCGAAAAGCGACTGAAGCGCCGCGATCACCGTAAAGCCGCAGACGATGAGGGTAGGGAACCTGAGCACCAGCCCTGTCCTTAAATACTCCGTAAAGACGGGAATGAAAAAGCAGGTCGCTACTATTATCATCAACAACGCCCCGACACCGAAATACCCCATGGGCCTGTAGGTGCGCATAAGCCGCAGTATGGTCTTAAGCACCTTGATCCCGTCAGAGAAGGTATTGAGCTTTGACACGCTGCCCTCCGGCCTGTCACGGTAATCAATAACAATGTTTTCTATGTACATGTTCTTATCCACCGCGTGGATCGTCATTTCAGTCTCTATCTCAAAGCTTCTCGAGAGTACCGGGAAGGTCTTTACAAAGCGGTAGCTGAAGGCCCTGTAGCCGGTCATTATATCCTTTATGTCAGTATCGAAAAGCACATTTATAAGGCTTTTGACCAGAGTGTTCCCGAAGCCGTGAAAGGGCCTCTTGTTCTCGTTGTAATAGGTCGAGGACAGCCTGTCCCCCACTACCATATCCACATGCCTGTCAAGCACAAGCTCCGCCATCCTCCCCGCGACCTCGGCAGGGTAGGTATCGTCCCCGTCCACCATGATATAGCATAAGGCATCTATCTCCGCAAACATCCTGCGTATGACATTGCCCTTGCCCTGCTGGTATTCGTAGCGGACCACAGCCCCTGCCCGCCTTGCAAGCTCGTCGGTCCCGTCGTCCGAATTATTGTCATATACATATACAACAGCCTCCGGAAGGGCAGCCTTAAAATCCTTCACTACCTTTTCCACGGTGCTGCTTTCATTATAACAGGGGATCAGAACAGCTATCTTATCCATTTCTCTCTCCCAGCTTAAGGCCCGGAACCGCATTAAGCGTCAAAGGGGACCTTACTCCGTTCATATATTCATAATAGCCGCAGACCGCTATCATTGCGGCATTATCCGTACAATATACGGGCGACGGGCAGTACAGGGCTATGCCCTCCTTATCACAGGCCTCCTTCATCGAGGCTCTGAGAGCGGAGTTTGAAGCGACCCCTCCCGCAAGGGCAAGGCGCTTTTCACCTCTCTGTCCGAGAGCCCTGATCGAGTGCTCGGTAAGGACGTCCGTTACCGCCTTCTGAAAGGAGGCCGCCACATCGGGCACACGTATCTCCTCCCCCTTCATTTCCGCACTGTTGAGATAATTGAGAACAGCGGATTTAAGCCCTGAAAAGCTGAAATCATATTCGGAGCCGGAAACTCTGGCCCGGGGAAATTCGATCGCGTAAGGATCGCCCTCCCTTGCCGCTCTGTCTATCTCGGGCCCTCCGGGATATCCTAAGCCCAGGGCCCTTGCCACCTTGTCAAAGGCCTCGCCCGCGGCATCATCCCTGGTCCTTCCCAGGATCTCGTATTTTCCGTATCCGGCAACGTTTACAAGATGTGTATGCCCTCCCGACACCACCAATGACATAAAGGGGGGCTCAAGCTCCTTATGCTCTATGTAATTCGCGCTTATATGGCCTTCGATATGATGAACGCCGACTAGGGGGATGCCTGTCGCAAAGCTTAAGGACTTCGCAAAGGCCACTCCCACAAGGAGCGCTCCCACAAGCCCCGGCCCGTAGGTGACTGCCACGGCATCCATATCATTTAAGGTCACCCCCGCGGCCTCAAGTGCCCGTGAAGTGACCTGGTTTATCTTTTCTATGTGCTTTCTTGAGGCGATCTCCGGCACCACCCCGCCGTAGACCTTATGAAGCTCTATCTGTGAATATATGATGTTTGAAAGCACCTCCCGGCCGTTTTTTACCACCGCGGCCGCGGTCTCGTCACAGGAGGTCTCTATCCCCAGTATAAGTATATCCTTTTTCAAATCACTCCTCCTGTGCAAGCTCCCAGCCCACTATCTTCCAATGTCCTTCAAAATCCTTTCTCAGCAGATATTTTTCGTGGACCGGAACTATAGACTTTCCTACCTTCATGGAATAGTAGCAGCTGAGCCTTGCCCATTCGTAGCCGTCAAAGCTGTCATACTCCACATCGGCTGCGGATGCTATGGAATAGCTCGATATTGAACGGCCTTCAGCCTTATATCTTTCGATATCGCTCTTAAGCGATACTAAAAAGCTCTCATCTGTCTGTGTGGCAACAAGCTCGTCGTCCAGAAGCTCTCTTGATTTGATGGCCAGAGCCTCAAGCTCCTCATCGGTGTAGGGCTCTCCGTAGAAGCAGCGCGTATATTCGCTGTAAAGCTTTACTACCTCCTTGGGAGTAGGCGGATATGAGGTGCTCAGGTTGCGTGAAAGAAGCTGCTGTACGACACTGAGCTTCACGCCCTCATCGATATTTCCGGGGCGTCTGTTCGCAAGAAAAGCAAACGCGCCGATGATAAGCGCACAAAAAAGACCCAGTATGATAAACTTTTTCACATTTGAGCCCTTCGCCTCAGCCATAATAACAACTTCCCTGTCTGCGCCGGTCTCCTACAGGAGATCTGCGGTCATAATCCGTTACCTTTATCAGTATATCAGTCCTCGGTATATTTTACAGTATATCAGTCCTCGGTATATTTTAACGTTTCTGTCCTTCCGTCCTTTGCGACTATTGTTTTTTTAAAGATCTTTCTGACCTCGCCTTCATAATTCCCCGGATAGGCAAGAGAGGGTGAGTAATGCGTCAGCCACAGCTCTCCGACCCCGGCTTTCTTAGCTAAAAGCGCGGCCTCATAAAATGTCATGTGCCGGTGTTCCTTTGCCTTTTCCTCCATTCCCGGCTCACCGTACATCCCCTCGCAGATAAAGAGATCCGATCCTTCGGCATTTGTCACTATCGCTTCGACAGGCCTTGTATCGGTACAGTAGGTGAGCTTAAGCCCCTTCCGCTGTGGGCCTAAGACCATGTCAGGGGTATAAAGGTGTCCGTCCTCCTCTATGGTCTCGCCCTTCTGCAGCCTGTTCCACAGCTTTAATGGTATCTCCCGGCTCTTAGCCCTTTCCGCATCAAATCTTCCTGCCCGTTTTACGGTCATGGTATAGCCGTAGCAGGTGACATTATGGTTTACCCTGAATGCGGTCAGGGTAAATCCGTCGCATTCTATGACCTCGGTACTGTCCTGTATTTCGTGATATATTATTTCAAAGGGCAGCTCAGGAGCTATGATCCTCAAGGCGTCCACCACACGCTTAAGGCCCTTTGGCCCGATCATCGTTACGGGCTCCGTTCTCTCCGCGTTTCCCATGGTGAGCAGAAGCCCCGGCAGTCCGCTGATGTGATCCGCGTGATAGTGGGTAAAGCAGATAATATCTATGGGCTTTGCGCTCCAGCCCTTTTTCCGCATGGCGATCTGAGTTCCTTCCCCGCAGTCTATCAGTATACCCGTTCCGTTATACCTTAACATAAGCGATGTAAGCCACCTGTGCGGAAGCGGCATCATTCCGCCGGTCCCGAGCAAACATACATCTATCATAGATCGTCTCCCGATGCCTTCCCGGAAGCATTTTCGCCACAGTCCCTGAGCCACATGACCAGGGCATCCTCTCTGGGCTTTTCATAGAAGTCCTTTCTGACGCCCTCGCTCTTAAAGCCCTCGCTCTCATAGAGCCTTACTGCCGCTTCGTTGCCTTTTCTGACCTCAAGGGTAAACTGTGTGCCTCCGAGCCTTTTTCCTTCCTCTATCGCAGCTCTTAAAAGCTTTCTCCCGAAGCCCTTTCTCCGGTGCTCCTCTGCTATGGCGACATTCGTAAGCTCGATATCCCCGGCTATCTCTCTTATACCGGCCTGACCTACTATTTCACCGTCAAGCTCGGCAACGAGACAGGACATGTTATCCCTCTCGATCATTTCCAGAAAATCCTTTTTTCTCCATGGCATGGAGAATACCCTTTCCTCCAGCCTCGAGACCTCCTCCGCGTCCTCTTCCTTCATGGGCCTTATCACACAGCCCTCCCTGCAGGCTCTTTCCCGCTCAGCCTGTGAAAGCCTCAGATATTCCGGCTTATGCTCCTCTGCCGTTTCCGTAAGCCCCTTTTCATAGTATATCCCCGCAAGCACTGCCAGAGCCCCCGCTCTCTGCCTTCCCATGTGAGCCGGCGCAAATTCGCAGCTTCTTTTAAGCTTCCGGGTGATCTCCTTTTCATACACGGGGACCCCGTCGCCAAGAAACAGCACCTTCTCCTCTGTTTCAAGGGCATCAAGCTTCCCGATAAGCTCCGAAACGCTCATGGGACGCTGCTGCATTATTATATGGAGCCTTCCGAAGTCCCGGGCGTTCTCAGGGCTTCCCTCCCAGGAATAGATCCCCGTATATACCTGCATCCTTCTGGCATCCATTAAAGGACATACCAGCCCTCCGTAGCCCCACGCGTTCATTGCCAGAGCGTCCGCCGTGGGGACGGCAATGATCGGCTTGTTAAGGGCAAAGCCCAGCCCCTTTACCGTAGCACAGCCTATACGCAGTCCCGTAAAGGACCCCGGGCCCTTTGCCACCGCTATGGCGTCCACGGATGAAAGGTCAAGCTCCGTCATCCTTTTGATCTCATCGAGCATCGGAAGCAGTGTCTGTGAATGAGTTTTTTTATAATTGACGGTGTATTCGGCCGTCATGACATTATCCTCGACAATGGCCACGCTGGCGACGAGCCCCGAGGAATCAACCGCAAGTATCTTCATTTATATTTCCGCCATCGACAGTAATCCTTCGATAATCCGGTCCCTTTTTGATATCCCTTTCCATAACGACGGTCACGGCCGAGTCCGGTATCAGCTCGGAAATAAGCCCTGCCCATTCTATGAGACAGACCCCGTCCCCGAAAAAATAATCCTCAAAGCCGATCTCATACATTTCCTCGGGATCAGCTATCCTGTATACATCAAAATGATACATCGGAAGCCTGCCGTCCTCATAGATCCCAAGTATCGTAAAGGTAGGGCTGTTTACATATTCCTTAATGCCAAGCCCCTCCGCGAAGCCCTGGCAGAACACGGTCTTTCCCGCCCCAAGGTCGCCGGTCAGAGCATAGATGTCTCCTCTTTTGGCGGTTGCCGCAAGATTTTTTGCAAATTCGTGAGTATCCTCACTTCCAAAGGATTCGAAGATCATAGCTTTATATTTACCTTCTTCGGATCTACGTTCGTTGATATGATCTCGACCACCTTTGTTACGTCCTCTCCCAGATCCTCTATGGGGAAGAGGCTGGCTCTTATCTTATTCGTGTATACAATGATATTCTTCCGCGTAGATACCACCTTCGCCACCGCCTCCCACGGAGCGCTGTCCGACTGACCGCAGACCGTTATCTCGATCCCGTCCTCAGAGAGCTTATAATGCTGGGGCTCTTTAAAGGCAGGGGACTGCATCTGCTTCCTGGCCTGAAAATACAGCGCGACCGGCAGATAGAAGACTATGACGACACCGGCGATCAGATATATTATCTTATGTGACAGAAAATACCCCACTATAAGAAGCAGACCCACCGCTTCTCCGAGGATCCCGGAAAAGCTGGTAAAGATCTGATAAAGCATATAGTCATATATTTTTGCCGCAGTCATCTTAACATCAAATTCAACACTCATTATCCGAGCCTCACCTGTTATCATATCATATTTAGAGCTGTTCGACACCCCCGAAAATGAATCCGGCAGGACAATCGCTTAATACCCTCATAGCCCTGGCGGGATATGCAGATCATAAGAAGTCCTGATCTGAGCTTTTGCGCAGCTCACTTAATGAAAAGCGATTTTTATGGAAAACCTTTCAACCCTGTCTGAGCTCGCGCACTAAATTCCGTCGATAACTGTGAAGCGAGTTGTTGAAAGGTTTTCTGATTATAAAAATCGCTTTGAGTTTAGTGAGCTGCAGCCGCGATGAGCAGGGCTTTCTTATGATCAGCATAGCCCACACAGCCTTGAGGTATTAAGCGATTGCCCTGTGAATCCGGAAGGTCCTCGTCAGCCGCCCGTGTTCAGGCGCGTGCCCTTTATAACGGGAGAGAGCCTTTTATATACGAGAAGAGTGATCAGTACGCATATCATACCCTTCACAAAGGTAAAGGGTGCGTTAAACATGATCAGACACTTAAGGAGTGAATCAGCCTTCGGGTTGATCGCCTGATACATGGACAGTATCGCGTCCAGAGGCATAAAGTTCTCATAAACCGGATAGACGATGAAATAGTTTGACGGTATGCTTATGAGCGCCATCACCAAGGCGCCGCAAAACGCCCCTATAACTGCCCTCTTTTTTGTTTTTTTCCGTGAATAGATGATACCGGCCGTAAAAACAAAGCAGGCTCCGAGGATAAAGTTGGAAAGCTCTCCTACCCCGCCCGTGTTTGAAATAAACAGATGAAGCAGGTTCTTCACGAGACAGATCATCACTCCGTATGAGGGCCCCATGGCAAAGGCGCCGATAAGGGCAGGAAGCTCGGAAACGTCCAGCTTGATAAAGGAGGGCATAAGCGGCACGCTGAAATCCAGGAACATAAGGATAAAGGCTATGGCCGAGAGCATCCCGGTTGCGGTCATATATCTGACCCCGCCCCATGCTGGCCTCTGCCGCCTTACTTTGTTATTATTTTCATTATTCATAAGCCTTCTCCTGCGCCGATCTGCTCAGTATACTGAACAGATCATCTCCCTGCCCGCAAATGCTCCGATCCGAAATGCGGACCGTTCCCTACAGCTTCATGGAAAGTCCTATCCTCTTCTTTTCGGGATCGACCTCCAGCACCTTTACGTCTACCACCTCACCCACGGAGACAGCATCCAGCGGATGCTTTATATATTTATCCGTGATCTGGGAAATATGGACGAGCCCGTCCTGATGTACCCCGATATCAACAAACACACCGAAATCTATGACATTCCTTACCGTGCCCTTAAGCACCATGCCCGGCTTAAGATCGGTTATTTCAAGAATATCGGATTTGAGCACGGGCTTGGGCATATCCTCTCTCGGATCCCTTCCGGGCTTTTCCAGCTCCTTTATTATATCCGTAAGAGTAAGCTCACCGATACCAAGCTCCTTTGCAAGCTCCTTCTTATCCTCTATCCTCTCGGCGATGAAGCCCTTGTCCTCAGTCGTACCGCTGCTCCTGCGGCCGTTCCTGCGCGCGTCCCCGGTTCCTTCCCCGCCGTTTTTTCCCTTTCCTGCGGCATCATTTCTCTGCCTGACAGGATCGCTCATTGCCATGAAAAGTGCCTGGCCCATGGCTGTATTTCTTTCCCTTACGAAGGGCATGTCCTTCTTATGGCGTCTTGCCGTGGTGCTTCCCGCGGAAACGGCAGACACCTTTCTCGCAGAGCCTCCGACATGATACATTTTCGCGGTATCGGGCCTTGCTGCCTTTTCCCTCAGCTTCTTAACATCCTCCATGGTAAGCCCCAGCTTCTTAAGCAGCTTCTCCGTGGCCTCATAGGATTCGGGATGAACGCTGGTGGCATCCAGAGGATTTGTCCCGCCGGTTATCCTCATAAAGCCGGCGCACTGCTCATAAGCCTTGGGCCCCAGCTTATCCACCCTTAAGAGCTCCTCCCTGTTGTTGAACCTTCCGTTCTTTTCCCTGTAGTCAACTATATTCCTGGCGACCGTCTTATTGATCCCGGAAATATATTCAAGAAGAGAAGCGGAAGCCGTATTAAGATCCACCCCTACCTTGTTAACGCTGTCCTCGACTACCCCCTCCAGAGCCTCTGAGAGCTTTTTCTGGTTCATGTCGTGCTGATACTGCCCCACTCCGATGGATCTGGGATCTATCTTCACCAGCTCGGCAAGAGGATCCTGAAGCCTTCGCGCGATGGACGCCGCGCTTCTCTGACCCACATCAAACTCCGGAAATTCCTCTGCCGCCAGCTTGCTTGCGGAATATACGCTTGCGCCCGCCTCGTTCACTATAACGTACTGTACGCTGCCGTCGAGCTCCTTAAGCATATCCACGATGATCTTCTCCGATTCCCTTGAGGCGGTCCCGTTGCCCACTGAGATCAGAGTGATCCCGTATTTTTCTATAAGCTCCCTGACCTTCTTTTTCGACTCCTCCACCTTATTCTGCGGAGCCGTAGGATAAATAACACTGGTATCCAACACCTTCCCGGTCGCATCGACCACCGCGAGCTTACAGCCCGTTCTGAAGGCAGGGTCCCAGCCGAGCACCACATGTCCGCTGATGGGAGGCTGCAAAAGCAGCTGCTTTAAGTTCTTCCCGAAGACATCGATGGCACCGTCCTCCGCCTTTTCCGTCAGCTCGTTTCTTATCTCCCGCTCGATAGCCGGCGCTATGAGCCTTGAATAGCTGTCCTTTACCGCATCCTGCAGAACAGGGGTCGTATACTCGTTGTCAGAGGTTATCACCTGCTTGCAAAGATAGGTCAGTATCCTGTCAACCGGAGCGGTGAGCCTGACCGTAAGTATCTTTTCGGCCTCGCCTCTGTTAAGCGCAAGGATCCTGTGGCCCACAAGCCTGCTTACAGGCTCCTCGAAGCTGTAGTACATCTCATAAACCGATTTCTGCTCCTTATCCTTTGCCTCAGAGGAGATGATCCCCTCCTCCCTCGTGGCATCACGGATATAGCTGCGGTAATCGGCACTGTCGGAAATATTCTCGGCAATGATATCCCTGGCTCCGTCTATGGCATCCTGCGCCGTCATAACCTCTTTTTCTTCGTTTATATATGCTGCTGCCGCATTTTCAAGGGGCTCCGAAAGCTCCTGTGCAAGAATGAGCTCTGCAAGAGGCTCGAGTCCCTTTTCTATGGCAACAGTCGCTCTGGTCCTTCTCTTCGGCTTGTAAGGTCTGTAGAGATCCTCAACGACGACTAAGGTCTCTGCCTCCTCGATCGCCTTCCTCAGCTCATCGGTAAGCTTGCCCTGCTCCTCTATGCTTGTTATGACGGCTTCCTTCCGTTCTTCAAGGTTTCTTAAGTATTTGAGCCTTTCATCGAGGGTCCTCAGCTGCTCGTCGTCAAGCTCTCCGGTAGCCTCCTTACGGTAACGGGCGATAAAGGGTATGGTATTGCCCTCATCTATCAGATCTACCGCGGCCTTAACGCGCCACTCCTGTACCTTCAGCTCATCCTTAAGCTTCCGAATAATATCCATTGCCTAATTCTCCCTTCAAATCTCTGTAAAACAAACCATAAACCGTATATAGATAGGGAGCCACATAGATAAGGGCTATCCCGTAAGTAAAGAGTACGAGCAAAAACCAGCCGGCAAAGGTCAGGGTAATATATATCAGCCTTAAAACATTGCCCCGCATAAGCGCTGCACTTTCCTTTATAATGTAAACGACCGGCTTGTCGGGGTCCTCTATATAAATATAATAGCCCGCGGAAAGATAGGCGTTTACAAGTATCAGTATGATGACGGAAACGACCTGAAGGACCATTTCCGTGAAAAAGGCGCTGCCTGACATCCGCCCCGGGGCAAGTCCGCCCCTTAGTCCGTTAAAAAGGGAGGTGAAGCTCCCTATTGACGAACCGACCCAGACAATGAAGGACATTATTATCACCTTATCCGGATTATATTTAAACGGGAAAAAAAGATCCGAAAGCGAGGGCTTAAGATCCTTCGCGACGATCAGGCAGACCCGCTTGAAGCCGGTAAACACAAGCTGTGAAAGCATGGAGATCAGCAGGGACAGCCCATAGGTTATGAGAAGCATACGGGGAGAGGCAAGCACGTCTATCATACCCTGCATGCTATCAATGACCCTGAAGTCCACTCCCATGATAAGGATCGCCGCCTCCGCCATGTTCAGGGTGATCAGCATAAGCCCGCAAAGAACGGCCGAGCTTATCAATATACCGTTATGCTTTGACATCCGCCTTCTGGCGATCGCCTTAAGATCCGACACCGGCCTCATAAAAATGCTCCATAGAAAATCGGCACAGACTAAGAAAAGGATGGAAACCCAAAAGGCTTCTACCCTCTCTGCAAGTCTCTGAACTGAAAAATATTTAACTTTGATGATTTCCGCTATACCGAAAGGTCAAGGTTCCTTCCCAGAAGAGCCTGCGCGTCAGTGCTCTTTTTGTCCTTCATATAAGGGTTGTCCTCATTCTGGTAAGCTATCCTGGTAGTGGTAAGCCCTCCGCTTACATAAGTCCTTCCGCATTCCGGGCAGATGGCAGTCTGTATCTTTACGCTGGCCTGCAAAACCTTTCCGTTGTTCTGCTCTGCTTTCTTATAGGCGTTGGAGACATGCTCCATCTCATGCGCCCTGACCTTTGAGGGCGCCTCTGTAGGAGAAATATGGGCCGAGGATTTGAAGGATACCATTTCGTCGGAGCCGTCCTGATATTTGCGGTTGGCGCAGGTCTCACACTCAGCCGGGGAAACGCGCTTGCCGGGGGCCACCTCCCTGGACTCTCCGGGGTTCCTTATGGCCCCGGTGCCCTCAACAGCTCCCGCGCCGGAAACACCCCCGGACATGCCCTGAAGCCTGAAGGGGCTAAGGCCCGCAGATCCTCCCTGGCCCTGTCTCATGGCATTATTATACGCGTTCATCGCGTAATTCATTCCGTAACCCGAAATCGCTGCCATTTCGCCTCCTGCACTCAATTATCGAAGATAATTGTGTGCCTAAACACCCGGATAACTATCCACCCTAAAGATACCACATTTAAAGCAGAAATTCAAGGATTCCGCCGTCAAATATGTCATTAACTTAGGCTCACCGTTCACGCGCAGCTCTTTTAATCCTCAAGCTCGAACATATCATGGATGGCGTTGACCGCCTTATCGACCTCCTTAACATCTATCAGAACGGTCACCCTGATCTCAGAGGTGGAGATCATATTGATATTGATGCCGGAGTTATAGAGAGCCTCGAACATTTTTGCGGCAACGCCGGGATTCGACATCATGCCCGCACCGACTATGGAGACCTTTGCAACCTCCTTATTCATCGAAAGCTCCTCGAAGCCAAGCTTGTCCTTCTTTGCCTCAAGCGCCTCCACTGCTTCACCGCTTGCGTCTCCGGGTACGGTAAAGGTAATATCCTTGGTCCCGTGACGTCCTATGGACTGAAGGATCATGTCCACGTTGATATTCGCCTTTGCAAGCACGTCGAACACCTTGAAGGCTATGCCCGGCACATCCTTCAGGCCTACCAGAGAGATCCTGGTAACGTTTTTATCCGCGGCGACTCCGCTTACGATAAGTCTTTCCATTTTAACATCCTCCTTAACTACGGTCCCTTCCGCCTCTGTAAGACTTGAGCGCACGACGAGCGCAACGCCGTACTTCTTTGCCATCTCAACGGATCGGTTATGCAGGACACCGGCTCCGAGAGTCGCCAGATCCAGCATCTCATCATAGGTTATTGCCTTCAGCTTCCGGGCATTTTTTACTATCCTGGGATCCGCAGTATATATACCGTCCACATCAGTGAATATCTCACACTCGTCCGCATGAAGAGCGGCAGCCAAGGCTACCGCGGTAGTATCAGAGCCTCCTCTTCCGAGAGTGGTGTAATCATCGTATTTATTAACTCCCTGAAATCCCGTGATTATAACTATCTTTCTCTGGTCAAGCTCATTACGGATCCTCTCCGTATCGATCCTTTTAAGCCTTGCGTTTGAATAATTGCTTGTGGTGTGCATGCTTACCTGAAAGGCATTCAGGGAAATCGCAGGCACCTTAAAGGTCGCCATGGCCATGGCCATTAAAGCGACCGAGGTCTGCTCCCCGGTGGTAAGCAGCATATCCATTTCTCTCTTTGAGGGATTCGGGTTGATATCCTTTGCCATGTTTATCAGCACGTCTGTCTGCTTTCCCATGGCGGAAAGCACAACCACCACGTCATGTCCCTCATTGTAGTCCCTTATACAGCGTCTGGCGACGTTCATTATACGTTCCTTGTCGGCAACCGAAGTGCCTCCGAATTTTTTCACGATCAGCATAATGCTCTCCTCTATACACTCAGGTTATCTACTCTTATCCTTCCAAGGGCCCCTTCAAGCTTTGAATAAGCCTCATCAAAGGTCTTTTCGGCCATTGCCTCCGTAATGAAACAGAAATCCGGAGTCTCATCCTCCATCCGGCAGACGTTTACCCGTCCAAACAGCTTCTCTATTGCAGAAAGGCGTTCCTCCAAAGCTCCTTCCATCCTTACATAGAACCTCCGGACTATATTTCCGATCTCAGACAGCTTAAGCTTCTCATCACTCCAGGCGACCGGCAGGGTACGCCCGAGGTTCCTTACTGCCTCGACCACGTCGCCCACAACAGCGCTTGCCGTCGGAAGCTTTCCGGCACCGCTGCCGTAAAACATGGCGGGACCTAACATATTCCCTTCTACAAAAACAGCGTTAAATACCCCGTTTACAGGGAATAACGGGTGTTCTTTTTTTATCATCACAGGAGCAACGAAGGCACAATACCCTTCCTCCTCTCCAAGATAAGCGCAGGAGGCGATAAGCTTCACCGCGCATCCCAGCTTCCCGGCATATTCTATGTCCCTGTGGGTGATCCTGCTTATCCCTTCGGTATATATATCCTCAAACCTTATAGTCTTGCCGTAAGCAAGGGAAGAAAGGATGGCGATCTTCCTGCAGGCATCATAGCCCTCTATGTCAGCCTCAGGATTTCTTTCGGCAAAGCCGTTGTCCTGTGCGCTCTTTAAGGCCTTGTCAAAGTCCCAGCCCTCGGTCTCCATCTTCGTAAGGATATAATTGGTGGTACCGTTAAGGATCCCCGATATCTCCTCTATCCTGTCAGCCGTAAGCGATGTGCAGAGGGGTCTTATTATCGGTATCCCGCCGCCGCAGCTCGCCTCAAAGAAGAAATTCACTCCGTTTTCCGAAGCAGTCTTTAAAAGCTGCGTGCCATGCTCAGCCACCAGCTCCTTATTGGAGGTGCAGACGCTCTTTCCTGCCATAAGAGCCTTTTTAACAAAGGTATACGCAGGCTCCACTCCTCCCATGACCTCTACCACCACCCTGACCTCAGGATCATTTAAGATCACGTCAGCATCGTGCACAAGTACCTTTTCCACAGGATCTCCCGGAAAATCCCTGAGATCCAGCACATACTTTATATTGATCTCCTCGCCGGCATTATTGTTGATGATATCCCTGTTGGTGTTTATGACCTCAAAAACCCCGGAGCCTACAGTTCCATATCCAAGCACAGCAATATTTATCATGATCTGTCGTCTGCCTCCTTAACATCATTTTTAATCCACCTGAGATATGCATTGATAAACGGATCTATATATCCGTCCATTACGGCATCTACCTGAGCGACCTCTGTATTGGTCCTGTGATCCTTTACCATCGTATATGGCTGCATAACATAGGAGCGGATCTGGTTTCCCCAGCCGATCTCCTTCACCTCGCCTCTTATGTCAGACAGCTTCTCGGCATTTTCCTCCTTTTTCAGGAGATAAAGCTTTGCCTTCAGCATCTGCATCGCCTTATCCTTATTCTGCAGCTGCGATCTCTCGTTCTGGCATTGGACAACTATTCCCGTAGGGAAGTGAGTTATCCTGATAGCTGAGCTCGTTTTATTGATGTGCTGTCCGCCCGCGCCCGAAGATCTGTAGGTATCTATCCTTATGTCGTCGTCGTTTATCTCTATATCCAGATCCTCTTCTATCTCGGGCATTACGTCTAAGGACACAAACGAGGTCTGACGCTTTCCCTGTGCGTTGAAGGGCGATATCCTCACCAGCCTGTGAACTCCCTTTTCGGACTTGAGATAACCGTAGGCATTCTCACCGTTCACCTGGAAGGTGACCGACTTGATCCCCGCCTCGTCCCCGTCCAGAAAATCCAGGACCTCAACGGAAAAGCCCTTTTTCTCGGCCCATCTTGTATACATGCGGTACAGCATCCCGGCCCAGTCGCAGCTTTCGGTCCCGCCGGCTCCCGCATTCAGCCGCAGGATCGCATTGTTTTTATCATACTCCTCCGAAAGGAGGGTAGATATCCTCATCTCCTCGAGCCTGTTCTTAAAGGCTTCGAATTCCTGGGTGACCTCAGGTATGAGCTCCGGATCGTTCTCCTCATAGCCCATCTCAAGAAGGGTCTCTATGTCCTCATACTGCCTGTTCAGACCGTTTATCGTTTCGATGGCGGATTTCAGGCCCGAAAGCTCTTTCATATACTTCTGGGACCTTTCGGTGTCATCCCAGAAATTCGGCTCCTCCATCAGACGTTCAAGCTCCTCGACCCTGTTTTTCTTCTCATCAATGCTCAGAGAGGCCTCGACCTCCTTAAGCGGAGCTGATAGGGACTGTAATTCGGTTTTTATATTATCCAGTTCTACCATGATCGTTTTTTCACTTATTTTTTGTTTCGGGATTTAAGCTTTCTCGGGGTTCGTGATTTTTGGCTGAGATTACTGTGCGTGCCCGAAGGCGCGGCTTCCGTGACAGTTCTTGTATTTCTTTCCGGAGCCGCAGGGGCAGGGATCGTTAGGATATACCTTTTCCGCGGTCCTCTTTTTAGGCTGCTTCACCCCGGTATCATCCTTATTGGTCCCGGTCACCTTCGCGACCTCCTCACGCTCCACCTTCTGCTCTATCCTGATATGGTAAAGGATACGGATGGTCTCCTCCGATATCGCATCGGTCATCGCGTTGAACATGTCATAGCCGGTCATCTTATATTCCACCAGAGGATCCCTCTGGCCGTATGCCTGCAGCCCTATTCCCTGACGGAGCTGATCCATGTCGTCTATATGATCCATCCATTTTCTGTCTATGGATTTAAGAAGGATGACCCGCTCTATCTCCCTTAAATGCTCGGGAGTAGGGAACTCAGCCTCCTTTGCCTCATACAGCTTTACGGCCTCCTCCTTCAGGTTGTGCTTGAGCTCATTCTTTTTAAGGCCCCTTACATCAGGCGTCTTTATCTCCTTTATCGGAATGGTCGCAAGCAGATGCTGATTGAGCTCGGCAAGATCCCAGTCCTCGGACACGGAATCATCACCTATGCACATATCGACGGTATTCTCCACAAAATCGGTCGCCATCTTGAAGATAACGTCCCTCATGCTCTCGCCGTCAAGCACCCGTCTTCTCTCGGCATAGATTATCTCACGCTGCTCGTTCATGACCTGGTCGTATTCAAGCAGGTTCTTTCTGATGCCGAAGTTGTTGTTCTCTATCTTTTTCTGCGCCCTCTCTATGGCGCTCGTAAGCATCTTATGCTCTATCTGCTCGTTTTCCGGGACCCCGAGAGCATTAAACACCTCCATCATCCGTTCCGAACCGAACAGACGCATGAGGTCGTCCTCGAGAGAGATAAAGAACCTCGACTCTCCGGGATCTCCCTGACGTCCGGAACGTCCTCTCAGCTGATTGTCTATACGTCTCGATTCATGACGCTCGGTCCCGATTATCTTAAGTCCGCCTGCTGCCCTGGCCTCCTCGTCGAGCTTGATATCCGTACCACGGCCGGCCATGTTGGTAGCGATCGTGACGGCCCCGTGAATACCCGCATCCGCTACTATCTCAGCCTCCAGCTCATGGAACTTGGCATTCAGGACGTTATGCTGTATCCCTCTGCGCTTGAGAAGCCCGGAAAGCTCCTCCGAGGCCTCGATGGTAATGGTGCCCACAAGGATGGGCTGGCCGGTCGCATGGGCTCTTTCTATCTCGTCACAGATAGCGTGAAGCTTTTCCTTTTTTGTCTTATATACCGCATCCTGCAGATCCTTCCTTTGAACAGGCACATTAGTGGGGATCTCTATAACATCCATTCCGTAGATATCACGGAATTCCTTTTCCTCAGTAAGGGCGGTACCTGTCATTCCCGCCTTCTTCTCAAACTTGTTGAAGAAATTCTGAAAGGTTATGGTAGCAAGGGTCTTGCTCTCTCTCTTGACCTTAACGTGCTCCTTGGCCTCTATCGCCTGATGCAGGCCGTCGGAATAGCGGCGTCCCGGCATTATACGCCCGGTAAATTCGTCCACTATAAGGACCTGATCATCCTTTACGACGTAATCCTGATCCCTGAACATCAGATTATGCGCGCGAAGCGCCAGGATCATATTGTTCTGGATATCTATGTTTTCAGGATCGGCAAGGTTATCTATATGGAAGAAGTTCTCGACCTTTTTTACACCCTCCTGTGTAAGCGTCACGAACTTGTCCTTTTCGTTTACTATAAAGTCTCCGGTCTCCTCGATCTCTATCCCCATGATGGCATCCATCTTGGAAAGATCCTCGACATCGTCCCCTCTCGTAAGCTGGCGGGCAAGGATATCGCATACCTCATAGAGCTTGGTGGACTTTCCGCTCTGTCCCGAAATGATAAGAGGAGTTCTGGCCTCGTCGATAAGGACCGAATCGACCTCATCGATGATGGCATAGGCAAGCTCTCTGAGGACCAGCTGCTCCTTATAGATCACCATATTGTCCCTGAGGTAATCAAAGCCGAGCTCATTATTGGTAACATAGGTGATGTCACAGTTGTAGGCTGCCCTTCTCTCCTCCGGAGTCATGGAATTCAATACCACTCCCACGGTAAGCCCGAGGCCCTCATGGACCGGACGCATCCAGTTGGCATCACGGTCTGCCAGATAATCGTTTACCGTTACTATATGGACCCCCCTGCCGGTAAGGGCATTGAGATACGCGGGAAGGGTGGATACCAGTGTCTTACCTTCACCGGTCTTCATTTCCGCTATGCGGCCCTGATGAAGGATGATCCCGCCGATGATCTGTACCCGGTAATGCTCCATATTGATGTTTCGCCTTGCAGACTCCCTGACGGCCGCATAGGCCTCAGGCAGGATATCATCAAGGGTCTCGCCTGAAGAAAGCCTCTCCTTAAACTGTCTGGTCTTGTCCTTAAGCTCTTCGTCAGACAGCGCCATCATGCTGTCCCTGAGAGACTCGACCTTATCGACCAAGGGCTTTATCAGCTTAAGCTCACGCTCACTATGGGTTCCGAAAAGCTTATCTATTATTTTCATTTAATAAACCTCTGCAAAGAATATTTCTCTCACGCAGTAACTGCTCAGGTCGGCCGCGCCGCACCGGTCCAATTCAATATTTGCGGACAAATATCGAACAGGCCTTGCAGGAAATCAGACCGCGTTCGTTAGTATAACATGGTTTACAGCAAGTTTCAAATCATTCTTGGGGAAACGCAGGGCAATCGCTTAATACCTTTATAAACCCGGCAGGATATGCAGATTATAAAAAACCCGGATCTGAGCTTTTGCGCCGATTCCATTTATGGAATCGTGCGCTTAGGAACGAACTTCAGTTCGTTCCGGCCAATTCGACATATGCGTGCATATGTCGAATAAGTCCGTTTGATTTATCGAACGGATCATTTCCTCTTTGGAAAATTGCTTTGAGTTTAGTGAATTGCAGCCGCGAAGAGACGGGATTTCTTATAAGCTGCATATCCAGCACAACCCTGGTGTATTAAGCGATCGCCCTGAAGGCTCCGGGCCGCAGGTTTGATTCGGGCCGGTTTTGTGTTATACTCGTTATACCTGTGATCGGTCGTAAACAGGATGCAACCGTTCACTTTTCGGTGAACCGTTACAACAGGATACCTGTTGCTTAATAAAAAATACATGGGGTGAAGAAGATGGCAGCACAGAAGAAATACGGAAAATCCTTCGGAAAGCTTAATTCCTTTAAAACAGGCTTTTTTGAAAACAATGACGGGATGTTAAGGATGGCTGATAAAATGGCGGACATACTGTCCTCCCAGCCGAAGCGTACCGTCTGCAAGATATGTGAGAGCCCTCTTTCGGCGCCTTTTTTAAAAAGCCACGGGCTGAATTATATCAAATGTGAAAAATGCGGTCACCTTAACAGCGAATTTGAGGATACCGATGATTTTGCCGACAGGGTCTATGTTCAGGACGACTATTCAAGAAATTACAGCGAAGCCGAAAAGGAACAGTATATGAGCCGCAGGGATCTCATATATATTCCCAAGGCGGAGTTTTTGAGGGACTGTCTTGAAAAGGAAGGGCTTTCGGCAGAGGACATGAATGTCCTTGACATAGGCGCGGGCTGCGGATATTTTGTATCCTCCCTGCATGAGCTTAAAATAGCGGCGTCAGGGATCGAGGTTTCCGAAAACGAGGTGAACTACGGCAATTCAGTCATGGGCGATGAAAGCCTCCTGTGCGTCGGGCTTACCGATTCCATCAGGCATATAAGGGAGACCTCCGCAAATATCGTCTCCGCCATCGGTGTTCTTGAGCATCTGGTACACCTTAAGGAAAACCTCTGTGCCATAAGGGAAAACGAGAGCATAAGCTATCTCTATGCCTCGGTCCCCATGTTCTCCTTCTCCTGCGCCTTTGAAGCCTCGCATCAGGACTGCTATAACCGGCATATGGGCGGGACGCATACCCACCTTTTTACGGATGAGTCGATCGCATATATGGCTGAGAGCATCGGCTTTGAAGTTGCCTACGAGTGGCGCTTCGGCTCCGATATCAACGATCTGTACCGCTTTATCATGGTGGAGCTTGCAAGGACCGAAAATAATGCTTTCGCTTCTTATTTTTCGGAGCGCTTCACCCCCCTTATGGATGAGCTCCAGCTGGTGTTGGACAAAAGCGGGTTCTCCTCCGAGCTGCATTTTATACTTAAAAGACGTAAGCGGTGAACCGGCCGGTAAGGCCATTCACCGCTTACATACAAGCTTCTTTTCAGTTTTCTCCGGTCAGTTCAGCTTGCCGAACTGACCGTTTTCTTATCCGCGACTATGTTTCATATAAGCTCGTCCGCTTAGTATTTCTTAGCCTTCTCTTCACCGTTCATTACCCTTAAGCCGCCCTGGCAGAGAGCAAGCAGCTCGTCCTCTCCGGGATATACCGTAAAGGGAGCGATCCATTCGCACCTTTTCCTTATGCCCGCTACTACCGCCTTATCATAGGCGATGCCGCCGGTCAGGATTATCTGATCCACCTTTCCCTCAAGTACGCAGGCCATTGACCCGATATCCTTTGACATCTGGAGAATGAAGGCCTCCCTGATCCTTGCGGCCTCTTCGTTTCCTTCCTCCACCATCCTGTCAACGTCTCTCATATCGTTTGTATTAAGGTATGCGTTAAAGCCTCCGTTGCCTACCACCTTTTTCATGACCTCAGCTTCGGTATACCTGCCGCTGTAGCAAAGCTTTACGAGAGCACCCGAAGGAACCGCTCCCGCGCGCTCCGGCGAAAAGGCTCCGTCCCCGTCAAGGGCATTGAAGATATCGATCACCCTGCCATGCTTATGAGGCCCTACCGAAACTCCTCCTCCCATGTGTACGACAATGAGATCAAGCTCTTCATAGGCCTTTCCGATCTCCTTTGCATATCTCCTCGCCACGGCCTTCTGGTTGAGAGCATGGAACACGCTCACCCTGGGAAGCTCGGGGATCCCGGAATATCTGGCTATGTCCATCATCTCGTCTACAACGGTAGGGTCAACGATATAGGCGGGTACCCCGATGGAATCGGCTATCTCCTTTGCAAGGATGCCGCCAAGGTTAGAGGCATGCTGCCCCTGTCTGCCTATCTCAAGATCCTTTAAGAGCTCATCGTTCACCTCATAGGTGCCGCTGGGAATGGGCTTGAGCATTCCTCCCCTTCCCACTATGAAATCAAGTGAGCTGATGTCAAAATCCTTTTCCTTTAAAAGGTTTACTATGATCTCCTTCCGGAAATCCTTCTGGTCAACTATTTTATCGTATCTGGCTATCTCCTCGGTGGAATGCCTCAGAGTCTCCTCAAATAACAGGGTCTCATCCTCGAAAACGCCTATCTTTGTAGATGTAGAGCCGGGATTGATTATCAGACTTTTTTTTGACATTGTTTTCTCCTTATATTTAATATAGACAGGTAAATCTGTTATTGCCTGATGCTTCTGAAAAACAAGATCAGAGCTCATTGGCGACGATAGCGCCCAGAGCAAGGGAGTTCACCTTTATCTCTGTGGAATCCGACCTGGATGTCAGTACTACCGGAGCCTTCGTTCCCGTAAGGATATTTCCGTTCTTGCAGTCGACCATATGTACGATGGCCTTGTATACAAGATTTCCGGCATGTATATCCGGGAACAGCAGGATATCCGCATCCCCGACTATCTTTCTTCCTGTAGCTCCCTTGTGCTTTGCGGCCTCGGGATCGATAGCAAGGTCAAGGGACAGAGGACCGTCAACTATGCAGTTTTTGATCTTTCCTTCCTCGTTCATCTTTGTGAGCTCGCTGGCCTCCACGGTGACCTGCATCTTGGGGTTTACCACCTCGACCGCGGCAAGGGGAGCCACCTTGGGGTTTTCAACTCCGCAGGCCCTTGCCACATCCACCGTAAGATCGATCATGGCAACCTTGTCCTCTAGGGTGGGATAAGGTATGAAGGCCACATCCGTCAAAAACAGGAGCCTGTCCATATGCGGCAGCTCAAAAACGCAGACGTGAGAAAGCGGCCTTCCGGTGCGCAGTCCCACCTCTTTATTCAGAACGCTCTTCAAAAAGGTCTTGGTATCGGTCAGTCCCTTCATGTACATATCAGCCTTTCCGTCATGCACCAGGGAAACGGCCTTTAAGGCTGCCTGCTCAAGGTCGGGCTCGTTAATGATCTCATAGTCTGTCAGGTCCATCTCTATAGAGGCTGCTATCTCCTTTATCTTTGCCTCATCGCCTACCAGGGTAGCATTGGCTATACCTCTTTTCCTGGCGATTGCAACGGCCTCAAGGATAGGCCTGTCCTGTGCGGCTGCTACCGAAACCTTCTTGGTAGGGCACGAAGAAAGCTTCTTTAATAAATCGTCAAATGTCTTGCTCATTTTAAGTAAATCTCCTTTTCTATTAATAAGGGTAAGGCATTGTATGTTAGGAGCTTTATAAGAAGCTCCGGTTGATCATGCCTCCCTCACCATCATTTTTGTTCTCCAGTGTCAGGCACGAGCCGAGTTTACTCGGGCTCGTATCTGACACGCCAATCAGGTTTGAAAGTTTACTTTCAAACCTGTCCTTCAAGCCTTCTCAAGCTCCTTCGAATAGAAGGTGAACCTGTTCTTTCCGGTGTTTTTGGATTGATAAAGCGCAAGATCGGCATGCCTGTACAGCTCTTCAAAGTTTGAGCCGTCCGCGGAATAGATCGAAATTCCGATGCTTGAGGAAACCGTCACGCTCTTTGTCTCATCGGAATAGGTCTCCCTCAGGTTTTCGCAGAGGCTCTTGGCCTTCAGCTCGATAAGACGGCTGGAATAATTGCTCATGTTCTCGGGGATCACGAGCATGACCGCAAACTCATCCCCGCCGAGCCTTCCGATAAAATCAAACTCGTTGAACAGAAGCGTCAGCTTGTTAGCTACGTCCACTAAGACCTTATCTCCTACCGCATGCCCGAGATTGTCGTTTACGGCCTTAAAATTATCCATATCTATGATATAAAAGGCAAAGGTGCTGTAGGGACGGCTCTTTATTATCTCCTCGACGGAATTCTGCATCGTTACCTTATTAAGAAGCCCGGTAAGAAGATCCCTTTCCGCCTTGTTTTTGAGCACATGCTCCTTTGCGATCTGAGCCTCCGAATTTTTAAGGCTCCCGATGATCTTTGTTACCCTTCCTCTGCTCCTGACTATAATAGCCTCAAGCTTGTACCAGTCATAGCTTCCTTCCGCGTTCTGTATCCTGACCTCGGTCTCGTATTTTCCGCTCCCATCCCTGGCGGCCTTTGCGATATCCCTGGACAGCCCCTGATCGCTCTCGTGAAGCTTATCAAGGAGAGTGACCAGATTGACAGTACCTGTTTTGGCGATCTCGCCGCCGAGCACCTGCTCCACCGCTCCGCTCAGCTCCACCGCCCTGGAATCGGGATTGCAGGAGAAGGTGACCGCCTTATTCTCGTTATCGAGAAGAGAATACTGCATATTCAGCGCTCTAAGCTCAAGTGTAACGGCAATGGAGGAATAGGTGAGATAAAACAGCAGGATCCCTGTAAGGAAGATTATTAAACTGAACATAAAGGTAAATCCCATGAGATAGTCTCTCACATTGTTTACCGTCTTTATATCCATAAGCTGGACCATGTACCAGCTGTTTACGTCCAGAGCCGTGACCAGCAGCAGATAATCTTCTCCGTTCAGCCTTACATCGGAGTACACGGAATCCCCTGCCTCAATGATGTTGTTTATCTCTGCCGCGTTGTGCGAATCCCTGTAGCGGAACTGTCTGAGGTAGTAATCAAATTTATTTTTGAAATTAGCCGTAATGTTCCCGTCGCTTTTACCGATTATGTTGAGCCCGTCATCAAGGATCACAAGGTTTTCACCGGGAAGCTGAAGGGTACGGATCATTTCGGATATGCCCTTGCTGTTAAGAAAACCGAACAGGGCGCCCTTTATCTCCCCCTTAACGGTTACCGGCGCGGAAAGGATAATTGCCTTATCAAAATCAGAGACGTCTATGATAAGTTCTCTGGATATGCTGCTTTTGCCTTCAAGGGCCTCCTCATACTGCCTGAGCCCCTTTACGTTGGCGTCGTACACCTTGCCGTCCTCGCCATGGACCACACCGTCAAGATCAGCGAACCTGAGGCTCCCGAAAAAGTGTATATCTTCAACCGCGGAAATGGCCTCTGTTATCTCATCCTTTGTTTCGGGCTCTCTCACACCAAACTCCCGCGCCAGGCTTTCCAGCAGATATAGCTGCTCGTTTATCATGGCCGATATGCTCCTGGCACTGCTGTCCAGCCGCCTCAGCTCGTTACGGCAGGTAAACTCGGTGATCCTTGTACGAAAGGTGAACACAAAAAAAATCACTACGGCTGCTATGAAACCGGTAAGCAGTGCACTCACAAGCTTAAGTCTGGACTTATTATTAACCAGATCCCGAAGGAAATTCATTTCAACTCTCCCGCATGAAGCCTTATAACACAACATGGACGACACTGAGATTGTCGTAATGATTATTGTACCAAATAATAAAGAAAATATAAAGTGTCTCAGGAAAAATATCTCATGAAAAAGAAACGGCACCCGAACAGGATGCCGTTTCTCTGCGCCTCTCTGTGTCGATTCTGCGCCGATCCGTTCGATTTATCGAACGGATCATTTCCGATTATAAGAGGCATGGAAGTGAGGAAGCTCCATATACTGTAATCAGCCGGTCCGGCAATGAAAAAGAAAACAATGACTTGAAGTCTTAGCGCTTTTATTTGTTAAGGAGGTATGTTAAGCACCGGACCGAAACTGTATTTACTTATAATTACATCAATCCATCTTCTCTTTGGCGATCTCCAGGCCAATAGATAACGTCAAACAGAATAAAAAAGCAAGTCCTAACATAATCCCCGTGTCCTTTCCTTATGGTCGTGCGCTTAGGTGCGAGCTTTAGCTCGCGCTGATTCGATCTGCTTTTTAGATCGAATCATTTCCTAATTATGCGATTATGAAGAAAGCTTTCTTATAATTCCTGTTTTCCCTCTTCGGAAGACCGTTTATACATTTCTCTGTGAAATGTCCCGGATCTTTTCTTTAAGATCCTATGATCTTTCCGTTCTATTTAATAATACGGGCATTCTTTTTATAAAAATGGGGTCTCTCCCTGCTTTGACGCTTTTTTTACGTCATGATATACTGTTTTACAGGCATCCGCAGGGGCGATCCGGCAGCTACTTTTACAGCTTTTATGAAGATTCGCAGTAAACGCCGAAACGAAAAGAGGGTTGTCGTTTACTGTAAGCGGAAAGAGGTATTTCTTATGGAACCGGGATTGAATATTGTTGAGATAAAACAGACCGATGCGGAAGCCTTTCTGAGCTATTTCCCTCAGGGCTATACCGGGATCAGCATGGAGGAGGGTTTTATCGGTTTCGGACTCTATAACGGAGAGTTCACGGCAGGGGCCCTGCTTGCTCAGAATGACGAAGCGGTAAAAAACCTGCGAGCTTCTTTGAGGATGAGACAGAGTACCCTGTCTACCGTTTTACAAAGAAGGCTGTCTGTTCCTTTGTGAAGAGGGAGAAGGCTCTCGGAAGAAAGGGAAAGCTAGCCTTCATAGAGAACAGAGAAAAGAAAACAGAAAATTCAGACATTCATATCATGCAATTAAAAAGCTTGAATGAGGATGAGCTCCACAGGGTAAGGAAGGGACCTGCCGCCAGGTTTGAAGGCTTTGATCCCAAGGGTATCCAGAGCGCGCACCCTCTTTTTTCTCTGGTTTCCTTTAAGGGTGAGAAGCCGGAGGCGGTGATCCTGGTCAGGAAAAATGAGAACAGCTATGAAATCTCATGGGTCGATATCATAAAAGGCGGAGAAACGGAGGCGGTACACCTTATCTGGCTCGAGCTTGAGTTAATGGCAAGGGAGCTTAAGCTGAATGCCCAGATGCAGACCCGGAACAAAAAGGTGATGCAGTTAGGTATAAATGAGGCGGAGGATCTGAATCGTATAGCACAGCTTAAAAAGGGCGAGGTATATACGGACAGGAGCGGAAATACCATACCCTACGAGCGTAAAAAAAAGTTTCTCGGTACCAGGAAGGAAAAGCTCACCGAATACAGAAACCGCGTCCGCAGCGATGTCATGAATGACTATACGGCTCTTAAGGAACGGCAGTATTTCCCCGTTGCCAGAACTCTTCAGGTACAAAGCTACTATTCCGATCAGGAGGCCCTGAACCTGGTCTCACCGGAGCATGTGAACCGCACCTTCTCGGAGCAGAGAAGGCAGATGATGAAAAAGGCTCTTGTGCAGATGGCCCGAGCGGATATCGGAAAGGAATCAGAGGCGAAGCCGCTCTTTAATGAGTTTTTAAACAATGTGATCGAATACGGAAACCTGACCGGGGACTATTCCATGTACCGTGATGAGGAAGGCAGCTTAAGAGAAAGGATCCTGGAGGAGCGTGACGGAGAGATCGCTGCCTTTCAGAAAGCAAAAAACAATCTGGATAAGCTTATTGAGCTTTATAAGGATACCGAGGAAGGGTTCTACATAACATACCTGCGCGGATACCAGAGTCTCCTTTCAGGGCTTTCCGACGGTAATCTTACGGTTCCCGAAAATGCGGAAATAATTAAGCTGAACCGCAGATCATAAAGGACTGCATGAAGGATAACGGCGACGGTACGGTTACGGTACGGTTTATGAAGCCGAACCTCGATCTTGACGCCGAGGGCTTTGTCTATACCGGCAAACCCATATATATCAAGGTTCCCAAACAGAGAAACGAAGAGCACGGAGGCTTGAACGCCCTCTGGGTCAATATCATGGAAAATGCCTATGCGGGGTATTTAAAGCAGAGGGAGCTTCATAAGGCCGCGATCGATGAATTCATCTCTAAACTCTCAGGACAGCAAAAAGACGAATTTATTGAAAAGCAGCGCGAGATCAATGAAAAGCTTAACGCAAAACAAAAAGAGTCCGTAATAATGTGCTTTCTTATTTCGATCCGCTGATGTTTAAGCAATCGGTAAAGAAAGGAGCGGGCGCTCCCGCAGACTCTGACCGTTGATCAGCCTTGTAAAGGTGACAGGGGCGGGCTTTCAGCCCGCCCTTGTCGCCGGATCATTTCTTCGTCTGCGCCGATTTGCTTGCAAATCGTGCGCTTAGGAATGAACTTCAGTTCATTCCGATCCGTTCAGCTCGCTGAACGGATCATTTCTTCGTCTGCGCCGATTTGCTTGCAAATCGTGCGCTTAGGTGCGAACTTTAGTTCGCGCCGATCCGTTC
>DFEA01000063.1 GCA_002368575.1 Lachnospiraceae bacterium UBA3814 | reverse complement strand
CGAAAACATCTGAGCTCGATCTGGTCAAAGGAATAGAAGATGGCGCGGATGATTATATCAAAAAACCATTTTCCGTGATGGAACTTATCTCCAGAGTTAAGGCTATGCTGCGCAGGACTCAGGCAGAAGAAATAAAAGAGCTCAAGCTTGATGAACTTGTGGTAAATAACGAAAAGCATGAGGTGTCAGTAGAAGGAAAGGTTATAGAGCTTACATTTAAGGAGTATGAACTTCTTTCGGCATTCATCATAAATAAAGGAATTGTGTTAAGCCGTGGTACAATAATGGATCAGGTCTGGGGAACAGATTATGAAGGCGAGTCAAGAACCATAGATATGCATATAAAAACACTTCGGCAAAAGCTGGGGAAATACGGTCTAAGGATAAAAACCATCAGAAATGTAGGATATGTAATGGAATGAAGAATAAGATCAATGTAAGACTTGTAGGAATCGCCATCATTGCGGTTTTGGGGACGGTGATCGGGATTACGATCATATATTATAACCTGTTTCAGAGACAGATAAAGACAGATCTGTCAGTAAGCGCAAAGCTCTTAAAGGATACACATTATTTTGAGTCTGTAGGCATTGACATAGGTGAAATCAGTCTGTCTACGGGTATTGATGATCTACGTGTTACCTGGGTTGCAGAAGATGGAACCGTCCTCTACGATAATGATACATCTGCAGAACTTATGCAGAATCATAATGACAGACCGGAAATACAGGATGCGTTTAATTACGGAGTGGGCGAGGCGGTCAGAAAATCAGATACCATGAACAAGAATACCTTCTATTATGCGCTCCTTTTGGATAATGGAACGGTGCTTAGAGTAGCTACAGATGCACAGAGCTTGTGGGCGGTATTTATGTCATCGGCACCGATCATTGCACTTATTATATTATTCATTATTTCTGTTTGCGTAGTGATTTCACATATGCTGACAAGGCAGCTCATCAGACCTATTGAAGTGATGGTTTCAAATCTGGAAAATGCAGATTATGAGTCACCATACAGGGAACTGGAGCCTCTTTCTGAAATGCTAAGAACGCAGCATACGGATATTTTGGCAGCAGCAAAAGCCAGGCAGGATTTTACAGCAAATGTATCCCATGAGCTAAAGACTCCGCTTACAGCTATTTCAGGATATGCAGAGCTTTTGGAAAGCGGGATGGTCGGAGAGGATAAGAAGAATCATTTCTATCAGGAAATCAAAACGAATGCAGACAGATTGATTGCGCTGATCAACGATATAATTAAACTATCAGAGCTGGACAGAGTAGATCATGGTCTTACCTTCGAAGAAATAGATCTGTATGAAGTGGCTTGTGAATGCGTTCGTGAACTCGCTGTAAATGCAAAGCTTAAAGATGTCAGTATAGTCAGCCAGGGTGAAAAATGTATTATCCATGGCAACAAAGATCTGATAAAAGAATTGATCGAGAATTTGGTTCAAAATGCCATCCGATATAATAATCCGGGAGGGAAAGTGATGGTAGCAGTCAATACAATAGACGATTCGGCTTGTCTGATCGTAAAAGATAATGGAATAGGAATACCCGCGGCTGACCAGCAGAGAGTTTTCGAAAGGTTTTACAGGGTTGATAAAGGCAGATCCAAAGCTACAGGAGGTACCGGGCTTGGACTTGCGATTGTAAAGCATATTGTTGAAATTCATGATGCAAAAATTGAATTAGATAGCGCACCCGGGGTGGGAACTGCAATATCGGTAATGTTTTAGATTGGTAAGACCTGTATGAAAGAGGGGATGAGTTGAAAGTCTCTCTTTTGTTGATTTAATGCAGGAGCTGTTCTAATAGTAGTATGTCAAATTAGAAGATGCTGTAAAATTTACCTACAAATTTTGTTGCAATCCAGAGAGTCTGATGTTAAAATGACCTAAAGAGTGGAGGTGCTATTATGCCTAATATCAAACCGATTTCCGATCTTAGAAACTACACCAGTGTTGTTAAAGAGGTAAACTATGGCAATCGTGTATATCTTACCAAGAATGGTCATGGGCAGATCGCGATGATAAATATGCAGGAGTTGGATGATTTGGAAAAACAGCTTGCATTATATAGATTTCAGATTGAGATGCAAAAGGGAGAACAGTCCATAGCGACGGAGGGTACTATATCCTCTAAAGAACTTAGAAAAGAGTTGGGGATATAGTTTATGAAGAGTGTTGAGTATTCCCAGCTTGTTAAAAGGAAGCTCCTGAAACTCAAAAAAGAGCTTGCCGGGGAGTATGGTGAGGAGAAAACGAAAGAAATTCTGACGGCTATGGCAGACCATGTTGATATGCTTGGTCAACATGAAGAAAGCGGTGTCAGCATATCCCGTATGTATGACATAGATACTGATTATTGGTATATATTCACGAATCACAATTATTTTATCTACAGGATTGAAGCAAAGAAAGTGGTCGTTGTTCAGATGTTTAATGAGCGTGAAGATTTCATGATGAAACTGTTTGGAATATCCGGACGGACTCAGGAATCTATAGATTATTGGGGAGAATGAAAATCCTGGGAGGTGTTTCAAAAAGAAACCACTGGCAACACTTTGGCAACAAAAAATCAGATAGTCAGAATAAAATGTGGAAATGAGATAAAAATAAGCCATATTTTACGCTAAAACTAAACATATATGCTAAAGTTCAGCTGAGAACTTATAGAGAGCGAATGATTTTTTCTTCTCTTACTTTATCAGGGCATCGCTGATCTCTCCTGGCAGGACATCCACCGAGAACTGATGTGTATCAAGCTCCGGATACTTGTACCGCCAGTCATCATACTGATCTTTCGAGATTTCTCCACCTTTAAGTTTATGTTTATGATCTATGCCGCGGATGTTGTATTTGCAATAGTCAGATAGCGGCCTGAAGCAGAAAAGCCGGGGTCATAAAAATGACCCCGGCCTTAAGATATAAGAACAGTATTTAACCTTCGATGGCTATGAATTTCTTTTCCTCTACCTTAGGCTTTGCTTCCTTCTTGGGGATGCTTATCTTAAGGACACCGTTTTCAAACTTCGCCCTGATATCCTCCTCGGTCACATCCTCGCCTACAAAGAAGCTTCTCTTGCAGGAGCCGAAGTAACGCTCCCTGCGGATATACCTGCCCTTGTCGTCCTTTTCATCGGATTCGGAATTCTTCTCCGCGGTAACGGTCATATAACCGTCCTTAAGCTCCGCCTTAACATTGGACTTATCGTAGCCGGGAAGATCGATATCCAGCTCAAAGCCCTTCTCGTTTTCCCGCACATCGGTCTTCATTACTGCAAATTCCTTGGGCTCGGGACGTTCAACGCGCCTTTTCTGAACGGGATAATCAAAAAAATCATCAAATAAATTTTCACCGAAAATACTTGGCATCAACATAATTCATTCCTCCTTTTATTTATCGCCTTTTAAAAGCGGATCACTCATTTCTCTTTACGAGCATATTTATACCACATCTGTTAGCACTCGTCAATAGCGAGTGCTAACAAAAATTGTTAAGAATTTGTGAACAGACACAAATCCTCCCCTTCGTCAAACAGGTTGCCTGACTCTTTTAACCTATGATAAAATGTATTGAATAAGGAGCAAAGATTTGTTTACGAAGCAGACAAGGAGGATCAGCATGAGTATATTCTCAAAATGTAAAAGAAGGACAGCCTTATTTCTGAGTTTTATCATCATTTTAGGGACACTGTCGGGGTGCAGTCCAAAGAACCTGGATGTGCGGCTTTCCCGGATCAATGATCAGGCTGAGGCCTTTACGCGGTATATGATAAATATCTGCGAGAGCCTTCCGAAGAAGCCGGGATGGGAAGAGCAGAGGGCTGCGGAAAGCCTTCCGATGGACCCGTCGGTCATGACCCCCTGGATCAATACCTGTATCGCGGGGATGGTGACGGATGATATAAACGCTGATATACAGGATGATCTTTTCCTGAACGTTAACCATGACTGGCTCAGGGATGCAGGATTCCGTCCGGGATATTCCACGGAGCTAAGGCTCCTTCAGGCAGCGGACACGGTCCGGGAAAGGTGCTTTGAGCTTCTGAAGGATAAGAGCCTTGTTTCCTCGCCTGACGGGGAGACTGCGCATGATGCGGCTCTTGTACAGGGAATGTACGGGCTGATCCTTGACTGGGACCACAGAAACGAGGAGGGCCTTGAACCCTTTAAGCCTATGGTGGAAAGGCTTACAGCCGTTAAGAGCCTTGATGAAATGACGGAATTCCTTCTTAGCGAGGATAATTACTGCTTCGGGATATTTCCTGCCGGGGTGGGCCTTTCTGTGAACTCGCAGGATTCCTCCCTGTATGAGATAAATATCTCTTCAACAGGTCTTATGGCATATTCCGACTCCGCCGAATATGATAAGGAGACCGTTTCGGGAAAACGAAGGAAGGAATTTGATGATAATGTCTTTTCCTATATGCTGTCCCGGTTTGGAATAGAGGGCGAGGAAAAGCAGAGGTATATGGAGGATGCCTTTGCCTTTGAAGCCGGCATTGCGCCTTATATAAAATCGACTCTGGACTGGGCCTCACCGAATGCTGTCAGGGAAGCCATAAATCCTGTGACCATGGAGGATATTGCTTCCTTCTGTGATGCCTTTCCGCTTCCGGAGTTTATGGAAGCCTACGGGTACGCCGATTCAAAGCTGATAAATCTGGAAGAGCCTCTTTGGCTGCTTGCCATGAACGAGCTTTACAGGGAAGAAAGTCTTGACATGATAAAGGCCTATACCCTGAAGGGGATGTTAAGGGGAATAATGAATATTTCCGATGAGGAGGCATTCAGGGCCTACCAGGATTATGCGGGGCAGTTTGCGGGAATAACCGATAATGAACCTGATGAGGATATAGCCTATGAAACCGCGAGGGCATATTTCCCCTACTGCTTTGACAGGCTTTATATCGACAGATATCTGTCTGAGGAAATGAGAGCCGAGATCGAAAAGCTCTGCAGAGACTGTATCGATACCTACAGAGAGATGCTTTCGGAGAACGAATGGCTGTCCGCGGATACCATAAAGGAGGCGATAAACAAGCTGGATCATATGACCATACATGCGGTCTATCCTGACAAATGGGCCGATGATTCGATCTACAGCTTCGCTTCGGCCGAGGAGGGAGGAAGCTATTGGAAGGCTGTAAAGAGTGTTATGATGGGGAGCCATGAAAGGACACTTTCCCGCATAAACGGTGTAGTTGACAAGGACATCTGGGGGATAGATATCCTTGATACAAATGCGTACTACAATGCGGTGGATAATTCAATAAACATAATTCCCGGCTTTTTCTGTGACGTATCCTACAGGAGCGATATGAGCCTTGAAGAAAAGTACGGGGCTCTCGGGACGGTGATCGGGCATGAGATAAGCCATGCCTTCGATACTAAAGGCGCTCAGTATGATGCATACGGCAATGTATCCAACTGGTGGACGGATGCCGATTACGAAGCGTTTATGAAAAGAGCAGAAAAGCTTGTCCGGTACTATGATAAGGTGGTTGCCTTTGACAACGGGATCCCTTACAGGGGACAGCTTGTACAGACGGAGGCGATAGCGGACATGGCCGGAATGAAATGTATGCTCAAAATGGCCGAAAAAGAGAAGGATTTTGATTATGAAAAATTCTTTACGGCAAACGCGGAGCTCTGGGCGAGGAAGGATACGCAGGAGGCGGCGGAGAATGCCGCTATGTTTGATCCCCACCCGCTTCATTACCTGAGAGCCAATGTATGTGCGCAGCAGTTTGATGAATTCCTTGACACCTTCGAGGTTAAGGAGGGTGATGGAATGTATCTGGCGCCTGAGGACAGGATCGCAGTCTGGTAGGACAGGGGGCGCAATGGAGAATACAGGATTATTTATTAAAAACAGGGATGAAAGGCTGGAGGTACTTCCCGTTTTGGACGGGATAATGAGGGTAAGGTACTCGGTCAATGAATTCAGCAAGGAACCGTCTCTCATGATCGATGAGGAAGGCCTTCCTCCCTTCAGGGGAGAGGTCCGGGATGCGGTAAGCTTTCCGGGGTCAGAGACAGCAGTGTCGGCAGGAAGGCTTAAGGCTTCGGTATGCGGTGAGTCTCTGAGGCTTAAATGGATGAGCGCTGAGGGGGAACTGCTTTTAAGTGAAGGAAGAAAGGAATTCACCAGGGTCCCTGTAATGGCTTACACCACCGGAGACGAGGAGCCGGTAATAGAACGTGTAAAGACCGTGGACGGAGAGAGGAACTTCATCAAAAACCTCAGGGAGGTAAAGGATCATGAGGCTCTTCAGGGAAGGCTGTACTTTGAATTCTCTGAGGACGAGCAGATACATGGCTTCGGACAGGCGGAGGAGGGAATATATAACTACAGATATCATGTACAGTATCTTTATCAGCACAACATGAGGATCCCCATGCCTGTCATGATCTCTGACAGGGGCTATGGCATACTTTTTGACATAACCTCCCTTATGACCTTTAACGATACGGAAAACGGCTCCTATATCTTCTTTGATGCCATACCTCAGCTTACATATTACTTTATTTACGGGCCGGGTATGGATGAGATAGTAAAGGGGATAAGGCGCCTTACCGGAGAGGCGGCCATGCTTCCGAAATGGGCCTTCGGCTACATCCAGTCAAAGGAGCAATACTACAGCGCAAAGGAGCTCTATGAAACCGCAAAGCGCTACAGGGACTTAAACATCCCCATAGACTGTATCGTTCAGGACTGGAATACCTGGGAGAAGGATAAATGGGGCAATAAGCTTCTTGACAATGAAAGATACGGAGATATTGAGGAGCAGTCGCGAAGACTTCATGATATCAATGTACACACCATGGTATCGGTGTGGCCTAATATGAATTTCGGGACTGAAAACCATACGGAATTTTCCGAAAAGGGATATCTTCTAAACGATCTTGCCACCTACGACGCCTTTAATGAGGAGGCAAGGAGGATATACTGGCGACAGGCGAAGGAGGGCCTTTTCGACAGGGGCTTTGACTCCTTCTGGTGCGATTCCACCGAACCCTTTTCGGGGCCTGACTGGGGCGGAGAGATAAAACGGGAGCCCTGGAAGCGCTACGAGCTGGTAGGCGGGGAGCACAAAAAATATCTGCCCCCCGAGAAGGCAAATGCCTATGCGCTCATGCACGCAAAGGGGATATATGAAAACCAGAGAAGGACAGACGGGGATAAAAGAGTATTAAACCTTACCCGCTCGGGCTATGCCTCGGGGCAGAGGTACGGGGCGATGCTGTGGTCGGGGGACACCTGCGCCTCCTGGCAGACCTTAAGGCGCCAGATCACGGAGGGCCTTAATATGGGCCTTTCCGGATATCCCTACTGGACTCTTGACATAGGCGGTTTTTTTACGGTAGGGAAAAAGTGGCAGAACAGGGGCTGCGGCTGTAATAATGACCCTTCCCCGAAGTGGTTCTGGAGGGGAGAGTATGATGAGGGCGTAAAGGACCGGGGGTACTGTGAGCTTTATGTCAGGTGGCTGCAGTTCGGAACCTTCCTTCCGATGTTTAGGTCTCACGGGACCGATACCCCGAGGGAGATATGGAATTTCGGGAGAGAGGGAGAGCCCTTCTATGACGCGATCGCGGACTCGATAAGGTTACGGTACAGGCTGATGCCCTATATTTATTCCCTGGCCGGGAGCGTAAGGCTTCATTCGGATACCATTATGCGAAGCCTCATTTTTGATTTCCCGGAGGATATCGCGGCCAGGCACATCGATTTTGAGTTTATGTTCGGAAGGAGCCTTCTTGTCTGTCCGATAACCGAACCCATGTACTTTACCGCAGGGGATAAGCCCCTTAAGGAAGGTGACCGGACCTGGGATGTTTATTTCCCGGGAGAGGGTATCTGGTACGATCTGTATACAGACAGTAAATACAGGGGGGGACAGGCCGTAAAGATAAGGACCGGGCTTTCGCATATTCCCGTCTTCGTAAGAGCCGGAAGCATTATCCCCATGCGGGAGGGGCTGAGCTACGCCTCAGAGGAGCCGGACACTCCGCTTGAGCTTCACGTTTATGCGGGGGCGGACGGAAGGTTTACGCTTTACGAGGATGCGGGAGATGGCTACGGATACGAAAAGGGCGAATATTCCCTGATAAGCCTTGAGTATTCGGATAAGGACAGGATCCTTGATATAGCTGAGAGAAAAGGAGCCTTTCCGGGAATGCAGACGGAAAAAAGGCTTCTGGTCATCCTGCACGGGGCTTCCTTAAAGGAAGCCGGAGGTGAAGCGGGAGAGTCTGAAACGGGGCAGGTCAGAAGGGAGCTTGTCTACAGCGGGGAGGCTGTTCGGACTGAGCTTATACCCGAAAACGCGTTTAACTGCCGTTTGAAATAAATGATCATCAACAGAAGAAAAAGTATCCGGAGCATTCTTTCAACCTATTTTTTAATACTCGCATCGGCCATCCTCATTGCGGTGTCGGCCTTTTATACCTTTTTGCAGTACAGGACATTAAGGGATCAGGCCCGGAAAAGCCTTTCCGCAAGCGCGGACAGTACTGCCGTGAGCATGAGGCAGGCCCTGAAGGAGATGGACACAATCCTCCTGTATTCCATAGCCTCTCCGGAGATGAAGTCAGCCTTCTCACAGTACTGTGAGGAAATCACGCCCTTTCTCCATAACCGGGCGCGGGGCGAGCTGGCCTCGGAGCTTATAAGGCTTAAGGGCTTTAATTTTGACGTGATCCAGCTTAACGTTTACGGGATTGACGGCGGAGGCTACGGCGTAGGAGGCTATAACGGGGATCTTGGCACCGATGTTAAAGGGGAGGCCTGGTACGAAGAAGCGTTTAGCAGGGGCGGAAGGATAGTGATAGCCGCTCCTGAAAGGGATGAGTTCATATCGAGAGCGGCAGGCCTTGATGAGGATACGCTTTATATAGCAGTATACAGGATGTTCTATAACGAATTTCACGTTCCGATGGGCTTTATAGGAGTAAAGGAGAGATATGACCGGTTTTTTTCCTCGGTCATCGCAAAACCGAAGCCCTATGCTCCGGAGACATCGGTGTATGACGAAAAAGGCGTAAGGCTGTATCCGGAAAGGGTTTACGCCTCATCGCCGGAAGGGATGGGCGAAGCCTTAAAAACGCCACAGGAGCGGGTACAAAAAACCGGTGAGATAACGGATAGGGAAACCGGAAGGAAACGGTATGTCGCCGTTTCGGAGATCGCTGACTACGCGCTCACCATAAATACCGCCGTATACAGTTCCGAGCTTTACGCTCCGGTATACAGAAATCTTGTAACAGGTCTTACAGTGGTCCTGATAGTGTTTGCGCTTTGCCTTTTCAGCGTTTTCTTCCTTTCAAGAAGGCTGTCCGACCCGCTTTTCAGGATGTACGCTTTTTTATCCGACCGGGAAAAGGGGCAGTTTAAAAAACTGGAGCTTGAGGATACCGGGGTAAGGGAGATAGATACCTTAAGAGATTCCCTTAATGACAGCATCACTGCCCAGGAAAACGCCACAAGGACCATGCTTACCTTAAAGGAGCAGGAGGTACAGGCACAGATGCTTGCCCTTCAGGCCCAGATGAATCCTCATTTTCTCTATAATTCTCTCTCGGCGATAGGGGAAATGGCGGACGAGGGAAACGTCAGCCAGGTATCCGAAATGTGTGAAGGCCTGACCTCCATCCTTCGTTATATCTCCTCAAACAGGGAGCAGAGGATAAGAGTGGAGGAGGAGCTTGAGCAGGTGGATATATACCTTAACATAATGAAGAAGCGTTTCGGAAACGATCTCAGCTACGTTTACAGGGTGGATGACGAAATACTGGACTGCATGGTCCCCAAGCTCTGTGTGCAGCTCCTGGTGGAAAATGCCATCAAATCCGTGACCAAAATGCTTCCCCCCTGGGAGATAAGAGTGGAGGGACACAGGGAGGGAGAGGACTGGTCGGTGACCGTGCTGGATAACGGATCAGGCTTTGATGCCGAGACAGACAGGTATTTAAGGAGCTGCATGGACGATATCCTTGAGACGGGAACGCTTCCGAGCCTTAAGATAAAGGGAATGGGTATCCTTAATATCTTCATCCGGCTCTATCTTCTGGACGGGATACCGTTCATCTTTGATTTCGGAAACAGGCCTGAGGGCGGAGCCTTTGTTAAGGTGGGAGGACATGTGCATGAGAAGGATAGAGCATTATAATGTCCTTATAGCGGATGATGAATTTCATATGAGACAGGCTCTTAACAGAAAGATAACTGAGCTCGACGACAGCTTCAGAGTGGTCTGCGAATGCGCGGAGGGGCTTTCTGCGCTTTCCGCCCTGGCCGGTACGGATATCCAGGTGGTCTTTACCGACATCAGGATGCCGGGTATGGACGGGCTGAGGCTTGCGGGAGAAATACAGGAGCGCTTTCCTGACATAGTGACCGTGATCCTTACAGGCTACGCGGACTTTGAGTACGCAAAGGAAGCTATCCACAAAGGGGTATTTGACTACCTTTTAAAGCCCGTGTCGGAGGAAGAGCTTTCCGGAGTGCTTGAAAAGATAGCGCTTAAGCTTTCTGAGCTTTACGAGCTTCAGGGAGAGGATCTCCTCTCTGGAAAGAGCGCCGGGGATACGGCACTTTTCCTTAAGCAGTATCTTAAGAAGAATTTCAGGACAGAGGTGGATCTGGGAGAGGTGGCCTCCCGCTTCGGCTTCACCTCCGCCTATCTCAGCAGGATATTCTCAAAGGAGTACGGTGAGTCTCCGAGCCGCTACCTTACCCGGATCAGGATAGAGGAGGCGAAGAAGCTGTTAGTTTCAACAAACGAGCCCGTTGCCAGGGTGGGAGAGCTTTCGGGCTATCCCGATCAGTTTTATTTCAGCCGGACCTTCAGAAAGGAGACCGGAGAAAATCCTACCGCCTACAGAAAGACCAGAGCTTAGGAAACGCTGAAATATCCGCGTTCATCATCGGTCTGTGCAATATGCATAATCAAACATCACTTCAGGTTAAAAATATCCAAAACTATTTACAAAAACTGCATGGAGCATCGGAAAGCGTCAGGGTATAATCATCAATGTAATAAAACTGACGCAGGCTTTGGAGGCAGTGATGAACAAGTCAAAGATATATCCGTGGTACTTTGCACTGGGAGCGGTGCTTATCTACACGCTTTTAAGCGTGATGCCCGGGATCATGGGTATCGCCTACAGCTTTACGGACTGGTCAGCCTATTCAAAGGAGATCCATTTCGTGGGCTTTAAGAATTTTACGGAGGTGTTCTCGGGAGATAACGATTATCTCGGATACATCACCAATACCGTAAAATTCACCCTCATCACCGTGGTATTCAAGACCGGACTGGGTCTTCTCTTTGCGGTTGCCCTCTCAAAAAACATTAAATTCCAGAACTTTCACCGCGGCATCCTCTATATGCCATCTGTTCTCCCCATTCTTGTGACGGGTCTTGTATTCACCTCCATCCTTAATCCGAAGACCGGGTTTCTTAACGAGTTCCTGAGAGGCGTGGGACTGGATTTCATGGCGCAGAAATGGCTTGTGGATCCCAAGCTTGCCTTTTATTCGGTAATGGCTGTTGATATCTGGAGGGGTGTCGGATATATCATGACCCTTCTCATTGCCGGGATACTGGCGATCCCGGATACATATTTTGAGGCTGCGGCCATTGACGGGGCAGGGGCCTTTGCCAGGTTCAGATACATTACCCTTCCGATGCTGAGGCAGACCCTTGCCGTCACCATCGTATTAAATGTGATCTACGGGCTTAAGATCTTTGATATGGTATATGCCCTGACTAACGGAGGGCCGGGTCACAGGACCGAGGTACTCTATACAGCTGTATACAAGATGATGAGCAAAGGGCTTTATGCCGAGGGTACCACCATAAGCTCGGTGCTGTTTATCTTCATGGTGATCATAGGATATTTTATGGTTAAGATCCTTACGAAAGACGAGGTCGTTGAATGATGGTAAGCACAAAGAAAAACAAGGCAGTTCAGATACTGCTTAAGAACCTGTTAGCCTGGGCAGCGTCCCTTCTTGTGATCATTCCGCTTCTTCTGGTGCTCCTGAATGCCTTCAAGGGGGACGGAGAGACCATCAACATGACACTTGCCCTTCCGAAGAGCTGGCATCTTGGGAATTTTGCGACCGTAGTTGAAAAGGGAAAGCTCTTAAAGAGCTTTCTTAACAGCCTTCTTTACGCGGGGGCAGGCACCGTCATCACGGTGTTCTTTGCGGCCATGGCTGCCTATGTTTTCTCAAGAAGGAGAAGCGGGGGGATGTCCGCGCTGTATATGTACGTGGTGCTGGGGATGGTCATTCCGGTAAACTACGTCACGCTGACAAGGACCATGCAGATGTTTCATCTAACCAACACCTCTCAGGGGATAATCCTTCTGTATATGGCCATGCAGACGCCCTTTACGGTTTTCCTTATCTACGGCTTTGTATCGAAGATACCCGAGGAGCTTGATGAGGCCGCGGTCATAGACGGATGTGATCCCATGACACTTTATATAAGGATCATCATACCGATGTTAAAGAGCGCTTTGGTTACCTCGGGGGTCTTATGCTTCCTTAACTGCTGGAATGAGTTTATGATGCCCCTTTATTTCCTTCACAGCTCCGAGAAATGGCCGATGACCCTGGCAGTCTATAATTTCTTCGGCCAGTTCGAGATGAAGTGGAACCTGATCTGCGCGGATGTTCTGCTTACCTGTGCGCCGGTGATAATCATCTATCTGCTGGGGCAGAGGTATATCGTTGGGGGCCAGACAGCGGGAGCCGTAAAAGGGTAACGCGCGATCTCATAAGAAACGATCCGTCCGGCAGACCGGACAGAAGGCACATACGAATCTGGCTGTCCTCAGTCAGGGACAGTAAAGATATATAAAATTACCAAGGAGGAAAAAATGATGAAAAAGAAAGTATTATCACTTCTTCTTACGGGCGCCATGGCTTTGAGCCTTGCCGCGTGTGCGGCTCCCGACATGGGTACTGCCGCGCCTGCCGCGGCCCCTGAGGCTGAGAGCACGGATGCTGCTCAGGCAGATACTGCCGACACGGCAGAGGCAGCTCCCGCATCGGGAGCGGGCACGACCATCACAGTTATGGCAAGCCAGGACTGGGTGGAGGATTCGGAGCAGGAGCTTGGAAAGAAGTTTGAGGAGCAGACGGGGATCCATGTTGATTATCAGATCGTTCCCGCCGACCAGTATCAGGATCTGCTCCTTACAAGGTTGAACGCGGGCGAGGGTCCCGATATCTGGGGCGCACAGTCAGGCTTTGCCTTAAGGACTACCTATAACGTTCAGGAAAATGCGGTAGATCTCTCAAATGAACCCTGGGCCGACGCTTACAGCGTATTCTCGGCTGAGCAGACAGGCGTTGACGGAGTAAACTACGGTCTTACCTATTATGATACCACCACCGATTATTATATGGTATATAACAAGAAGCTTTTCGAAGCGGCCGGGGCAACTGTCCCCACTACCTTTGCCGAGCTTAAGGATACCTGTGACAAGCTTCTGGCAAGCGGTGTGACCCCTATCTATGAGCCGATGGCGGACGGCTGGCATCTTCTTATGCTCTGGACCGGCAATGCCCAGGTTTGTGATAAGGTCGATCCCGGCATCATTGACAGGCTTAACAAAAACGAGACCACCTTTGCGGAGGATGATAACATGAAGCTTGCGGTGGATCAGCTCAATGACCTTGCACAGAGCGGATATTTCGGCGACAACTACATGAGTGATGAGTTTGCGGATGCCGAGGGTTATATGGCAAGCGGTGAATTCGCGATCTGCTGCTTAAAGCCCGGCTCCATAAAGAAGATAGTTGAGAGCGACCAGAATACCGCGGGCTATACGGAGGATGATTTTGGCCTCTTCCTGCTTCCGATCCTTGACAACCAGTATCTTAACATTCATCCTACCGGACCCTCCCGCTTCATTTATTCAGGCTCGCCTAATATAGAGGCTGCCAAGCAGTATCTTGCGTTCCTTCTTGAGAAGGAGAACGTACAATATCTCATCGACAACGCCGCGGACGTTGAAAACCTTCCGGTGGAGGTAGGGCAGACTCCCGAGTATTCACAGACCACACTGGATTTCCTCGCACAGTACGATGATGAGCATTCGGGAATGGTGCTTCAGGATGTGGTGCTTTACTTCAATGAGCAGTGGATGGATATCAATGCCGATCTTGCCGCCATGTTCATAGGCGATATGACCTCTGAGGAGGTCCTTAAGGGGATCGACGAGAGGAGAGCACAGCTGGCCCAGGCGGCGGGTGACGCGAACTGGCAGTAAGCCCTGCTTATACAGTAAACGAATTAAGTGTTTGCGCTTAATTCCATCACTGTAAACGCTTCGGGGCATGCCCCTGGAAAAAACGGCATAGCCGCAGGATACGCGGCTATGCCGTTTTCGACTGTAAGGGATCAGTACCCGGCACGGGTGCCTTGCGGGGCTTAACCCTCCTCCAGTACCGCCAGCAGCTTTTTCTTTAAAACATAATATCTTGACAGAAGCAGCTTCATACTGTTTATCTCACTTTCACTGCTGCCATCATATCATACCGGGTGTTCATGAGCCACAAAATTCCGAAGATATATT
>DFEA01000044.1 GCA_002368575.1 Lachnospiraceae bacterium UBA3814 | reverse complement strand
CGGATATTCTTTTATAGATGCAGGGGCCCTCCTCAAGATCTATCATATAATGATAAAAGGTAATCGGCCTGCCGTCCCTCCTTCTCCTGATCATATCCTTTGCCAGTATCTCATACTGCTCCTTCAGTACCGGAAGGTCCTCCTCTCTCAGGGCGTTTTCATCGGAGGGTGCACATACGACAGGCTCCATCGAGAGCTCCGTAAAGCCCAGATCGTCCGCCATGTGAAATATATCCCTCGTGAAATCGGTATTGTGACGGGTAAAGGTGCCTCTTATGTAATAGCCTTTTCCGCCCCTTCTCCTGACAAATTCCTGAAATTTCGGAACTATCCTGTCATAGCTTCCCTGACCGCTCTGATCCACACGGAACCTGTCATTTACCTCCCTGCGGCCGTCAAGGCTCAGCACAACATTGTAGCACTCCCTGTTGGCCCATTCCATGACCTCATCGTTAAGACCTATGCCGTTTGTAGTCAGAGTGAATCTGAAATTCTTTCCTGCATCCTTTTCGATGCTTCTGGCATATTCAACCAGCCTTTTTATCACCTCAAAATTCAGAAGCGGCTCTCCCCCGAAAAAATCCACCTCAAGATTCTTCCTTGTCCCCGAATTCTCCACAAGAAAGTCGAGAGCCCTCCTTCCTGTTTCAAAGCTCATGAGCCCGCTCTTTCCCTTAAACCTTCCCTGGGCCGCAAAGCAGTAGTCGCAGCTCAAGTTACAGCTGTGTGATACAAGCAGGCACAGGGCCTTTACCACAGAGCTTCGTTTTTTAAGATCAAAGGCAAGGTCTCTGTATACATCCTTTGCAAACAGCTTTCCCGCTCCGATAAGCTCCCGGATGTCGGACAGCACCTCATAAAGCTCCTCCTCAGGGTACTCCGGCAGGAGCTTCCGCATCCTCTCCAAAAGCTTTGTCCTGAAATCATCTCTTGAAAGCTCTGAGGCCGCGGTATCCGCGTCACCCTTACAGAGCTCATCTATTATCCCTATCGCCTCATAAGCAGCCTCATCTGTGGAATGAACGCTCCCGCTTGCCACATCCAGCACAATATTATATCTGTTCAGCCTGTATCGGTGGATCATTTTCTCATCTCCTCCTGCGCCGCAAGCGGCTTGAACCATCCCATAAGATACACCAAGCCGCAAAAGCATTTCCGGCTGCCGTAACTATCGTTTCGGCAGCCGGAAATCGCGTTTGGAACGAACACCTGTCCGTCCTTCATTTCATAAAACCGTTTTCACGCTTCAGGCCTTTTTCTTCTCACAGGACTGATTCGCGATACCGCAGCTTGTCTTGCAGGCACTCTGACATGAGGTCTGGCATTCGCCGCAGCCGCCCTCTCTGACACTTTTTTTGATATCCCGTGAACCAAGCGTAATGATATGCTTCATATGTTCTTCCTCTCATTAAATATATTTATTGTACCCAACCAGTCTACATCATACCTTCTGCGGCCGTTTATGTCAAGGTCATTCGTTTCTGCTCAGCGATTGCTCAGCGATTGCCTGATACCCTCATAACCCTTACTGGATATGCAGATTATAAAAAGCCCGTATCTGAGCTTTTGCGCAACTCACTTGACAAAAAGCGATTTTTATTGAAAACCTTTCAACCCTGTTTGAGCTCGCGCACTAATATCCCACACAGCCTTGAGGTATTAAGCAAGCGCAGGCATACCTAAAGCAGCACCGCTATCTCTCCGGCATTCGGGCTTTTCGTCTTTTTAAGCCTGCACCCGAGGCCCTTCATGTACCTGAGCACGCCCTCAGTCAGCACCTCTCCCGGTATGAGCAGCGGTATCCCGGGGGGATACAGATAAACATATTCCCCGCAGATCCTTCCCTCCGCTTCCTCCATCCTGACAAGCTCCTGCTCCGACTCTGCGGCCTCGGTTATCGTAAGCCTGCACTCCGTGGCACAGACCGTATCCCTGCTTCCGTTAAGATGCGGGTCCTCTCCGTACAGGGCATCAGAAAGCTCCTCTCCTTCCGTGTTTTCTGCCGGCTCCTTAACAGGGCTTTTACGATCGAGCATGGTTACGGCATCACAAAGCCGGTCAAAGCCCTCCTTCGTATCGCAGACAGAGGTGAGTAAAAGGACATGCTCTCCGCTGCACATTTCAGGCTCTATCCTATACTCCCTCCTTAATATCCCGGCAAGCTCCTCACCGCTTAAGCCTGCTGCCCTTCCGCTTATCAGCACCCTTGAGGGATCCCTGGCATAGATTGCTGAAAAGGGCCCCTCTTCAAAGGGCAGGGAGGTTATCCCCGAGGCTCCTGCCGCTTTTATGCTTTTCAGGCCTGAAAGCCTTTCATACAGCTCAACAAGCCTTCCTTCATACTCAGAAAACAGCCGCTCCCCCTCCCTTTTGAGTATATCTGTACATTCATCCAGTGATGCCATCAGGATATAGGAGGGTGAACTGGATTCAAAGATGGAAAGCTGTTCCTCTATCCTTTTCTCATCGGTATATTTAAAATCCCTTAAATGGAGCAGAGCCGTCTGGGTCAGGGAGGGCAGGGTCTTGTGAGCGCTCTCTACGACGATATCCGCCCCTGCCTCCAAAGCGCTCTTAAGCGGAAGGCTTTGGTAAAACCTGAAATGAGCCCCGTGTGCCGCGTCAATGATAAGAGGGATATTGTTTTCGTGACATATCCCGGATAAGGCTTCAATATCGGATACCACTCCCTCATAGGTAGGACTTGTCAGGATAACGGCCTTTGCGTCCGGATTCCCGGCGATGGCTCTTTTCAGGGATGAAGCGGTTATGCTTCCGGATATCCTGTAACCGGTGCTGTACTCCGGCATTACGAAGGCAGTACTGAGCCCGAGGAGCCGCGCGGCATTAAAAGCGCAGATATGGCAGTTTCTTGCCATTATCACCTTATCACCGTGCTTAAGAACGGCACCGAGTGCCGCCATGACTCCGCAGGTGCTTCCGTTTACCAGAAACCAGGTCCTTTCCGACCCGAAGACCGCGGCGGCCCGCTCCATTGCCTCCTTAAGTATCCCACCGGCATGATGCAGGTCGTCCATTCCCTCGATCTCGGTGATATCCAGTCCGTATGGAAGCCCGTTGTCCCTTAGAAGACGCCTTTTATGCCCGGGCATATGCATAGGATAAAAAGGACCTTCGGACAGCTCCGAAAGTCCCATGATGATGCTTTTATCCGCATCCTTATAGTATTTCTTCATCTTAAATACCTTAACAGGTCCTCAAAGACCCTTTCCGCCTCTGCTCTTCCTATATCATAGGTCTTCTGAAGCCTGTCCGCGCTGTGTGTGATATGTCCTATCGGAAGATCAGCGGAGGGCGCTATCACAAAGGTATTGCCCATTCTCTCCTGATCAAGGACATAGCGCATCTGATTGTTATACATTACATGGCGGTTTTCCATCGCCTCAACAAACTCAGGATAGTTCCTGTACCTTCTTCTGATAAAGGCCATGGCCGGATTCTTTGATTTGACATAGTCCCGGGGCTTGGTCAGCACGGTCACTGTCCTGTCATAGCCCTTCTTTCGGAAGAACTTAAGCGGGATCGAATCCGAGATACCGCCGTCAAGCAGCTTCATCCCGTCAAGTATCACTATATTGGATACAAGAGGCATGGAGCTTGATGCCCTTATCCATTCAAGAGCGGAATGGTCTATCGTATCAAGCCTCTTATATATGGCCTCCCCGCTCCTTACGTTGGTAGCCACCACATAAAACTCCATCGGGTCCCCTTCAAACACCTCATTGTCAAAGGGGTCAAGCTCCGTCGGAAGCGTATGATAGCAGAATTTAGCCTCGTATATATCTCCGGTCTTAAGCAGCGCTCTAAGGCTGCAGTAGCGCTTGTCCCTGCAGTAAGCCTTATTATATCTGAGCGCTCTTCCGGGCTGGTGCGACTTATAATTGCAGCCAAAGGCCGCTCCGGCAGACACTCCCACCATCCCGTCGAACCTGATACCCTTCTCCATAAGGAAATCCGTTACTCCGCAGGTGAAAAGCCCCCGCATCGCGCCGCCTTCAAGCACCAATCCCTTCTTAAGTATCATTACCGCTCCTTCGCCATAAATGAAAGGACGATAACCCCCGGCCCCGCATGGGCGCCGATAACGGGAGACATTTCGGTAATATACCTTGCCCTGTTCCCGCAGGAGGCATAGATCATATCCTCTAAGGTCTTCGCTTCATCAAGGCAGGAGCCGTGACAGATAAAGTAATTGCTTTTATCCGTACACTTCTGTGAGAATATCTTCTCCAGGGCCTTTATCGACTGTGTACGCCCCCTCACCTTCTGCACGTTTTCAAGCTTTCCGTCAGGGGTGACGCGAAGCACCGGCTTAAGCTGCAGGACGCCCCCGGCAAATGCCGCGGTAGCGCTGATCCTCCCGCCTCTTTTTAAATATATGAGGTCATCGACTATGAACCATACGCAGACCTTCTGCATATTTGCGTATACATAATCCGCTGCCTCCTCAATGCTCTTACCCTCCTTCTTCATCCGGCAGACATGGTCGATAAGCATCCCCTGTCCGCAGGTAGCCGTAAGGGTATCTATAGTGTATATCTTTCTTTCGGGGAACTCCACCTTAAGCTCGTCCGCGGCTATGCTCGCCGCGTTCGCGGTATTGCTGAGCCCTGTGGACATGCCGATATATATCACGTCATTGCCCTTCTCAAGCTCCTCCTTAAAGCCGTCATAAAAGGTCTGCATATTAACGGCAGAGGTCTTGGCAATGCCCCCCTTTCTCATCCTGTCGTAGAACTCGTCACAGGACATAGTGTCATTCGTATATTCCTTATCGGAATCCTCAAACTTGAATGTCAGAGTCTCATATCTGACCCCCCACTCCTTCAGGATATCGCTTCCCATATCACAGGAAGAATCCGTGTAAACCGTATACTCCGCCATGAACTCTCCTTTCTGTGCCGATCCGGTTCGACTTGGTATTTACAGGTAAAGACTGAACCGCTTCACGATCATAACCGTTTCATTAATTCGGAAAAGTATTATATCTGATTTGCAATATTAGATTACCAGTTTAAGTCTATCATGTCAAGTACTTTACCTTATCACAGGATCGTCCTGAACAGGAGTCCGAAGCAGCCCGGTCCGCAGTTTACACTGATGGCGCAGGAAGCCTTCTGGAATATCACGGTTTCAAAATTGACTATTTTTCTTACCTCTTTTTCTATCTGCTTAAGCTCCTGGGCCGAAAGACCGGAGGAGGTGATGAACAACAGGCTGCTGTCGATAGGATGTGTCGTATTCAGCGCCGAGGATATGTATTTCCTGTAGGCTGCCTCCGTCGCTCCGAAGCACACTCCCCCAAGCCTGAGCCTGCTGCCTCTCATGGTGAATATCGGTCTCGGATTGAGCATAAAGGCTCTTGCCAGTCTTCCGTAAAGAGGGTCTATCCTTCCGCTTCTGATCAGATATGCGGTGTCCTCTACCAGGAAGCTTGTATGCACTCTTTTCCGCAGGTCATTAAGAGCCTCCACTATCCTTTCGGGCGGCTGCTCATCATGCACCATCCCGGCAGCCTCAAGCACCATCATGCCCATGGCGCTGGAAAGATGTCCGCTGTCCACGACCGTAACGTTATCAAAGGAGCGTGCGGCTTCACTGGCCGCGCTGTAGCCGTTTCCCACGCTCTGGGCTATCGTAACGTGTATTACATTGTTGGCCCTTTTAAGAAGCCCCGAAAAAAAGGCCTCATATTCATCCGCATCCGGCGCCTTTGAGCGTATATCGTCCGAATGCCCTATAAGACCCGCAAGCTCCCTCACATCCGTCTCAACTCCGTCCAGGAAAACACCGCTTTCGGTGATCACATGAAATGGCAGTACCGCTATCCCATGGGATTTGATCATATCCTCCGGAAGATCGCAGACGCTTTCGGTGGATATGATGACCGGAAGCTTCCTCTGACTGTCCTTTGTCCAGAACTGCGCCTCCGCTGCCTTTTTCGTGTCTGTATTAAGAAGCTTTACAAGCTCCGGCGGAAGCAGTCTTATGATCTCGTTTTCAAGCTCACTCCCGCTTACCGGCTTCAGCAGATAGCCGTCAAAGCCTTCCTTATAATACATGCTCTGCTTATCGCTTCCCGCATTGGCGGTAAGGGCGCATACCTTTGTCTCCTTGCACTGGCCCCCGATCTGCTCCCTTATCCTGTGAAGCGTCTCAATACCGTCCATCTCCGGCATCAGATGGTCCATAAGGATAAGGTCATATTTTTCGGCAAGCGTCTTCTGAAGAGCCGTCTCACCGCTCTCTGCCGTATCCACAAGGGCCTTCGTATCCCTTAACAGCTTCTGCACGACCATCAGGTTCATTGCGTTGTCGTCAACCACCAGTATCCTTGCTTCGGGCGCTTCAAAGCTCTTCACGTAAGGAGCGCTGTTCCTTTCACGGATATTCAGCATATTAAAGTCGCCCACGATCTTATCTGACACGCTGTCCTGAGGGATAGTGACCACAAAGGTGGAGCCCTGCATATAAACGCTGTTGACCTTAACGTTCCCGTCCATAAGCTCGGTAAGCTCCTTTACGATCGAGAGCCCCAGCCCGGTGCCCTCGATGTAACGGTTCTTATCCGTATCCACTCTCTTGAATGCCGTAAAAAGATTATAGAGATTATCCTTTTTGATGCCTATTCCCGTATCGGCTACCGAGAAGGAGATCTGCACCCTGTTTCCCTCTCTCTCCTCGATCCCGACAGAAAGGCTTACAGAGCCCTCCTTTGTATATTTCACGGCATTGGTAAGAAGATTGATAAGTATCTGCTTTATCTTGATCTCGTCACCGTAAAGCTCCAGCGGAAGGGACGGGTCGACGTTTATAAGGAGGCTCAGATCCTTCTCCTGGGCACGGATCTCTATCATTCCTATAATATCTGAAAGCAGAGCCCTCACATTGTATACAACGGGTCTGATCTCCATTTTACCGGATTCGATGCTGGACATGTCGAGAATGTCGTTAATGATGTGCAAAAGCAGCTTGCTGGCAGCCTGGATGTTCCTTGCGTCCTCCCTTACCTCCTCTGAGGTATCCTCCCTGAGTATCATTTCATTAAGACTGAGAATGGAGTTTATGGGAGTGCGTATCTCATGACTCATATTTGAAAAGAACTGGTTCTGAGCCCTGCTCAGCTCATCTATTTCCTTACGCCTTTCCTCACTCCTGATATTCTCCTCCCTGTAGGCCCTTATGGAGAAGCCGATCATCATGCTGCCCATTGAGCCCACCACCGCCACCGACATAAGGGAGTCCATATAGCCGGTCCTCAGTGTATGCGGCGTCACCAGAAAGGGATAGTTATACGCCGCGTAATAGCATGCGCAGGTGACCACTGTCTCTAAACACCACAGCACCGTCCTTATCCTGCCCTGAGTAGTCATGGTAATAAAGATAGCGGAAAGGATTATCCACACCGGCGCTCCGCCGATTATCCCGCCGCTGGTAAAGAAGGTAAATGGTATGACCGCAAAGACTATTATGACCGAACAGATATTGGCGCCAAGACGAAGCTTATTATACCTGGCGGAAAAATATACAATGAGAGCAAAAATGACGATGGCGGAGCCTATCACTATTTCTCCGCCCAGGGTCTCTCCCACAAAAAAGCCGCCGATGAACACGGCAAAAAGCGCGACAAGAGCTATCAGGGTCGTAAGCAGCATCAGGCGTTCCTGGATATCTCTTTTTTTATCGTTTACTATACCGAAAAGATCCCTGAGTCTCATACTATTCTCCCGTAAGGCTCCTTCGCAACCGTAAGCTGCCTGTTGGTGAAGGGCGCTTCAGTACACGCTTAAGCTCCCTTTCAAGCTCAGCCGTTTCTATGGGCTTTGTTACGAAGCCGTCAAAGCCCTCGGACAAAAACATTTCCCTGGCGCTGCTTACGGCGTTTGCGGTAAGCGAGATGATCACTATATCCTGATCCTTCTTTGCGGAATTGGCACGGATTATCTTCATTGCTTCTATACCGTCCATTTCAGGCATGATATAGTCCATGAATACCACATCGAAATGCCTGCGTTTGCAGAGCTCTATCGACTCCGCTCCGGAGGCTGCCTCTGTAACCTTCATTCCATATCCGCCAAGTATCCCCCTTGCGACAAGGAGGTTCATCGGCTCATCATCGACCACCAGCACCTTAAGCCCGTTAAAGCTCTCCTTCTTCCCCAAAGCCTCAGTTGAGAACACGGGCTCCTCATTTAAGAAAGCCGCCAGCGGAAAGCCGTAAAACGGTTTTTTCATCACCTTGACAGGACTGTCCGGATAGGCGCTGAAGCTGTCGTCCGCTATCACGACTACCGTGCATGAATGCGCCAGATCATCAAAGAAGGAGGCATCCTCCCTGTATTCCGTGTCCCCTGTAAGGATATGGGTGAATTTAAAGGTCTCATTGAGCCTTTTAAGGTCCTCGAGGCTGTCAGCACGTCTCACATTAAGCCCCAGGCCGTTCTTAAAGCCCGAAAAAGCGGTATTATAGAATTCCCTCACCCTCGGGACCTCTGATCGGGAAAAGCCAAGATATACACCTGCCCTTACCGAATCCCTGTCGGCAATGAACATGCAGGCCGACGGATCGGCTATCCTCTGGGGTATGCTCACTGATACCGTGGTTCCCGCATTCGGCTCGCTTTCTATCCTTATAAAGCCCCCCATTGCCTTAAGCAGCCCGTGGGCTACCATCACGCCTATCCCGATGCCTCCGGTGGTCCTGGAGCCTGCCTGATTGGCCTTATAATAGGGCTCAAATATGCGGTCGATCTGCGTTTCGGTCATTCCCACACCCGTATCGGCTATCTCCACACAGAGGTTGATGCCGTAGGAGCGCTCCCGGGGAAAGATGTGCACATACACACCGCCGTGTCTTGTATATTTTAATCCGTTGTCGATCAGCAGCTTCAATACCTTCTTGATCTTATCGCTGTCTCCTATAAGGGCCGAGGGCGTACTGGTATCCACATCAAAGATAAGCTCCCTCTTTACGCGATCCTTAAGCCTTAACTCGGTGATCAGGTCATTAAGGATAGATGAGATCATGTAAACGCTGTTCCTCACCTGAAGGTTATCCATGTCGATCTCAGTCATATCAAGGATATTGTCTATCTGGTCCGCCGCCCTGAAGCCTGCCCTCAGGACCGTTGACAGATCCCTTCTTATCTCCTCATCCCTTTCCTTTTTCAGCACTACGCTCGTAAGCCCGGTAACGGCATTGATCGGGGTCCTGATCTCATGGGAAAGGCTCTTTAAGAAGTTTCCTATGCTGCGGTTGACGTTTTTGACGCCTGATACCTCAGAGGCTATAAGATCGTAGTTCTCGCTCCTCTTACGCATTATGACCCTTGAAACATAGCCAACCATGAAAACTATGATGAAATGAAGCGCTATCCTGGTTACGGCAAGGATGTCAAACCTTGTCCCGTGCTTTATCATGAGAACCATGTCATAGCACATCGTCAGATAATATGCTGCCTGGCAGCAAAGGATAAAACGTTGATCTGAGGAAAGACTGTAAAGGATCATGAGATACACGATCACGATGGCCATATCGTAAAAGCTGGACTCGTGTATACCGTAGAAGACAAAGACAAAAAGGGCAACGACCGTATATATCCACAGCCTGTAATCCTCCGGCAGCCTTCCTGTCACATGGATATGCCAGCAGAGGATCTCTGCTATTGCCACAAGCGGCAGCACCCACAGCTCCCAGGATAATATAACGGCCTCGATGAACAAAAGCACCGTCATGAGCGAAAGGCTTATGAGCAAAAGCAGATGAGAGGCCCTGAACAGCTCTGTCCTCCTTCCGTTATTGTCGCCCCGTCCGTTTATGCCGGATGATCCGCCCTCGATATTCTTTTCTTCGAAAATATTATCTTTTTCCCTCATATGGATCTGAAATGTGATGCCCGTTTCGCAGGAAATAAATGCCGCCGGAGGCTTCTGACCCTGACATCGGAAAATGCATTCCGCCTGTCAATACCTTTTGTAAAAGAAATTATCCAGCTTCTGTAAAAGAGTAGGCTTGTCAATGGTTTTCAGCAGATAGTCGGCGGGATGCAGGTCGATCACGCTCATAATGGTCTCCTTATCGCTCTTTCCCGTTAAGAACATGACCGGAGTACTGTCGGTCTCGGTCTCATTTTTAAGCATCTTAAGGACCGTGGCTCCGGATACTATCGGCATGGCGTAATCAAGCAGTACAAGATCGGCCTTATTGCTTGCAAGCCATGCAAAGGCTCCGGCGCCGGAATTGGCCATGGCCACATGATAATGATCCTTAAGCCAGCTGTATATGAGCTTCATATAGGTAACATCATCATCAACGATGAGAATGGTCTTTTTACGGTTCTCACCGGCAAAATTCTGTATGTAGTTCTGGATCTCCTGCATCAGCCCCGGGATATCCAAAGGCCTGTCGAACCATTTAAGTATCAGCTGATCCGTAAGATAGAGCCTTGAAAACTCATATTCCTCAGGATTGCCTGCCACGAATACCTTTCTCTCCGTTTCCTTGCAGACATCCTTAAGGTATACAAGAAATTCCGGAGCCTCCTTAAGCTCCTCACTCGCTATTATTACATACAGCTCCGCCTCCTCGGCAAGCATTTCCAGGCTCTTAAGCTCAAGCGGGCAGTATTTCATCGGTATATCACAGTCCGAGAGCTTGGTCTCGATACCTTTTACAAGAAAGCTCTCCCTGCTGCTTATAAGGATGATCTTTCCCAGCTTTATTTCCTCACTCATAGGTTTCCCGTTCCTTCCTTGTCCTTACATTTACAGCAAACGGATCAAATTCGTTCACTATAAGGGGGCGGCCGCCTGCCCTGCTTTTTCCGCAAGCTCCTTTATTCCATCCCAGTCAAACTCATTAAGCCTCTCGCGTATTCCTTCGATCGCTTCTTCCGCCTCCGGCGGAAGCTCATATTCCGAAATATCCTTTAATACCATTTCCGTAAGGCCGTAATCCATGTTGGCGGCAAACTCGCCTATTGACTGGAAGGCCTCCTTAAGCATCCCGTCTTCAAGAGGCTTTTTGCCGCTTTTGTCCTCAAAGATCTCCTTAAGCCTCTCCCCCAGCCTTCTGTACTCCTTTAAAAGAGGATAGGTATTTTCCTTTATGCTTTCTGTTTCTCCGTTATCGGCGGCAGCCTCCATTTCGGCGGCCCGTGCCGAAAGCTCCCCTGCGCCGATTATCCTGGCCGAGCTTTTGAGGGCATGGACCTTTATCTTATAGTTCTCCCAATCCTCATTTTCATAAAAATCCTCTATTTCCCGGGCCTTGACGGACAGGGTATCATAAAACAGCTCAAGCACCTCCATATAGGCCTCGGGCGATCCGCAGTATTCCGTACCCATTTTGGTATCAAGGCCTTCAATGCTCAGGGTATCCTTATGCACCGCCTCCCCCGGCTCCATAGTCTGATCCGTCATTTCGACCAGAGCCTTCGGCAGATATTTTATCAGTGTTTTTTCAAGCCTTATGCCGCTGACCGGCTTTGACAGATAATCATCAAAGCCCTCCTTAAGGTACGACTCTCTTGCCCCGGCTATGGCATTTGCCGTAAGCACGATAAATACGGAATCCTTTGTACCGGATATATCCCTGAGCTTCTTCATGGTCTCGATCCCGTCCATAACAGGCATCATGTGGTCAATTAAGCAGAGATCGTAATGATGCTCGGTAGCCCTTATCAGCGCATCATGGCCTGAAAGGACCGTATCTATCTGAACCTTTGTTTCCTTAAGGAGCCTTGATATCACAGTCAGGTTCATCTCGGTATCATCCACCACGAGGATCCTTGCGGAGGGAGCATGGAACAGCTCGTTGTAGGTGCTTTCCTTAAGAACATCCTCTATATCATCCGTGTCCACGCTAAAGGAGACCCCCTCGTCCTCCTCTCCCGAAACCTCCGTCTTTGAAAAATCAAGGAGCTCATTTATGAGGGAAAGCAGAGTCCTTCCGGACACCTGAATGTCTCTTGCGTAGGAAAGGATATTCTCATCCTTTGCCTCCCTGAGGATCATTTCGTCCATACCAAGCACCGCGTTTATCGGAGTGCGTATCTCGTGGGACATCCTTGCAAGGAAGGAGGAGCGGGCCATATTTGCCTCATCCGCTCTTTCCCGCTCATAGGCAAGCTTTTCGATGAGGACCGCATCCGGGCTCTCAACGGTATAATAAAGAGCCACATTGACAAGCGTTACCGCAATGCCCGTTATCAGAAGCTGCTCCACTATCCCCTGCATGACCACCACCGTGACCATTGAGACTAAGGAGGTCGCTATGCCCCTAAGAGCCTTTTCCTCGATCTGCTTTCTGTAGCGTATGAGCACCCAGACGCTCAGGGAAAAATAGATAAAGGCGCAAACGTACGCCACGTTGTCCGCAGGTCCCGTGGAATAGTTGCTGTAGGGAGTCTTCACATAGTACATCGGCAGGACCGCTACCCCCGTTATGGCAATGATAAGCGGGAGTATCTCCAGAAACCCGGTCCTGTGCCTTTCTATGTGAAAGGCCAGGCATTTTATATACGCGTAGGTCGTATACAGGATTATCGGAAAGGTGCCTATATAGATCACATGGAGGGCGTGATTAAGAAAATCAGGCACCGTCTCAGGGTTGTTGACCGTATATATCGTCAGCGCGTCAAAGGCCAGGTTTACTATCGATATCATATTGAGGAAGGAAAAAAGATTATGCGCGTAGGTATTCTTCCGCTTGACCGAATAATAGGTCCAGGCAATGTAGAGAAGAATAAAAAGGCAGGCGATCTCCTCCCTTATAGTCAAAATATACTGATAAAAAGGCATGCTTGACCTCTCGATCCTTCAGGGCATAAGGCTTCACCCATTTTGCAGCAGCTCACCCTCCGGTAAACTGTTACTATTTTACCATAATTGCCCCCCGCTGTATACCCTGACGCCCTGCCCGAACGTATCCTTCCCTTGACCTTTTGGACCATAGGCGCTATTATCATAGCAGTTCATATACAGCGTACAATGCTAACAGAGGATGATAATATGAGCATAATAATATCCACGTCAAAGCTAAGGGTCTGCCAGGGCTTTTATGAGCTCTGCGAATATGCCGGTCTCCCCAAGGACTCAAGCGACAAACTATGGACAGGGCTCCTGCTTGATCCGGAGGTATTCGGGGAATTCGTCTACTATCTTGAAAATCACACATTTAAGGACGGGATAAAGATCAGGGGCTATTCCCTTTCGGATCTCTATGTCTGGCAGATGGATAAATACAACCTGATAAGAGAACTCGGGAAAAACCCTGTGACCTGCAACAAGGAGACCATGGTACTCAACGCCTTTGCGACCCTGATAGACATGAAAAGGGATCCGGATGTCTATGTAAAGCGCATAGAATCGGGCCGCGGAATGGATGTTTAAGGAAGGACCGACTTTTCAGTCTTTCCTTAGCCTTCCTCGGGATACCGAAGCTCTATGCTTTCCCCGGAATTTAAGTCCTTACCGTCAAGCATCACCAGCTTATGGGCCAGCAGCTTTGAAAAGCCGGCGATAAGCGCCATCGAAAAGATAAGATCCTCCGTGGACTGCGCGGTAAAGTCCGCCTTTGTTCCGTCCTCACCTGTCTCTTCAGCGTGCGCGCCATATAACGGGCTTGCGATCGACCTCAGCTGTTCTGCAAAATAATCCACTTCATAGTGGTGTCTCTCGATAAACTCCGTGTATATACGCCTGACCTCATCCTCCCTGATCCCCATGGGAATCAGTTTTTTTATCATCGAAATATTAAGGCTCTGCTTCAGGGAGCAGATCATTATAAGATAGGCAATATGGATCCTGTAATATCTTTTTTTGACAGGCTCGGGCATGACCTTTGTCCTCACATAATTATTGATGACGGAGGGCGTTATCAGAAACAGCGTATCCCTGTCCCTGTCCTTTTCCCTGGCATCCTCTGTTGGAAGATAATTCAAATACTGAGAGATAAGAGTCGTCACCTGCTCCATATACAGCCCGAAATCAGGTATCTCCTCCCAGTCAGGCAGACTGTAATGCCTGATATAGTTTTCCCATCTTTTAAGTTTTCCGTCTATAAGCTCTTTATCGTAAGACATGACCTTTCCCTTTTATACAGCGAACAAATCATATTCGTTAACTATATTTATAACACATTCCGTGGACCGGATCATTTCATTTCCTTTCCGTCCTCCTCAGGCATCCTTTTAAAGAACAGATATGCCACCGGGATCGCGGGCAGCACTGCAAGAAGGAAGGCAACGGGCTGCGCCTCTTCTATGCCGTACAGCCCCCGCAGCCTGCTCAATATAAGCAGCGCAGGAATAAAAAACACTCCTCCCCTCAAGGCTGAAAGCACGGCTGCGGCGAGCCTCTGACCGGTGCTCTGCATCAGCATTTCCGTCGCCATGCAGACCGGGAGAAGGATCTGTGCCCCCACCTGCAGTCTCAGTGCCCTCGTACCGATCCTTATCACCTCTTCATCGTCCCTGAAGATACGGATGATATTTCCGGAGCCTGCGAGAACGGCAGCAGACATGATAATAATAAGGGTCTCAGCAAGGAGGATGGTAAACCTGTAGCCCTGCCTCACCCTGGAATACCTTTTGGCGCCGAAATTAAAGCCTGCAACGGGCTGAAAGCCCTGCCCTATCCCAAGGGCTATTGAGAAGATAAAGAATGCCACTCTGGAAACTATGCTCATTGCGGCTATAGCCTCATCTCCGTAAGCCCCGGCAAGGGAATTGAGAAGGATGGTATTTACACTGTTCAAAAGCTGCCTTAAAAGGCTTGGAACCCCCGTTGCTATAATGTCTGTGGCGTCTTCGCCAATTTGCCTGCAAATTGTGCGCTTAGGAATGAACCTCTGTTCGTCCCGATCCGGCAGGAGATACCAAAGAGAGATCACCGAGGTGGTCTTATGCCTTATGAACATACTTAACAGTATGCAGAAGCTGAAGAACTGCGAGAGTGCCGTCGAAAGCCCCGCTCCCGCTATCCCCATCTTAAGCCCGAACATGAAGACCGCATCGCCCGCAATGTTGATGACCCCTCCCGTTAAAAGGCCGGCCATTGCAAACATTGCCTTGCCCTCAAACCTTAAGATATTGTTAAGGACAAAGCTCGTAACCGAAAAGGGCGCCGCACAGAGGATAAAAATCAGGTAGGTCCTCGCATATGGCGCTATGGTAGGCGTACTGCCTAAAAGCTCAATGATCCCATCAAGAAACAGAAATGAAAAAAGCGCCGTAAGGACAGCAATGGCAAAGGCCAGAAAGAAGCCTGTGGAGGCGATCCTTGAGGCTTCATCCGTCTTTCTTGCTCCGAGCCTTCTTGAGATAATGCTGCCTGATCCCTGCCCGAACATAAAGCCGATCGCCTGAAGGATGGTCATATAGCCGAATACTATTCCAACCGCACCGGAGGCGCTGTTGCCCAGACGCCCGACGAAGGCGGTGTCCACCAGGTTATAAATGGTGGTCGCCATCATGCTGATTATCGTCGGTATGCTCAAACGCCCGATAAGGCTTGGAACAGGCGTTTCTGTCATTTTCTCATAATTGGTCATGTCTGATCCGTGTAGTTATCAAAATAGCCCTGTACAAGCACCACCGGCGTACCCTTGTCTCCGGAGCCGCTGGTCAGATCACAGAGAGAGCCTATGAGGTCCGTAAGCTGCCTTGGAGTAGTGCCCTGAGCGGCCATATTGCCCACAAGGTTTGCGTCCTTTTTTCTGATGCTCTCGGATATCGCGTTCTTAAGCTCCTCCCCGGAAAGCTCCTTAAAATCATTGTCAGCAAGGTATTTGAGCTTCAGCTCGTTGGGCGTTCCCTTAAGGCCGTCGGTAAAGGCCGGGGATACTACCGGATCGGCAAGCTCCCAGATCTTCCCCTGCGGGTCCTTAAAGGCACCGTCTCCATAGACCATTACCTCAACATGCTTCCCGGTCCTGTCAAGGATCCTTTTCTGAATGTCGGCGACAAGACCGCTGCAGTCCCTCGGAAAAAGCTTTATCTTATCCTCCGTTGACTTATTCGAGCCTAACAGACCGTATTTTTCGTTATAGCCGCTGCCATTTACCGATGCGTTGAGTATATCGTCAAGGCCGCATACCGCCCTTGCTCCCGCTTCCTTCAGTATCCTCTTCGTGCGGGCCCTTGTATGGATGTCACAGGTCAGGACGGAATCGGTATAGTCAAGAATGGTCTTAGGCTGGTTAGCAAAGATTATCTCGGCCTCCGCTCCGCATTCTCTTATGATATCTCCATAATACTCAACATAATCCACCCCCGTAAAGGGATGCCTGTTGGACCCGAACAGCTCACGGTACCTTTCCAGTGAAAGCACATCACTGTAGGGGTTGACACCGCTCTTATCCAGCATGTCGAGGCTTACAAGCTCGTTTCCCACCTCATCGGAGGGATAGCTTAACATAAGCACTATCTTCCTCGCTCCCCTGGCAATGCCCCTTAAGCATACCGCAAAACGGTTCCTTGAAAGGATCGGGAATATCACCCCGATGGTCTCTCCTCCAAGCTTTACCTGTACATCATCCGCTATATCATTGATCGTTACGTAATTACCCTGTGAACGTGCCACTATGGATTCCGTTACAGCGATGACATCCCTGTCTCTGAGGGAAAAGCCCTCCGCCTCCGAGGCCCCGAGCACACTCTCCGTGACTATGGTGCCCAGATCGTCCCCCTCTCTTATTATAGGGCATCTTATACCCCTGGATATCGTTCCGGTCCGCCGCTCATTTACACTCATCTTCTCCTCCTTATCTGCACCGATCCGGTCTTGCTTTCCCAGACCGGATCATTTCCTTGTCTGCGCAAATTTGCCTGCAAGCTTATTCGATATTTGCAAACAAATATCGAATCGGTTTTTGCGCTTAGGAACGAACTTCAGTTCGTTCCGATCCGCTTCATATTTTGTGCCTTGATCTCATCTCAGGCAGCTGCGTCAAGCTCCTCCTCCGCATATTCCACGTACAGATCATCATATGCATTAACGGCGTCTCTTAAGGCCCTGTATATGTCGTCCATAAGGTAATAGCCGTCTTCATTTGCTGCAGCCCCCGGCAGCTCAAGTACGCAGGACATAGGCGGCTCCTCGACCGTTAACGGCAGTGTCTTCCTCAGCTGCTCAGTAGACGGATAAACAAGGCGCAGCCTTCCGTATTCCCTGCCGTCATCCCCAAGCCACCTCTCTAAAAGGAGCTTGCAGCCTATGGGGGCCTTTTTTTCCAGTGTTCCCGAAAGCTCGTAATCGGTTATCCCCAGGGCGCCGAGGATGGTTGCTATATTTGAGTCATGTCCGCAAAGGAAGGAAAATCTCCTGTCAGGGGCATCCAGCTCCTTAAGTATCTCCTGAAGCATGACATGGGCCCCGTTAACGGCCACCGGCCTGTTAATATAACGAAGGGCAACATTTGCCGAATAGATATCCGCGATCTTCTCCCAATCCTCTGTGGTAAGCTTCTTTCCAAAGGCAGCCGCAGCCTCATCCTCTTCCTCATAATACTGAAGGAGCAGGGCATCAGCCGCGGCATAGGCGGTGCTGAGTGAGCCCGTTATCGATGGCTCCTTTCCCTCCTCAAGCACTATTTCAGTGTCATCCGCGTTCCAGTCCGTGTATTCTCCGCTCTTATAGCCCTCTGATACCCTGTAATCCATCACATCCGATATAAGCGCCATATCCTCGTTGAGCCTCTTTTCAAGCTCCCCGTCCTTTACGCCAAAGCCGTACAGTGACTTCAGCTCCTCAAGGACCGCCCTGACATAAGCCTGCAGCAGCCGCTCTGATAACCGGAACGATACAGAGCCTTAAGGCGTCCTGTGAGCAGAAAACCCGGCTTGCTGAGTCAGGTTTAAAAGGAACCGATTTTTTTATTTTAACATATGTAAATTATCCTCTCAAGAAAATCTGCAATGTCATCAGCTCAAGTCATAAACTATTCGTTTCCAATAAATCATCTTCAAGCACAGTCTGAATGCCTTCCGCCATCTGCGTGAATTCAGACATGAAGGCCGGATACCCTTCCATGAGCCTGCCCTCATTGAGCTTTTCCGCCGCCTCCTCCAGCTCTGCGGCCATGCCGGCAAGCTCTGACGCACCTATGGTTTTTGCCATGCTCTTTAAGGCGTGGATCTTCACTTCAAATTCATGCCATTTTTTTTCGGAAAAATATTCATCAAGCTCTTTTTTCTTCTCCTCATAGCCCGACACGAAATCACCCACAAGCTCCACGTAAAACGATGTATCCCCGCCGCAGAAGCTGAGAGCCTCACCGGTATCAAGACCGAGGATCATAAGCCCGCTTAATAATTCCCGATGATCATCCCCGCCATTTTCGCGCTCCCCATCCTTTTCGGCACTACAAATATCCTTAGCTTTCTCCTCTTCCTCCGGATAAAATTCAAACAGCTCTTCAGCCTCATCCGTCTGCTCCTTCGTTTGCCCTTCCTGCCTGATGACCTCCTCCGGCAGCCATTTTTTCAAAATGCCTTCCAGCTGTGCAAGTCCGATCGGCTTGGACAGATAATCATGAAAGCCGGCGTCCAGATAATCCTCTCTTGCACCCGCAATGGCATTGGCCGTCAGTGCGATCACCCTTGTATCCCCGGCAAGATAATGCTCCTCCCTCATTTTCTTCAGTGTTTCCTTGCCATCCATCCCCGGCATCATATGATCGAGCAGGACGATGTGATAAAAATCCTTTTTAACCTGTTCTATTGCGTCCTGACCTGATTCTGAAAGCCTCGGGGATATCCCGAATAATCCCAGAAGATTCTTTGCAACCTTCAGGTTCATTTCATTGTCATCCACCACAAGCACTTTTGCATCAGGCGCTGTAAAGGAACCGGATTCCTTCTGTCTGGTGATGATCTCCGGTCTTTTTGTATAATCACCTATCGGTGCGGCATCTCCTATCCCCTGCCGGACAGTAAAGAAAAATACCGACCCTCTGCCATATTCGCTTTTTACCTGTATCCGGCTGTTCATAAGTCCCAGGAGATTCGAAACAATGGCCATGCCGAGCCCCGTCCCCTCTATACCGCGGTTTTTTACCTCATCCAGGCGTTCAAAGGATTCAAAGAGCCTTGGAATATCCTCCTCCTTAATGCCCGTCCCCGAATCCTCGACCTCCACGTAGAGATCGATCTCATCCCCGTTTTTGCCGGCAGCCTTCATGGTCAGCCTTATAAAGCCCTTTCTTGTATACTTCACGGCATTTGTGAGAATATTCATGATCACCTGGGATATCCTTACGTCATCCCCCACCATCCGGCATGGAAGCTCTTCATCTATATCCGTATAAAATTCCAGTCCCTTTTCCTTTGCCCTCTCCGAAACAGAAGCCACAAGATTATTGATCATGAACGCCGTATCATACTCGATCGGGATTATCTCCATTTTCCCCTCTTCTATCTTGGAAAAATCCAGGATGCTGTTGATCAGGGAAAGAAGAGTCCTGCCGGCATTATTGATGTTTGAGGAGTATTCGAGGATCTTCTCGTCCTGCGCCTCTCTCAGGATTATTTCATTCATTCCCAAAACCGTATTGATCGGTGTGCGTATCTCATGCGACATACTCGACAGGAATGAGGATTTTGCTTCACTGGCCGCCAATGCGCGTTCAGACATAAGAATCAGCCTTTCCCTGTCCTCCCTCTCCTTCCTTGACCGCTTTAAAATAGCCGCTATCATGAAGAATAAAACGACCATTACCAGGAGGAACATTAAAACATTCAGCTCTATCACATGAATAAACTGCCTGCTGATGGATGTAGGGCTGCTCTGCACGACCAGATACCATCCGAGATATTCAACATACTTTGTGACCGCAAACTCTCCCGTATCCAGTGTTTCAGTATGGTATTCATCCGTTTCCTCATGTCCGAGTGCCTCCGTTGTGATCCAGGCGTTTTCTATATTGATGTCCTGTGTGTCCACCTGAACCATGCCTTTGCTGTCCACGAGATTGATCTTGACTCCATACTCTTTTTCACATTGGAGGAAAAGCTCCTGCAGATTCGTCATCTGCACTCCGACCCCGCACACTCCCAGAAGATCACCGTTTTCGTCCTCTATCCTCGCGTTCACAAAAACGGTCCACCGGTTATGATTCATTTCATCGCTGTCCACATCGAGATCGTAGGCCGCGTCCTTTTCGGTAAAAA
>DFEA01000068.1 GCA_002368575.1 Lachnospiraceae bacterium UBA3814 | reverse complement strand
GAGCGCCGGCACAGAGCAGTCCGGGGGAGGTCTTAAGATAGCCATTGTGACCTCTCCGTCAGGAGTTGATGACGGCTCCTTTAACGAGGATAATTACAATGGCATACTGAGCTTCATAGAGGATCATCCGGAGTCGGAGGTGACCCCTGTCCGGGAAACCACCGGGGATACGAACGCCTGCATCAATGCGGTCAGTGATATTGTTGCCGATTATGACGTTATCGTTTGCGATGGTTTCCAGTTTGCCGGGATAACCGAGATCGCGGAGGATAATCCGGATACAAAGTTTATTCTGGTGGATACCTCCCCGACGGATGCCGAGGGAAATGAAGTAGAGCTCGACAATATCTATGCCATGACCTTCAAGGAGCAGGAGGGCGGTTTCCTTGCGGGGATCGCAGCCGCAATGACGACGGTTACCGGAAAGGTTGCGGTCGTAAACGGCATAGCATATCCGACGAATGTTAATTATCAGTACGGATTTATGTCGGGAGTTAATTACAGCAACAGGCATTATGGTACGAGCGCCGAGATAGTGGAGCTTGCCTCATATGCGGGCACGGATGTGACCGGGGCGAACGTAGGCGGCAACTACATAGGCTCCTTTGCTGATCCCGCCACCGGCAAGGTTATAGGCGATGCGCTCTTAAAGGAGGGCTGCGATGTTATCTTCGTGGCGGCCGGAGACTCGGGCAACGGTGTGTTTACCGCTGTCAAGGAGAGCAAGGACAAGGCTTATGTCATAGGCTGCGATACCGACCAGTACGATGACGGCGCAAACGGAGACAGCAATATAATCCTTACATCGTCTCTTAAGATCATGGGTGTAAACGATAAGCGGGTTCTTGAAACCGTGCTTGACGGTTCCTTCAAGGGCGGCAATTACCTTCTTGGCATAGATACTGATTCCGTAGGCTATGTAAGTGAAGAAGGCAGGTGCCAGCTGAGCGCCGAGGCTATCGCTAACATCGACAAGGCTTATGAGCTGGTGAAGAACGGGACCATAGTTCCGGCCGCAAACTTTAACGGGCTTACGCCGGATGACTTTACAGGGATCGATGTTGAATAACGTTAAGCTCATGTGGGCGGCAGGCTTTTAAGCTGCCGCCTGTTCTTTATCACAGAGCTTCCGCAACCCTATTATAAGGAAGAGGAACAGTATTATGGATAATGCTGAATATATCGTTGAAATGAAGCATATCACCAAGCGTTTTCCGGGTATAATCGCAAATGATGATGTTTCCCTGAGTATAAGGAGGGGTGAGATATTTGCCCTTCTGGGGGAGAACGGTGCCGGAAAGTCGACGATAATGAGCATATTGTTCGGAATGTATGAGCCTGACGCGGGAGAGATCTTCATTCGGGGGAAAAAGGTTAACATAAAATCCCCAAGGATGGCTACGAAGCTTGGTATAGGCATGGTGCACCAGCACTTTAAGCTGGTATCGAATTATACGATCGCCGAAAACATAATTCTTGGACAGGAGCCTCGGAAAAAGCTTTTTGGATTCCTGCCGGCAGTAGATTTTGACAGGGCAAACAGGGATATAGCCAGGCTGTCTGAAAGCTACGGACTTAAGGTGGAACCTGAAGCTTTGATAAGCGACTTAAATGTTTCTTCCCAGCAGCGGGTGGAGATCCTCAAGATGCTCTATCGGGACGCTGAGATCCTGATATTTGATGAGCCGACGGCGGTTCTGACCCCTCAGGAGATAGAAGCCCTGCTTAATATAATAAGGGGGCTGCGCGACAGCGGGAAAACAATAATAATAATCACGCATAAGCTTAATGAGATAAAGGCGATAGCGGACAGATGTGCGATCCTTAACAGGGGCAGGCTTATGGCTGTGAAGGACGTGAAGGAGACATCCACTGCGGAGATGGCGCGCCTTATGGTCGGCAGAGAGGTATCCTTTACGGTGGACAAGGCCGGAGCAGAGCCGGGGGAGACCGTGCTTAAGGTCGAAAAGCTTACGGTCTGCAATGAGGACGGCTTTGAAGCCGTAAAGGACGTATCCTTTGAGGTCAAAGCGGGAGAGATATTCGCCCTCGCCGGGGTGTCCGGCAACGGACAGAATGAGCTTGCGGACGCGATCGCAGGGCTTGAAAGGGTTAAAAGCGGGCATATTTTCTTATGCGGAGAGGATATAACCGACAGGACGATAAGGGAGCGGGCAGAGGAGGGGCTTGCCTACATACCTGAAGACAGGCAGAACGTCGGGTTGGTGATGGGGTTTACACTCAGGGACAATCTGGCGCTTAAGAGCTATTACGGTCCGGATTTTGCGAAGAAGGGAGTGCTTGATGAAGAGGCCCTTAACGATAACGGAAAAAGGCTTATAGAGAAATACGACATAAGATCAGGAAAAGGGAATGAAACGGTAGTCAGCTCCATGTCCGGGGGCAATCAGCAGAAGGCAATAGTTGCAAGGGAAATCGATATGGAAGGCAGGCTGATCATTTTCATGCAGCCCACGAGGGGGCTGGATGTCGGCGCCATATCAAATATCCACAAACAGATAGTCAACGAGCGCGACAGAGGGGCGGCGGTGCTGCTCATCTCTCTTGAGCTTGATGAAGTGATGAACCTTGCTGATACGATCGGAGTAATATATAATGGCCGGATAAACAGGATAGCAAAGGCAAGTGAGCTCACGGTCGAGGATGTGGGCCTGTTCATGCTTGGTGCTGAGAAGGGAGAGGGGTGATCTGATTGAAAAAACTGATTGTAAGGCTTTTGGGCGGCGAAAAAAGGCAGATGCTCCGTATATCCGTATTTGCGATAGCCGTAAGCCTGATAGTGGCCTCCCTGATCTTTATCGTTATCGGAAAGAATCCCATATCGGCGTATGGGAATCTTCTTCAGGGTTCGGGGCTTATGCCCAAAAGATCTTATGCCGGAAAGCAGAATATGTTTACGGATTTCATGAGCTTTCTGGACGCCCTCACTCCCATGATCTTTGCTTCGCTTGCCGTGGCGGTGGCTCTTAAAGGAGGCATGTTCAATATAGGGGTTTCCGGGATGATGCTTGCGGGAGGGTTTTTTGCAAGCGTAAGCGTCGGGATGTCGGAGCTTGCCGCGCCTCTTGCGAAACCGATCGTTATTATCATCGGCATAACAGCGGGAGCGCTGGTCGGTGCCCTCATTGGATGGCTCAAATACAGATTTAATATAAATGAGGTCGTTTCTTCAATAATGCTGAACTATATCCTCATGTACATCTTTACGTTCTTCATCAACTCTTATTATATTGATCCGATCTCAAGGCAGAGCACTCCTGTGAGTGAGATGTCGCGGCTTTCGCTCAAGGCGGTCAGGACTTCAGGTCTTAAGCTTGACATACCGCTTGCCTTCCCGCTTGCGATACTTACGGCGGTATATATAAGGTTCTTTATGGAAAGGACGACGGCGGGCTTCGAGATAAAGGCGGTGGGCCTGAGCCGGAGAGCGGCGGGATACGCGGGAATAAATATCAGCAGGAGCATAATAAAGACGATGGTTATTTCGGGAGCTCTGGCCGGACTGGCCGGGGTCACGTATTTCTGCGGGTATATGGGGTCGATACAGCCCGGGGTGGTTCCGGGCATGGGTTTTAACGCTATTGCCGTGGCACTTTTGGGGAACAACGATCCCATAGGCTGCATATTTGCCTCCTTCCTTATCACGATCCTTTCGAAGGGGGCGATATATTTAAGCAGTAAACAGGGGGTGGATATTGAGATAGCCGATCTAATAACGGCCGTTATTCTTATTTTTGCGGCCTGCGGTGAATTTATCAGGAGATTTGTTTCAAGGATCGAGGCAGAGGATATCCTGGAAGGAGGGGAGCAGAAAGCATGATCGATACAATCATAATTGACGGACTGGCTTTTACGCTTCCCATGTTCATTATGGCTATAGGGGGGATCTTCAGCGAGAAAAGCGGCATTACCAATCTTGCCCTTGAGGGGCTTCAGGGCTTCGGCGCCTTTTGCGGAGCGCTGATCGCCGTGCTGATCACAAGAAGCTCCGGCTCTCACGGGAGCATTCCTTTTTACGCTTCGTTTCTTGCCGCTGTTTTGGGGGGCATGCTGTATGCTATGGTTCATGTCATTCTGTGCATAAGGTTCAGGGCCAATCAGGTCATAAGCGGCGTTGTGATCAATATCCTTGCGATGGCGCTTACAGCCTTTCTGACAAAGCGCATTAACGAGTTTGCCTTTAATGCCAGGTCTGATAAGTTCGTTCTTGAAACAAGCGTAAGGTTCACGGTTCCGGGACTGTCTGAGATACCCGTGCTTGGTGCGGTTTTCACCAGGGTATATCCCTTCGAGGTCCTGATAATCCTGGTCGCCGCGGTTACCTGGTATGTTATGTACAGGACAACCTACGGGCTGCATTTAAGAGCATGCGGGGATAATCCACATGCGGCAGACGCGGCCGGCATAAATGTTGACAGGGTAAGGACGATCGCGGTCGTATTATCAGGGGGGCTTTCAGCCATCGGAGGCATGAGCTATGCCTATTCGATATCGGCCTGCTTTTCGCCGGATATTTATCTGGGCTACGGATATCTTGCCATAGCCGCGCTTATCTTCGGCAACTGGTCCATAATGCCGACGCTTGGAGCCTGCCTGCTTTTCGGCTTTGCCAGGAGTGCTGGTTCCGCGATAATCCAAAGGCTGGGGATGCCCTCTACCTTTAATGACCTTGTGAGGATCCTCCCTTATGTGCTCACGCTCGTACTGCTGATCTTCTTCAGCAAGGACAACAAAAGTCCCAGAGCGCTGGGAGAGATCTATGATAAGGGCAAGAGGTAGAAGAAAATTGTTGCGTTATTATTGAAAACGCACCGGGTATAATAGAAAACATGTTCAGGCACAATCTCGAAAAAATTTTCAAGCCGGAATCTCCTTTTAAGATCTTTTTTGGTTCGTTATTGCTTTCGGGTCTGGGATATGGCATATACAAAGGAATATTGGACAATTATCTGGCAGAGATAGTCGCCATGACAGAGTTTGACCGTGGGGTCACTGAGTTTTTCAGGGAAATCCCGGGCCTGATGCTGGTGTTTATACTGGCGGCGTTATATACCTTTTCCGCAGAAAAGCTGTATAAGATCGGAGCGGTTATCATGCTGGCGGGAATGGGGATGATAGCGGCCGTCCCTGCTACCCGGGTCCTTGTGACTCTTTCTGTTTTTGTGTATTCCCTGGGAGAGCACATCCAGCTCGGAATGAAGAATACCATCACGCTTGAGTATGCTGAGGAGAAAAAGGGCGGGACAGCGCTGGGATACCAGAATGCGGCTTACCAGATCGGCACGCTTTTCGGGTTCCTTGTGATAATAACGTGCTTTACCCGTTTTTTTAAGGATAAGCCCTACAGAACCTTTTTTCTTATATCGGCGGTGCTCTTTGCCATAAGCTTCTTTGTAAGCCTGAAGCTGACGGGTGAAAGCGAGCTCAACAGGAACAGCAGCCGGTTTTATTTTAAGAAGAAATTCAGAAAATATTATATGCTGGAGGTTTTCTACGGGGCAAGGAAGCAGGTGTTCTTTACCTTTGGGCCATATGTGCTCATCCTGTTTTACGGAGCGGATGCAGGGAGGATATCCCTGCTCTTTGCGATTTCCGCCGTATCCGGTTATTTTTTTGCCCCGATAGTTGGGAGGATCATAGACAGGTTCGGCTATAAGGCTGTCATGATCACGGATACCCTGATCCTTGTGATAGTCTGTTTCTTTTACGGCTTCGCCCACCATATCTTCCCAAGGGATATAGCCTATACCGTCTGCTGCGCAAATTATGTCCTGGATTCGATCATTTCGCTTGCGTCTATCGCTGCAAACGTATATGTGCAGGATATTTCCGACAGCAGGGACGAGATGCAGAAGACGATTTCAACGGGCGTTTCCGTCAATCATATGATCACCGTCTTTATCGCGCTGTTCGGCGGGCTGATATGGCAGAAGCTGGGGATCGAAACGCTTTTCGTGCTATCGGCTGTTCTTGGGCTTTGCAACAGCGCCTATGCGGCAACGATCAAAACAAAACCAGTTAAAAAAAAGAAGGCTGCGAGGATAGAGTTTGACCCGCAGTATCAGAAACCGATCCTGAGATGCAGCATCTGTAACGGGGAGCAGGTGGCCGGTCTTAAGGATCTTCGTACGGGGCGTTTTGAAGAGATCATGTTTATCAGAAATGAAGGGGATCTTGACAGCTTTAAGGCAATGACCGGTATGGATGAAATCTCAAGAGAGTATTGAGAAAAACAAAAGAGCTGCCTGAAGCTGACCTTTATTTGAATCACCTAACAGGATGGGGTATTCCTGCTCAGCGTGTAGCCTGCTTTGCCATTGTGCTTGGTTTCATAGAGGGCAGTATCGGCTTCCCTGAACAATTCCTCGTATTCCTCGCTTTCATCCTGGCCTATCGCGATACCTATGGAAACTGAAAGGTGATCCGCGACCTCCGTTTTCTTAAAGCCGGTGTGTATGATGTCCTGCAGGTGGGACGCAACGGTCTCAGCGTCTGCTGAAGACTTAATATTCTGAAGAAATACCATGAATTCATCTCCGCCGATACGGCCCGCGATGTCAATACCCTTCAGATTCTGCTTCAGGGCATCGCCGACAAAGTGAAGCACCTCGTCTCCGATCAGATGCCCGAAGGTATCGTTGATATATTTGAAGTCATCGACATCGATGATCATCAGGGCATCCATGTGCTTTTTGCTGTGGTGGGCAGTGATCGCGCTTCTGATGCGGTTTTCCGTAGCTCCCTTGTTAAGAAGCTGTGTCAGGGAATCCGTGTTGGCGCGGCTCTGAAGCATAAGCTCCCATACCTTTCGCTCATGGATATCAATGTTCATTCCAAGGACATGGGTGACGTATCCGTCGTTTCCCTGAATGCTCATCAGATTGCATTGATACCACCGGTATTCGCCGCCTTCTGCTGCCTCACGGACGCGGTAATCGATCTGGTCCTTGCAGGGGTGTTTCATGGCTCTTTCGATAGCCTCCGAAAACAACGGCCAGTCGTCAGGATGAATGCCGTGGGTAGTTTCGGAGGAAAGATAGCGGGGAATAAATACCTCATTATTTTCCGCGGGGTCATCGTTTTTGTGGATCACAAGGGAATCTGTACGGACGAGGTAATCAAAACGGGTACGGTAGCCCACGACCGAATTCATGAAGTTGAGCTCCTTTTCCGTTTCGTATTGTATGGAGATCTCCTCGGAGCAGTCGGAAAAGGTGCAGACGATGTTATGGATGCTCCCTTGCCGGCTGTAGAGGTTTCCCTTGATCCGCATATGCGCAAGACTGCCCTGAAACGTAACATAGCGAAAGATAGTCTCCTCATCCCCGTTATCCTGGAGGATGTCGGAGAGCCATTGCGCGGCGATGGGGAGATCCTGGGGGAGGATCATATCCTTAACATGCTGTGTGATATATTTCTCTCCAAGAGCCCGTGTAGTCCCAAGCATGCGAAAGGCACCGTCGTTAATGTAATCAAATATCAGCTCCTTAGATGCTGAGTCATAGGAAAAAGCACAGATCCCGCTGATGAGGTTGTCGAGCATCGTTTTTATCCGTTCGCTGTTTATATTCTCCATGCGTCCTTTGCCTCCTGTATAAGATAATAGCACATCCGAGCCTGATTGCATATAATACCGGCGGGGATTTCTTTTCCAGCCCCATCCATATCTTGTACAATCCGGCTTATTCTGCTACAATATCTCCGTTATTATCACATCGCAGAATTTTTCCGGAAGAAAAATCATGAATAAAACAGAGGCAGATAAATCAAGCGAAAGAGGTTAAAAAATGGATGCAGAAATGAGAATGATCGATCAGGGGCT
>DFEA01000028.1 GCA_002368575.1 Lachnospiraceae bacterium UBA3814 | reverse complement strand
TCTACGGGAGAGCCGCCGCTCTTTAAGCCCTCCGTATACCGGTCACAGATGTCCCTGACGTCATAAAGCCTGACCCCGGGCAGCTCCTCCTTAAACTTATAGTAGGAATTCTCATTATAGTAGCATTTATTATAGCTGCATTCGGAGGACATTATAAAAAAGGCCGCGACCTCATTGTCCCTTTCCCACTCCTTTGCAAGGAACCACAAAGGCATCGAATAGGTCTCCCTGCATACAAAAAGTATTCTTTTGCCGTGAAAATCATTATCCTGCATATAAGCTATTCGATCCCCTGTCCTTTAAATATCTCCTGCCAGTCGTTTCCGGCACAAAACTGCCTGTGGCTCTTAAGAAAGCTCTTTCTCCTGCTAAGCGTAAGCCGCTTAAGCATCCCGGGACAAAAAAGGCATAAAACGGCCTTAAGCTTTACCGGCCTTGAGACAAAGCCGTTTTTAAACAGCGTGCCTGCCTTTGCCCTCACGATATCAAGGTATTTTCTGTCATGCGCAGCCGAAAAGCTTCCGTAAAGCATGCTGTTCTGAATGACGCTCATCGCCTCACAGGCAAGAAAGACCTCACAGGCCTCGGAAAGAGACGGAAACCTTTTCACTATATCCGCACATATCGCCTCATTCGCCTCATAGGACCTTGCAAGATTATCCTCTACCCTCGAGCCGCTGTCGCTGCTGTCCCTGAAATAGTACTTCGGGCTCCTGTCATACACCATGCGTTTTGCCTTTATCAGCAATCTGTAGCTTATCTCGCGGTCCTCGACCTTTTTCCCTTCATCAAACCTGATATCGTCAAAAAGCTCTCTCCTGTAAAGCTTATCCCAGATATGAAGGAAAAAGCCCGTCCCGTACAGTACGGTCTTAAGCGCGTCCTCCGTACAAAGAAGCTCGGTACCTGCCTCATCCGCCCTTTTTCCGAAGGAATATCCGTTAATGGCGTTGTCATCCTCGGTACAGTTTTCATACGCGTAGAATTTACCGACAGCCGAGATATCCGCCTGATATCTGACAGCCCCCTTAAGCATAGTCTCAAGCATGTCAGGTTCGATGAAATCATCCCCGTCAACAAAGGCGATATACTCTCCGGAGGAATATTTAAGACCGGTATTCCTGGCGTTTGCCGTACCCCTTGGCTCACTGACTATCACCCTGAAGCGCGGATCCTTCCGTTCATACTCCCGGCTTATCTCCTCGCAGAGCCTGTCGCCCTTTCCCACGACACAGATGACCTCAATATCGTCACAGGTCTGTGCCGCGATGCTTTCAAGGCATTTCGGAAGGAATTTCCCCACCCTGTATATTATTACTATTACGCTTATCTTAGGATTCACTGAAAGCCTCCGGACCCAACGCCCTCTTCACCGCTTCGAGATAGGAATATCCCCTGTACTCGTCAGGCTCCAGCATTGCGCCCTCTCCCCACTCATTCCACGCATTGATGAAAACAAAGTCGTTTTTTCTGCCCTCGACCTTTTTCTTAAGCCTTTTAAGGATCTCCTCAAAGTATTCCGGAGAGGTTTTTGTGTATACAAGCCCCTTGTGACCCCTCCTTGGGGTATTGTCCCAGTCGGGTATCAGGCAGGGGAATTCGTTCTCCCCATAGCTTCTGTCGCCTATCCGCTTTAATATCCAACGGGCAGAGATCCTTCTTTCAAGCATGCTCCCCTTAAACAGCCTGTTGCATGTACTCCTTAACAGCACCGAGGCATTATAGCCTGTCCTGTGAAGGAGGGAAAAATCATGCTTCAAGGTGTAGCCGGGCTCAAAATAATAATAAGCATCAATAAGCTCTTTTCTCTCATCGATGATATCCCTTGTCTTTCCGGAGACCACGAATATCCCGTCAAAGCCCTCTCTCTTAGCTCTTTCGTTAAAATGCGCAAGCATCTGTGAAAGGCAGTCTATGTCAAAGCTACGGTAGATCATGAGCACCGGCTTATTATCTGTCTTTATATACCTCTCGTCCCTGAAAAACTCCAGAAGATAGTCAAAATGCGTATCCCAGTCAGCTTTCTCCCCGTATTCCTGTTTGATCAGGACCTCCTCGGAAAGATCATACCAGGTCCTGGTCCAGCTCTCATTTGCCCAGCATATGCAATACCTGATCTTAATGCCGGGATTGGAAAGAAGTATCTCCATCGGCCGCCTCATAAGGAGCTTCCCCTTAAACCAGTAATGATAAAAGGCAAACCCGTATATGCCGTATTCCGAGGCAAGCTCCGCCTGCCAGCTTAAGGTCTCCTCCCCGTTCTTATCAAGATCGTAATATCTTCCGCCAAGGGGGCGTCTGGGCTGCACATGCCCCTTAAAAAGAGGGCGTCCTCTCTTTACCGCCGTCCACTCGGTATAGCCCTTTCCCCACCACTCATCATTTTCGGGAAAGCTGTGGTACTGAGGCAGATACATACACATCACCTTCATGGCTCCACCTCACCTTCCCTTACAGGCGCGTCGGCCGGATAAGCCTTTTGTCCGGAATCAAGCCTTCCCGCCGCAAACCAGAAGATCGGAGCGGCAAGCTGAAACGCGATGATGTTGGAGCCGATGGACTGAAGCAGGGTCACCGCGATGAGCCCCAGCTCCACATAATATTCCCCGATGTTGTGAAGCCCCTTTCTGACTGCATTTGCCACAATATATAAAAACAGTGAAAACCCGATTATCCCTTCCTCGCAGTACAGCTTTATTAGCCCCCCGTCTGCGATAACGTGGGCGTCCTCTATCCCAAGCGCCCTGTGCCCGTTTGCCCCCAGTCCGTTTCCCAGCCATACCGAGTACATGTTGTTCACCGCTGCCACCCATTGCTCGCTTCTTTCGGAAACCGCCCCCGGAAGCGAAACAAGCCTGTACCATATCTTAAGCACTATATCCGCCTTAAAGAGACATACCAGCACAAATATCACAAGAAGGCAGATGAGCTCAAGCCTGAAATACTTTTTTTCTATCAGGAACAGCCTGAAGAACACCAGATAGTTTAAAAAGACAAGAACAAGGATCACGGTCACGAGAGAGGAGCGCTGATTGCTCATCACGGCCGTTATCATGCTTACGGCAATATATATGATGCTTTTGACCAAAGACCCGGACCTGCCCCGGCTGCCTTCCTTCCCTTCCCGGACCCCGGCCTTAAGGAAAAAGGCCCCCGTCATCATAGAGGCCGTACCCAGAAAGCCCAAAAGCGTACACCCTACCACAGAATTCATCCTCACCCGCATGGTGGGAACATCAGCTTTGGATATGAACAGCATCTTATAGGAATAGTCGATATAAAACTGCGGTGCCAGAACGTAAAGAAGGATTCCTGCCACGCCCGCTATAAGCACGGCAATGGTGAATTTTTCATAGAAGCTTTCAAGCCTGCCCCCACTTCCTTCCGCCGGGCCCATAACCTCTATGCCGTGCCCTGCCCCGGCGGGCGGCTCTATGCCCCTGCCGGCAAAATAGAAGATCACAGGTAAAACAGAGACCACAAATTCACCCGCAAACACGGAGACCGGCATTCCGGAGGCAAGAAGCCAGCTTACCGAGAGAATATTATACAGAATGTATATTATTACCAGCTTATCCGTAAAGCCCGAGAAGGTTATCAGCCTTTTGATGATAAGCTCAAGGGCGACCGCGCAGAGTAAAAGGGTCGCAAAAACACCCGGACGCATTTTTAACGTCACAAGCGTTAAAAGATACCCGAGGATAACAAGAATATAATACCATTCAAAAAAAAAGCCTTTTGATCTTTGTATTCGGTTCAAAGCTAAATATCCAATCGATCCGCCAATACTGCTCTGTTTACAGACTCACAAGCTCCGAAAGAACGCGCGCCCACCCTGATTCGTTCCGATCCGTTCGGTTTTCCGAACGATTCACTTCCCTGTTCCCGCCGGTCTGCATAACCTCCTCCATTAGTGCCGCAAGCTCCTCCGGCCTGAAGGGGTCGAAATAATACGCCCTATCGTAGCCCTCAAGCACCTCCCTCGAAAAGGGGGTGTCAGAAGCAAGCACAACCGCGCCCATTCCCGACGCCTCCGCCAGAGGGTAACCGAAGCTTTCGATATACGACGGAAATACAAGAATACTGTCTGAATAATATTCAAACACCTCTTCCCTTAAAAGCGGGCCTCTGCAGATTATATTGCCGGGTATTTCTCCGGGACACAGCCCCTTAAGCTCACCCTCGGTGACCGTAAGGACAACGTCAAAGCCGGTTATGCCCTTATCCCTCAACAGCCTTACGGCTTTTACAAGGCATTCATGGTTCTTATAAAGAACAGCCCCCGACGGATAAAAAAAGGTCTTCCTGCGGGAGTCCCTCCTGTCCTTTTCGGACCTTAATACGTTCCCCGAAAGCTTTATATCGGGAGCGATCCTTACCACCCTTTCGGGCTCCACCTTAAGCCTTTCAAGGATCTCCCTCCTCATCCATTCCGTCTGTACTATCGTCTTATCCGCTCTCTTTATCGAGGAATAGATAAGCTTCCCGATAATATGCTGATAGACCGCATACTCTCTTTCACCCTTTTTGAAAAACGAAAAGCTTTTTACCCTCTGAAAGCACAGGGGCTGATGAACATAAAGAGCAGTCTTTGCGGATACCCCCCTTGTAAGGGTATTCTGAAGAGAAAAATAAATGTCCGGCTTAAGCGACATTATATATTCTCCGCCGGTCTTAAGGTCAAACAGGAGCCTTTCCTTCCTGCTCCTTTTAACCTCGGGCAGGACCCTTAGCTTTATGTTTCCGGTTTCCTCAAGATAAGGCTCCGACAGAAGGAATATCCATTCAAGGCGCTCTCTTCTGCCGTTTCTTTCAATACATCCGTTCTCTTCCCTTCTAATAAATTCATAGAAATCCTTCAGAACGGACAGGGCTCCGGTCTTGCTTGCTGCTATATCGTTAACGACAATTCTCATAGGCCACTGCCATGGTCACTTTCTCCACACCGTCATGTTGACTATTTCCGTGTAGCTCTGTATAAGCTTAACTACCTTTACGGAAACATTCGTATCATCATAATCCGGAGCTATGGCAACCTCCTCCCGGTTCTCAAACATGGAGACGGAAAGCTCTGTCGCTCTTTCGACCTCTCTCTCCGTAATGCCCCCGATGACTATCGTCCCCTTGTCAAGGACCTCCGGCCTTTCCGTCGAGGTGCGTATCAGGACCGCGGGGAAGTTAAGCATCGCCGATTCCTCCGAAAGCGTCCCGCTGTCGGAAAGCACACAGTAAGCATTCATCTGAAGCTTATTGTAGTCAAGGAACCCGAAGGGCTTAAGATTAGATACCAGGGGGTGAAACTTAAAGCCCCTCTGCTCAATGAATTTCTTAGAGCGCGGATGTGTCGAATAGATCACCGGCATCCGGTATTTTTCCGCTATATGGTTTATGGAGTTCATAAGGCTCATGAAATTGTCCTCAAGGTCTATGTTCTCCTCTCTGTGAGCGGAAACCAGGATGTAGCCCCTTTCCTTGAGTGACAGCCTTGAAAGCACATCGCTCTTCTTTATCTCCTCCATATGATCGTTAAGCACCTCTCTCATGGGGGAGCCCGTCACAAAGATCGTTTTCCCGTCGACTCCCTCTGACAGGAGGTATCTCCTTGAGTGCTCCGTATAAGGCATATTGATATCCGAAATGCTGTCAACGATCCTCCGGTTTATCATTTCCGAAACATTGTAATCCCAGCAGCGGTTGCCGGCCTCCATGTGAAAGATGGGGATCTTCAGGCGTTTTGCGCTGATCGCGGAAAGCGCTGAATTGGTATCCCCGAGTATCAGCACCGCCTCAGGCTTCACCTCTGACATGAGCCTGTAGGACTTTGCTATGATGTTGCCCATGGTCTCCCCAAGGTCATTTCCCACGGCATCAAGATAATAATCCGGCGACCGGAGATTTAACTGCTCGAAAAAAATCTGATTCAGAGTATAATCATAATTCTGTCCGGTGTGTACGAGCACATGGTCAAAATACCTGTCGGCACATTTGATGACCGAAGAAAGCCTTATTATCTCCGGTCTCGTTCCTACTATAGTCATAAGCTTGAGCTTATCCATCATTATTCCCTCAGAACCTTCTCATAATATGTATCGGGCCTTGCCGGGTCGAAGACCTCGTTCGCCCATATAATGACTACCATGTCCTCTTTTCCCTCGTTGATGATGTTATGGACATAGCCGGTTGGGATATCAAGCACCTTAAGCTCCTCGCCGCTCACTCTGTACTCGATGATCCTTTCCTCTCCGTATTTTCTGAACTGAAAAAGCCCCTGCCCGCTTACGACCAGGAATTTCTCATTTTTGGAATGGTGCCAGTGCTCTCCCTTGGTGATCCCCGGCTTTACAACATTCACGGATACCTGACCGCTCGTACCCGTCTTTATGAATTCGGTAAACGAGCCCCTCTGATCCTTATGCATATCGAGCGCATAGGAGAAATCATCCTCGGGAAGATAGCTTAAATATGTGCTGTACAGCTTCTTTGTAAGCTCGTCCTTAAAGTCCGGGATCATAAGCGAGCTTCTTGAGGCTTTAAACCCCTCTATGCATTCTGCGAGCCCTGAAAGCTTAATGGAATAAGTAACGGGAATGCCGTAGAAGGTGCGCCCGGAAGCGGAGCCCTGTTCGTTACCGTCAGTCTGGTCCCCCGAAGAAAGTTTTTTTTCAAACGCCTCCATCCTTCCGATAAATTCATTCACCACATCATCGATATACACAAGCTTCAGGACCGTTTCCCCGTCGTTTATCCTTATCGGCATGGAGCGGGCTATGTTGTTGCAGAAGGTAGCCACCACACTGTTGTAATCAGGCCTGCACCATTTTCCGAACACATTGGGAAGCCTGTATACAAAAACCTCTGCCCCGTATTCCTCCGCGTAGCGGAAGAGCAGCTCTTCACCGGCCCTTTTGCTCTCCCCGTAGGGGTTTGGCAGCTCAGCCTGTATCGAAGAGGAGACAAGTATCGGCGCAGGGTTGTTATTTTCAACAAGAGCCCTGATCAGCTCCCCCGTAAAGCCGCAGTTCCCCTCCATAAACTCCGACTCCTCCTTCGGACGGTTGACTCCCGCCAGATGAAAGACAAAGTCACAGTCCCTGGCATACTTAAAAAGCATAGGCCGTCCGGTATTGATGTCATATTCCCATACCTCGTCAAAGCCTCTGTTTTTAAGCTCTGCTGTAAGATTTTTCCCTATAAAGCCTCCGGCTCCTGTCACCAGTATCTTCATTTTCCGTATTTAACCGCGTGTTTCCCTGTAGGCTGCTATCTCGTTCCTTATATATTCAAGTGAAAGAAGCTTTTTCTTAACACCCTCGATATCCAGTCTCTCTGTATTGTTCGAATTGAATTCGGAGAGCTTTGTCCTCCCGGCGTTTCCGTCCTTAAAATATTTATCGTAATTAAGGTCTCTCTGGTCGGCAGGGACCCTGAAGAAATTCCCGAGATCGACGGCCCGTGCGCATTCCTCGTTCGTAAGCAGGGTCTCATACATCTTTTCCCCATGCCTTATCCCTATGATCCTTACCTCATTGTCGGCGTCAAAGAGCTCCTTAACGGCCCTTGCCAGCACATCTATCGTGCAGGCAGGCGCCTTCTGAACCATGATATCCCCGGCAGAGGCGTTTTCAAAGGCAAATATGACTAACTCCACCGCTTCCTCAAGGCTCATTATAAACCTTGTCATCTCCGGCTCCGTTACGGTAAGCGGCCTTCCCTCCTTTATCTGCTCAATAAACAGGGGGATGACCGAGCCTCTGGAGCACATGACGTTTCCGTACCTGGTCCCGCATATAAGGGTCGCCTCAGGATCAACTGTCCTTGATTTAGCCACGAAGACCTTTTCCATCATCGCCTTTGAGGTCCCCATGGCATTAACGGGATAGGCAGCCTTATCCGTGGAAAGGCATATTACCTTCTTTACCCCCGCTTCGATGGCCGCCGTCAGAACATTATCGGTCCCGATCACATTGGTCCTTACGGCCTCCATCGGAAAAAACTCACAGCTCGGGACCTGCTTCAGGGCAGCCGCGTGAAAGATATAGTCCACCCCGTGCATCGCGTCCTTAACGCTCTGAATGTTCCTGACATCCCCGATATAATACTTTATCTTCGGATTGTTGTACTGATGACGCATATCGTCCTGCTTCTTCTCATCCCTTGAAAAGATCCTGATCTGAGCGATATCCGTATCCAAAAACCTGTTTAATACCGCGTTTCCGAAGGAACCCGTCCCGCCGGTAATAAGTAAAGTCCTGCCCTCAAACATTTATCATCCTTTCCAGAAGCCTGACAGAAAGCTCCACATCAAAATTCTCCTTAAGATATTCAAAGCCCCTTTCGCCCATCTCCCTCCTGAGACCGGCGTTTTCCGCAAGGGTGCTCACCGCCTTCACAAAGCCGTCCCTGTCATCGGAGCTTACCCACAGCCCGCATCGGGCCTTTTCCACCACAAGCTCCTTAATATCCGTGACCTCGTCGGTACAGGCCAGCACAGGCTTTTTTTCATTCATATAAGAAAGTATCCTGCTTGGATAGTTGGGGATCGTAAACCGGTGATCCAGGGAAATGATCCCCACGTCCATCCCCGCCATGAGCCTTTCATATTCATCCGGAGGAAGCGCCTCACGATATATCAGGTTCGGCAGCTCCTTTGCCGCCTTTGCGGCCTTTTCCTTTTCGCTGCCGGTTCCGATCATGTAGAACACGATGTCCCTTCGCTCCTTAAGCCTCCTGTCCCCTATGGCGGAAATAAGCCATTCCACCGCCTGGGGCTTCCCGAGATTTCCTCCGAAGACAAAGCTTACCGCCTCCTTAGGCTGCCGCTTTGCTAAGGCCCCGTTCTCAGGCTCTCTTATCTCTATGGTGTTTGGAAATACCGACAGCCTTTTATCCTCAAGCCACGGCTCGTGCTCCTTTAAATATCTCAGATTTCCCTCAGACATACAGCCGATGGCGTCGGACAGGGCATACAGCCTTCTTTCCTTGCTTTTAAATACCCTGTAAACCGGGGAGCCCTTTTTAAACAGGCCGATATCCACCGCATTCTGGGGGAAAATATCCTTCAGCATAAGAAAGGTCCTGACCCCGAATTTTTTTCTGCAATAGTCTACGACCCCGGCAAAGGTCACCGGGGGAGTCGCATAAATACAGAGGTCAAAGCTCTTATCCTTAAGGAACCGCCCGATGGCAAGCTTTAAAAGAGGCTCCAGCTTCAGGGTGTTTATCCCCTTTTTTATAAGCCCGACATTGAAGTTCTCTCCCACCACGACCCGCAGGATATTCACGCCGTTTTCCCGTATAAGCTCCGTTTTCTTATACCTTGCCGGGCTTGCCGCATAAACGATCGTTATCTCATGGGAGGCTCTTCTCAGGGCCCTTACAAGATCCGGATATATCCCTCTTTCCGAAAGCCGCGGCTCACTTAAGGTAATGTACAGAATGTTCATTTTCAGCTTCTTTTTATTATCCCGTAAAGCTCGGAAAGCTCGGAGATCATAAGCTTTTCCCTTACGCCCTCAAGATACTCCGTGCCTTCGTAGACCGTTCCCGGTTTTTTTATCCTTATCGTAAGGATCGGATGCTCGTTTCCGATGTAAAAATCCTTGGCCGGATTGTCCCCGACATATACCATATCGCTCCAGTCGGTCTTAAAATACTCCTTCACCATAAGGAAGGAACGTTCATCCGGCTTTGAGTAACCCCTTCCAAGCTCATCCGTCAGGATTATCCTTCCGAAAAGATTCAGCCTCCCGTTAAAAAGAGCATTGAGCTTGTTTCTCTGGCTTACATGATATCCGTCCGAGATTATCCCCAGATCGCATCCAAGGTCCCTGAGCCTGAAAAGTGTCTGAAGGGCATCAGGATACAGAACGATATCAGGCTCATGCTTTCTGTAGCAATCTACAAGCTCTCTTATCTCCCTGTCTCCGAAGGGAATATTGCAGGCCTCGAGATACCGGTTGAACACCCTCTTGGGATTTTCGTAAAAGAGCGCCATGAGCTCCTCATATATCCGCTTATCGTCTTTAAGCTTTGGCTGATACCTTTCAGTCAGGAAGACGGCAACGCTCCTGTATCCGCTTTTTACAAAGGAAAGCTCCGGATACAGCGTATCGTCAAGATCAAACAGAACAGTTTTCCGCATATACAGTCTCTCCGTTTTCATCAAGCATCATACAGGCATCAAAGCGCAGAAAGGTAACGCCGTCCCTGTAGCTTAAATTATATTCTGGCGTTTCGCCTCTCATCAGTCTGTAGAGGTACTCGCAGGAATCCGCTCCCGCCATTATAGACATCGGGGCTCCTCCTCCGAAACGCGGATTGATCTCTATATATTCTATTCCTCTTTCTGTTTTTCTAAGCTGTATCGTAATGTGTCCGACAGGCTTAAGCGCCTCCGTCAGACGTCTTATATCCTCTTCTATCTCTTTGTCCCTTACTATCCTGCCCTTTGCGATCTCTCCGCTTCTGACGGCCAGTCTTATCCTCGGAACGATACTGATGAGCCTCGAATCAAAGTCCAGAAACGCATCGACGGTGTATTCCTCACCCTCCATGTAATCCTGGATAATGGGCGTTTTTACCCTGCCAAGGGCGGCTGTCAGCTCCCTTCTGTTGTCCGCCCTGAAGGTATCTATGCTCGAGCTTCCGTCAACGGGCTTGATGAAAAGAGGATATCTCTCTTTTCCGGCGGCGATCTCCTCCTCGCTGTACATATGAGGCACCAGGAACCCGTTTTCTTCAAGGAAGCGCTGGGTATTGCGCTTATCCCTGCAGATCCTTATGACAGACTCGTCGGAGATCAGAAGCCTTGCTCCCGTCTCCTCCTCTATGCTGTCCTTCCTTTCGGAAAGCAGAAGGAGCTCCGTATCAATAGTCGGTACTATGAGATCTATCCTGTACTGCAGACAGGTATCTATGATCGCCTCCGTATATCTGCCGGAATCTATCCTGGGAAAGATAACATGCCTGTCCGCGTAATAAAGAGCAGGCGCCAGATCGCTGGCATCCCCCGCTACTATCCTTCCGTTTATGCCAAGCCTCTCCCTGGCATTCCTGAAGCACTTTACAAGCTCTACCCTTCTGCCTGCGCTGAGGATAAGAACGTTTACCTCACCCATCACTGCTCTCCCCTGAAGAAATCCATCGTCGCTGTTTTCTCAGGACTGACACCCTCCCTTTTCAGCACACTGTTAACAGTCATAAGCACTATCCTAAGGTCCATAAGGAACGAATAATTCTCCGTATATTCCACATCGTACTCAAATTTCTCGGGCCAGGTAAGGGTGTTGCGTCCGTTTACCTGTGCCCAGCCTGTAAGTCCCGGCCTTACGTCATGGCGATGTCTCTGCCTTTCGCTGTAAAGCGGAAGATACTGCACCAGAAGCGGTCTGGGGCCTACTATCGACATGTCCCCCTTAAGGATACAGAAAAGCTCCGGAAGCTCGTCAAGGCTCGTGGAGCGGAGCTTCTTCCCGAAGGAGGTAAGCCTTTTTTCATCACTTAAAAGCTCCCCCTTTTCATCCCTTTCATCCGTCATCGAACGGAACTTGTACAGGTGGAATATCCTTTCGTTGAGCCCCGGTCTGTCCTGATGGAAGAGCACCGGGCTTCCGAGCTTTACCCTGACAAGGATGGAGATCACCAGGAGAAGCGGCGAAAGGAGGATGATCGCGGTAAATGACAGTATGATATCCAAAAAACGCTTGATATATTTTCTGTAGATCGATGTCTTCACAGCCTGCTTCATGAATTCATAAAACCATTCCGGATAATTCGATGATGTCGGGGGCAAAAGTCACACGGCACAATAGTGCTGCGGCAGCTCTTCAAGCCTTGATCCGCAACTGAGCCATGGTGAATATGCACAAAAATCGTGCTCTGCTTACCGCCAAGTATTATATCAGATACTTACCTGTTTAGCAAATCAGCGCAGGATATGAAATGCTTTAAGGTCCCCCGTCAGATATTTTGGTCCGTAGTCCCGCGGCCTGCGCGTGACTCGGCGCTAAAGAGCAGCAAATCCTCCTTAGCCGCCAGGCCGTTCTTTTTTATGAACTGTCCTATCACCCTGAAAAAATCCCTCTGCCTCTCCTTATCCATGCTTCCCGCATTTGATATTATGTTCTTTACGGCGTTCCACTTTGATGCCGAGATCTCATTAAGCGTACGGGCCCCGGTAGCCTCAACGAGCCCGAAAAGACATTCCGTAAAGACCTCCAGCTCATTTTTGGTAAGCTCCGAGAGCCAGTCCTTCATCCCCTTCTGGAAGATAAGACTTGAGGATCTGCGTTTTGCCCGGATAAAATCATTTCCCATGACCTCCCAGCTCAGGATCTGGTGCTGTGCGAGACCGCCGGCGGAGCTTTTTACGACCATCGGCTTCACCTTATTGTCCATTATGGCTCCCACGACCGACCCCTCCGGAATTATGCTTACCACCTTGGGAATGACCTCCGAATATTCCGGACGCTGTGTGATGTTCCTCATAAAGCCTGGACCGTCGTTCGAAAACACCCTGACGATCTGATCCCGCACCGGCCTGTCCGCAAAGGCCGAAGCATATACCGCAAAGTTTCCTCCCTTTGAGTGTCCTCCCACCATTATCTTAAGCCTTGTGTCCGAGAAGTATTCGTTCATGTACTTCACGGCATGCTGCTGTCCTCCCGTTTCGGGAATACAGCTCAGCATAAAATCCTCCTTCCAGCCCGCTATAGTGTCGTCGGTCCCCCGAAAGGCCACATAAACCGTGTCGTCGGACAGCCAGTAGGTGATCACCGCCATCTGCTCCGCAGCCTGAGTGCTTACTATGTTCCGATAGCCCGAAAGCTTAAGGTGTCCGAAGCGCTCGGTCTGCGCGGCCGTCTCCATAAGCTCCGCCGCGGCTCTTTCGATCTTCGGGATCGTATCGGGCTCCGTCACGGGATTTTCCTTAAGGAACTCCCGCGCCGCCTTCCTTATTTCCTTTTTCACGCTTCCCTTTTTATCGGAAAGCTGCGCAAGTCCCACGTAGACCATTTCCGAAAGGATGGCATTGTCTATATTGTTAAAGGGAGCATTCTCAAAGGAAAGATCCCCTCTCCACTTAAGGTAATCATATATATCCGCCATAGCTGTCCGCCTTTATCTCATAAGCCCGGTCATCCCAGGCGCCCAAGGACCTCCCTTATCTCGCTCTCCCCCGCGTTCACGCTTCCCTGTATCATTTTGTCCGAGCCTCCGCAGCCCGCGCCAAGCTCGTCCCTCAGGGCCTTTGCAGCCGTAAGCGCGTTGCCCGACGGATAAGACAGGATAAACCTGAAGCTCTTCTCCTCTCCCACAAATACCGCGCAGATCCCTTCGTAAGTCCCGGCAAGAAGGTTGACGGCATTTCTCTGTGTGATATTGCTGATCCTTTGATCATTCGTAAAAATAACAGCGTTATCCGATCCCTCGCTGAGCCCCTTAAGCCTTTCAAAAAGCCTTTGCCTCGCGCTCTCATTAAGCTCCTCTTCAAGGTCGCTCACCTGCCTGAGGAGCCTGTCCACAGCCTCCGGGAGCTTTTCCGGGGCGGCTGAAAGCTTCCGGGTAAGAGCAGTCACGAGCCCATGCTCCCCTTCGATATATTCAAGCGCTCTCCTTCCAGACAGGATGGTAAGCCTGCTCCCTCCCTTATAATTGATGGAGCCTAATATCTTTATTATTCCGATCTCACCCGTATTCCTCACATGCGGCGCACAGCAGGCACATACATCGATCCCCTCGATGGTGACCAGTCTTACGGCTTCATCGAATTCCTTTTTGCTGCGGTAGCTTATGCCTGAGAGCTCATTTTTTTCGTAATACCGGCAGGTGACGGGCAGGTTTCTGCAGACCGCCTCATTGGCCTTTTGCTCAAGCTCCTTAAGCTGCTTCTCATCAAGCCTTTCCGAGGTATCCAGGGTCACTATATTGTCCGACAGATGAAAGCCCGTGTTTTCCGAAGCATAATCCCTGTGAAGGATGCCTGAAAGGATATGCTCGCCGGTGTGATTCTGCATATTGGAAAACCTGTGCTCCCAGTCGATCCTCCCGTTTATCCTGTCAGATACCCCGGGCAGCGCTTTTTTTGACTCATCCTCTCTGTCCCCTTCCACCTTCACCTCATGGATTATCCTTCCGCCTTCTATGCTCACATGAAAAACCTTAAGCCCCTCTATAAAGCCCGTGTCGGAGGACTGTCCTCCCTCCTCGGGGAAGAAAAGGGTCCTGTCAAGCTCTAGCCTTAAGGTATCTCCGGTCTGCTGAGCGCTTACCACCTGTGCGGAAAAATCAGTATCATAGGGATGACTGTCGTATAATTTTTCAGTATTCATTTTGCGGCTCTCTTTCCATACTATAGTGAACGACTAACCCCTGTCGTTTGCCGGGTGAAGATCGAACTGTTAATATTCTACCATATACTTCCAATGACTCAACAGCTTTTTCCATTCGCACAAACGAACCGATGCTGTAACCATTTTGCCGGATTCAAAAACAGTTTTTCAGCGGTTCATGTTTATTTTGCACAATTCCGAATTATGCGTTATAATAGTCGGGAAGGTTTTATTTTATGAAAATCAGGAGATTACAATGAATCATATTTTATCGCAAAAAGAGATCGACGCACTGATCGAAGCCTTAAATACCGTCAAGAACTATGATAGTCTCAATCAGATGTCCGGGGATCTGCTTAAGAACCAGGTGGTTTTAACACAGCCCGAGATAGATTCCCTGATCGAATCGCTCAACACCGCCCAGAAGGGCGTCAATATCGCCTCTGTATCCGAGCCCGGTGTCAAAACGGTACTGTCGCAGGAGGAGATCGATTCCCTTGTCAAAGCTCTGCAGACCTTCAAGGAATACAGCGAAATGTTCAATCTTTCCGAGGAGATCACCTACGATCAGACGGTACTGTCGCAGGAGGAGATCGACAAGCTGATAGAACGGCTCATGAGCTCCAAAAAATAGCTCCGGTGCTTTCAGGCTGGTTCCCGGCTGTGTTTGATACCGCAAACGGAAGTTACCATTCACGGATCACCCCGTC
>DFEA01000012.1 GCA_002368575.1 Lachnospiraceae bacterium UBA3814 | reverse complement strand
ATGCCATCCAGCGTGTGCTTGACAGTGCGGAGGCTCTTGAGGAGACCGCAAGGAAAATGCATGTTAATTCAAAAGAATCCGCCGAGCAGATATCAAAGCTTTCCGAAGCTTCCGATGAGATGAGCGATAATGTAAACCAGATCTCCCAGAGCATCGGCGCTACCTCGGCCGCCGTTGAAAGGATCAATTCCAAGGTATCGGCCATTACCGAGATCGCCTCACAGACAAACCTTCTTTCGCTGAATGCTTCCATTGAAGCGGCACGTGCCGGAGAAGCAGGAAGGGGCTTTGCGGTGGTCGCAGAGTCCATCGGAAACCTTGCTGTTGATTCCTCGAAGGCAGCAGAGGAAATATTCGCCGAGATGAACGTGCTGCTCAGGGAATCCCAGGATGCCGTCAGAAAATCAGAGGATGTAATGCGGGCGACTGAGGAGCAGAAGGCTGTCCTTGTTTCAACGGTCGACGCCATTAACACCCTTATAGAGGATATCCAGACAACGGTTTACGGTGCCGAGAGCATAGCCAGGGATGCACGCTCCTGCGACAGCGCAAAGGTAGTGGTGGTGGATGCGATGTCAGGCCTTTCGGCTATTTCCGAGGAAAATGCCGCTGCCTCCCAGGAGACCGCAAATTCCATTACAGAGCTTAACGATACCATGAAGGTGCTTGAGAAATCGGCTGAGATCATGAAGGAGATCGCGGACGATATGGAGGAGAAGCTCGTATTCTTCAAGCTCCACGGAGTCAAGGATAACAAGGCCCGCAAATAGCAGAAAACCTGCCCTTAGCCTTGGCTATAAGCCCAGCGGAGACAGGTCATCTAAGGACACTGAGAATGAACAGGAATAGCCGCCCCGGTCAGTCAAAGGATCTTACGCAAAGTAAGTGATCATGGGACGGCTATTTCTTTAGTCTGTTTTGATAATCTTTAGCAGCCTAAATCACATATCAGTTGTATGGCCGCTTAAAAAAGCACAGCTTACACCCGCATAGATAAGGTAAGTTTTGTTGCATCCATAAGCATGGGAAAGCTGAACATCATAGATGCTATTGTCATGTTGCCGCTCGGCCACGATTTAAAGCTGTCATTGCTCCCGGCAAGGTTCGGGATCATCTGCCAGCCTTTCAGGCTGTTCGCTCACCAGATCACTGCCGTACCGTTCAGATCGTCCGCGGCAGTCACAAGGACTGTATAGCCCCCGGGCTCAATGCCGTCCACTTTTGCTGAATCATTCCCGCTTACGGTAATCTCCTGGGCCTCTTTGGGAAAACTGTCCGCATCATATTCACCCGGGGCATACCGGACCACGATCTTCCCGTTATCTTCAAAATCCGCACCTATGAAGCATTTTTCCCGCTGATCGCCGTCGCGGTCATCTATTTTGTCCTGACCGCGATCCTGACGTTTTTCGTGAACAGGCTTGAACTTCGTATCGACCCCCAAAAAAGGAAAAGTCTGTCAAAAGGGAATGAAAATAAATGATCGAACTTAAGCATCTGGAAAAAAAGTATGAAGCTGTCACACCGCTCAGGGATGTGAATGCTGTCATTAACGACGGCGATGTGATCTCGGTGATCGGTCCCTCAGGAACAGGAAAATCCACCCTGCTGCGCTGCATCAATATGCTGGAGCGGCCTACGGGAGGTCAGATACTGTTTGACGGAGTTGACATCACCGATCCGAAATACAACGTGACACTGGCTCGCCGCAGAATGGGCATGGTGTTTCAGTCCTTCAATCTCTTCGGCCATCTGACGGTAATTGAAAACCTCATGCTGGCTCCGATGGATATCCTGAAAAGATCGAAGCAGGAAGCCTATGAAACCGGCATTGCTCTTTTGAAGCGTGTCGATCTTGCGGGGCGTGAGGATCAATACCCTGACCAGCTCTCAGGCGGACAAAAACAGCGTGTCGCCATCGCCAGGGCCCTTGCTATGGACCCGTCTGTGATCCTTTTGGACGAGCCTACCAGTGCCCTCGATCCCACCATGGTGGGTGAGGTGCATGCAGTGATCCGCGATATAGCCGAAATGGGCAGGACAATGATAATAGTGACTCACGAAATGAACTTTGCCCGTGCTATCTGCAACCGTGTGTTTTTCCTGGATCAGGGTGTGATCTGCGAGGACGGAACGCCGGAGCAGATCTTTGACGCTTCCAGGAATGATCTGACCCGCCGTTTTGTCCAAAGGCTCAAGGTTATGGAGCTTAAGATCGACGGTCCCGATTTTGACTTTCCCGGTGCGGGAAGTGAGATCGACCGGTACAGCCTGTCCTGTTCGGTTTTGAAGAAAACTGCTGAGGAAATGACCTATACTTATTATGGGGAGGCTGAGCTGTCCAATACGGTTCGCGTGGTGATACGGGAATGATTTATGAAAAACTGTTTAAAAGACATGCGGAGCCCGGCTTTTGCCGGGCTCCTTTTCTTCATGAACGCTTTCTGTTTCCTCTAGGCTCTGTTTGCTCTTACTATATCCGCAGCCTCCTGAGCCATTGCGGCTATCTTATCAAATTCACCGCTCTCTATCATGTCCTTCTTTACCATCCAGCTTCCGCCGCAGCAGAAGATCCTGCTGCTCTTTAAATATTCCGTCACATTCTGTGCGTTGATCCCGCCGGTAGGCATGAATTTAAGGGAAGGGAAGGCGGCACCGATTGCATTTATCATCTTGAGCCCGCCGGAATTCTCGGCCGGGAAGAACTTGACATGATCAAGCCCCAGCTTTACCGCGGCAGTGACCTCACTCGGCGACTGTACCCCGGGACATACCGGGATATCCTTTTTCAGACAATACTCAACTATCTCCTTATCAAAGCCCGGTGCCACGATAAACTTAGCGCCTGCTGCCACAGCCCTGTCCACCTGATCTGTGGTGAGCACGGTTCCCGCGCCTACCAGCATATCCGGAAATTCCACGCTCATTATCCTGATGCTCTCCTCAGCCGCGTCCGTCCTGAAGGTAACCTCAGCCGCGGGGAGACCGCCTGCCATCAGCGCTTTTCCAAGGGGCTTCGCATCCTTTGCGTCATTTAAGACCACAACAGGAATGATCCCGATCTCTCCCAGCTTATTTAACAGCTTTTCTGTTTTTTCACTATTCATTGCCTCTCTCCTTTTCTGCACCGGTTCCCAAAGGAAATCCTGCGCTTACCTTCACTTTATCTCTTCACCCTGGCGCCCGCTCCGCTCATTATAGCCTCTACCTCGGCCCTGGAAGCCATGGTGGTATCTCCGGGCGTGGTCATTGCAAGGGCACCGTGAGCCGCGCCGTAGTTAACTGCCTTCTCCGGATCACCGGTCTCCATCAGCCCGAAAATAAGTCCAGACGCGAAGGAGTCTCCTCCTCCTACCCTGTCCATGATCTCAAGCCCCTTGTAGTCCGCAGCCTTGTATATCTCTCCGTCAGCCCAGCAGATAGCGCTCCAGTCATTGACCGTTGCCGTCTTTACCGTACGCAGGGTAGTCGCGACCACCTTGAAATTCTTATAGGTTCCAGCGGCCTCGTTTATCATCTTCTTATAGCCCTCAAGGTTAAGCTCCTTAAGGTTTTCGTCATTGCCCTCGATCTCAAAGCCGAGGCAGGCCGTAAAGTCCTCCTCGTTGCCGATCATTACGTCAACGTACTTTGCGACCTCCTTATTGACCTCCTGAGCCTTCTCCTTTCCTCCGATAGCACTCCACATCGAGGGACGGTAGTTAAGATCGTAGGATACCACGGTCCCGTACTTCTTGGCGGTTTTGATCGCTTCGATGACCGTCTCACAGGACTGCTCGGAAAGCGCGGCGTATATTCCGCCGGTATGGAGCCATCTCACTCCCAGCTCCCCGAAGATATGCTCAAAGTCAAAATCAGCGGGGGTCGCCTTTGATATGGCTGTATTAGCCCTGTCGGAGCAGCCCACGGCACCCCTTATGCCAAAGCCTCTCTCGGTAAAGTTGAGGCCGTTTCTGCACACCCTTCCTATCCCGTCGGTCTTCATCCATTTGATAAGGGAGGTGTCTACCCCGCCCTGCAGGATAAAGTCCTCCATAAGCTTTCCTACCTCATTGTCGGCAAATGCCGTAATGACCGCGGTTTTCATGCCGAAGCACTTTCTCAGGCCCCTTATGACATTATATTCTCCGCCTCCCTCCCAGGCGTTGAACCTCCTTGCGGTCCTTATCCTTCCCTCTCCGGGATCCAGCCTTAACATGATCTCGCCAAGGCTGACCGCGTCAAATGCACAATCCTCTCTCTTCTTAAGCTTAAGCTCCATACCTGTTCCTCCGTTTCTTTTGATCAATTCTTTTCAGGTTCATGCTTTTCTATATATTTAATGATCTCAATTATCTTACCTGTGATTACGAACACCTAAATAATAACATACCTTATGCTTGAACGGAATAAAAAAATCAAATATAATTATAGGCATAGTCATTTCAGTAACGGGCTCAGGCAAAATACATTCGTATAACTTCAGATATTTTGTCCAGGCCTTCAATTCACCTCAGGAGGACATTATTCTATGAAAGCATTTATGGATAAGGATTTCATGCTGAAGAATGAAACCGCAAAGAGGCTTTTTCACGAATATTCCGAGAATCTGCCTCTGATCGACTATCACTGTCACATTTCTCCAAAGGAAATATACGAGAACCGCCGTTACAACAATATAGCCGAGGTATGGCTGGGCGGCAGGAATGATGACGGAACCTATTTCGGTGATCATTATAAATGGCGTGTGATGCGTTCGAACGGCGTGCCCGAGGATACGGTTACCGGCGGCGCCGACCCTTACGACAAATTTGTTGAATTTGCAAAGGCTCTGGAAATGGCCATAGGAAACCCGATGTATCACTGGTGCAATCTGGAGCTTAAGAAATACTTCGGCATCACCAAGCCTCTGACAGCAGAAAACGCCAAAGAGATCTGGGACAGGACCTCTGATATGCTTAAAAACGATCCCAGCCTCACGGTCCGCGGCATTATCGAAAAATCCAACGTAAAATACATCGGCACTACCGACGATCCCATAGACGACCTTTCCTGGCACGAAAAGATAAAGGCGGACGACAGCATTAAATTCATGGTCTGCCCCTCCTTCCGTCCCGATAAGGCCATAAACATAAACAAGGCCGGTTTCACGGATTATATCGGCAGGCTTGCAAAGAGCACGGGAAAGGATACCCTTTCAAGCGTCTCCGAGGTATGCGCCGCTCTTGACGAAAGGATCGACTACTTCAAGGCTCACGGCTGCCGCGCTACGGATCACGGCATAGACTACGTGCCCTTCAGAAAAGGGACCCCTGAGGAGGTGGATGCGATCTTTAAAAAGGCTATGGCCGGGGGTGAGCTCACCCGTGAGGAGACCGACAAATACCAGACCGCCATACTCCTTCATCTTGGCCGCAAGTACAAGAAGGAAGGCTTTGTAATGGAGATCCACTATTCCTGCACCAGGAACGTAAACGAAAGAATGTTCAAGCTTGAGGGTCCCGACACCGGCTTTGACATGATCGCAAAGAGCAGCTGCGGAGATGAGCTTGCGGCCTTCCTTTCAGAGCTCGACAAAACCGATGAGCTTCCAAAGACCATCATCTTCTCTCTCGATCACAATGACTTTAACCTGATAGGTACCTGTATGGGTGCTTTCCAGTCCTGTGAGGTTCCCTCAAAGATCCAGATGGGCGCCGCATGGTGGTTCCTTGATACCAGAGACGGTATGGAGGAGCAGATGCGTTCTCTTGCCAATCTCGGGCTTTTGGGCAATTTTGTGGGAATGCTCACCGACTCACGCTCCTTCCTTTCCTATACAAGGCATGATTATTTTCGCCGCATAATGTGCAATCTTATCGGACAGTGGGTAGAGGACGGAGAATATCCCGACAATGAGGCATCTCTTAAAAAGATCGTTGAAGGGATAAGCTATTACAATGCGGAAAGATACTTTGGTATCTGAATATATCGGCGCAGAACAGGAGGAAAAAATGGACAAATTAAGCTACAGCACACTTGAAAAACAGGGCTTTAACGAATTTTTACTTAAGGATGCACCGGAAAGGGTGCTTCAGTTCGGGGAAGGAAACTTCCTCCGCGCGTTTGTGGATTATTTCTTTGACTGTATGAACGAAAAGGGAGGCTTCAACGGAAAGATCGTGGTGACCCAGCCTATCGCCCAGGGCCTTGCTCCGATGCTGAACGAGCAGGAGGGCCTCTATACCCTGTTCCTGAGGGGCTCGGAGAACGGTCAGAAGGTGAACAGAAAAAGGGTCATCTCCTCTATATCCCGCTGCTTAAACCCCTACGAGGATTTTGAGGCGCTTATGGCTAACGCCGATAATAAAGATCTTCGCTTCATCGTTTCAAACACAACAGAGGCAGGCATAGCCTTTGATCCCGAATGCAAAAAGGACGATGCCCCTCCCGCAAGCTTTCCCGGAAAGCTTACCGCCTTCCTTTACAGAAGGTTTGAAAAAAAGCTCCCCGGCTTCATCATCCTTTCCTGTGAGCTTATAGATCACAACGGGGATGAACTCAAAAAATGCGTACACCAGTATATTGACCTCTGGGGGCTCTCCGACGAGTTTTCAAAATGGGTGGATTCCGAGAACATCTTCTGCTCCACCCTCGTTGACAGGATAGTTCCCGGCTATCCCAGAAACGAAGCCGCTTCCATCTGTGAGGAGCTCGGCTACCAGGATAACCTGATCGATACCGGAGAGGTCTTCGGCTTCTGGGTTATAGAAGGACCGCAGAGCATCAAGGACGAGCTTCCCTTTGAAAAGGCAGATCTTCCGATCATAGTGGTGGACGACGTGACTCCATATAAGCAGAGAAAGGTCCGTATCTTAAACGGTGCCCACACCTCCTTTATCATGGCGGCCTACCTGTCCGGTCAGGATATAGTCAGAGACTGTATGAAGGATGAGGTCATCCATAGCTTTATGAATAAGACCATCTACGATGAGGTCATACCCACTCTTGATCTTCCCAAAGATAACCTCATGCAGTTTGCGGCTGATGTGACCGAAAGGTTCTCAAATCCCTATGTGGATCATCTTCTGCTCTCCATATCGCTGAATTCGGCTTCAAAATGGAAGGCCCGCTGCATGCCCTCCCTTATCGAATACGCAAACAGGAACGGCGGAAAGCTTGCTCCCTGCCTGACCTTCTCCTTTGCGGCCTTCATCGCCTTCTATCATAACGGGACCGAAAAGGGCGAGGGAAGCCTTAAGGCCAAGCGCGGCAATGATGTATATGAGATAAAGGATGACCAGTGGGTGCTTGATTTCTTCTACGATCACAAAAATGACGATACCGATGCCCTTGCAAAGGCCGTTATCGGAAACGACCGTATGTGGGACGGAGAGCTTGAAAAGCTTTCGGGCTTTACGGAGGAGGTCATTAAGGATCTTAAGCTGATCGAAGAAAAGGGAATGTATGAATCGATGAAGGAGATATTATGAAGCTGATAAAGATCCATCCCTCAGACAACGTTGCGGTAGCGCTTGAGGATATAAAAAAGAACGAAACCGTTTCCGTGGGCGATATCTCAGTCACCGCCCTTGAGGACGTTGCCAGAGGCCACAAAATAGCACTCTCAGACATAAACGAGGCAGCTCCTGTCATAAAATACGGAAACACCATTGCCATTGCCTCCGAAAGCATTCAGAAGGGAAGCTGGGTCCATACACACAATGCGCATACCGGGCTTTCCGAAAATGACAGCTTCACCTATGATCACAGGGTCTATGACCTCCCGGTCGTTGAAAAAAGGACCTTTCAGGGCTTCAGGCGTAAAAACGGCAGTGTCGGCATCCGTAATGAGCTGTGGATAATCCCGATAGTAGGATGTGTCAACTCCATAGCCGGTCAGCTTGCTTCGCAGAACCAGGATCTTGTAAAGGGAACAGTGGAGGGTCTGTACCACTTTCCCCATCCCTTCGGCTGCAGCCAGCTGGGCGATGATCTTAAGCAGACCGGCCGTCTTCTTGCCTCTCTTGTAAACCATCCCAATGCGGGCGGCGTTCTTGTGCTGGGTCTCGGCTGTGAAAACCTTACGCTTTCGCTTTTTAAGGAGATTCTGGGAGATTATGATCCTGAGAGGGTCAAATTCCTCATTACACAGGACGTAAGTGATGAGATAGCGGAAGGCTCAAGGCTCTTAAAGGAGCTTGCCGATTACGCGGGCACGTTCAGGCGGGAGGAAACGGATGCCTCCGAGCTTATTGTCGGCATGAAATGCGGAGGCTCCGACGGGCTTTCCGGCATCACGGCAAACCCCACGGTCGGAAGGTTCTCAGACCGTCTTATCGCTCTGGGCGGTTCCACCGTCCTCACCGAGGTTCCGGAAATGTTTGGCGCGGAATCCATATTGTTTGAGCGGTGCGAGAATGAGGCCGTATTCAATAAAGCGGTCAAAATGATAGATGACTTCAAGGAATACTTTGTGTCACACGGACAGGTGGTCTATGAAAACCCCAGCCCTGGCAACAAGGCAGGCGGTATAACCACCCTTGAGGATAAGTCCTGCGGCTGCGTCCAGAAGGGAGGAAGCGCACAGATCGTCGATGTACTGGGCTATGCTGAGCCGGTAGTAAAGAAGGGCCTTAACCTTCTCTCCGGTCCCGGCAACGATCTTGTAAGCTCCACCGACCTGACCGCGGCAGGAGCACACCTTATACTCTTTACCACCGGACGCGGGACTCCCTTTGGCGCCCCGGCTCCCACGGTAAAGATCTCCACCAATACGGCTCTCTATGAAAAGAAAAACGGCTGGATAGATTTTAACGCCGGCTCCGTAGCCGAGGGCGAGCCCTTAGACGAAGCGGGGGACAGGCTTCTTGACTACGTGCTTGAGGTGGCAGGCGGAAAGCGCACCAAAACAGAGGAACGCGGCTTCCGTGAGATCTCCATATTCAAGGACGGAGTCGTACTCTGATAACGGGATCATAACCTTCCTTTCGAAGGCTCCGCGATAAAAACGCCCGGGATAATTCCGGGCGTTTTTAATGTGATTCCGCTTTATGAAACGATCCTTCGGGCGTTTACCATGTGATATCCAGGTCGCCTGCATTCCTCCAATGCGCATTTCTGCCCACTCTCAGAAGCCAAGGTTGTCATTTACAAGGATAACGTGTATCCTTCCGCTATGCTTTGAATATCTTGTCATAAGGAACTGACAGCAGATCGTGTCAGGCGACTTACAGTCCATGCATGCCCCTGTTTTCGTGCATGGGGTATCGAGCCCGAAGCGCTGTGCGTTAATGGGAGCCGCTACATTCCTTGCCCTCTTCATCGCACCGTCCACATCGCTGCATACCTTGTTCATTCCGGCTATAAAGACCACCTTCTTCGGTCCCTGGGCTATGGCGGACACCCTGTTTGAATTACCGTCGATATTGATAAGGATACCGTCCTCCGTCATCGCGTTAACACTTGAGAGAAATACATCGGCGTCATAGGCCTCAAGCATAGCCGCACGCTTGTCCTCATATTCGTCCCTGTCTATAAAGGTATAATTGCCCTCCTTTAAGGCATCCACAAGCCCGATCTCATGAGCGCTCATGGCCCCGCCCATGGTGACCCTGCTCTTTTCGGGAATAAGCTCAAGCGCAAGCTTAAGGGCCTCCTTCTTATTCTTTGCGTAATAGCCGCTCATATTTCTCGACTCAAGGCCCTTTATCACCTTTTCAGCCAGCAGTTTGTTTCTTTTCGTAATATTTTCGTTCATCCTCTTGTCTCCTTTGTAAATCCAATGTCATTAACTTAAGCTGCATCCTGAACCTGTGCAGTCCTCACTGTAAAGATAGTGCGAAAGCCAATTCCCTGCAAGCCTTATCCAGCTCTGGCAGCCCTTCTCAATACCGAATCCGTCCTTATCCACGGTATACCAGTCAGCCATGCTGAGACCGTGGTCGCCCTTTTCAAAAATATGGCACTCCACCGGGATCTCATTCTTTACCAGTGCGTCCACAAGCATTAAGGTATTCTGGACCGGTACCGTCTTGTCTCCAAAGGTATGCCATACAAAGGTGCGGGGCACACTTTTGGATATCTGCTTCTCAAGGCTCATTTTTTCCCTGAGCTCCATATCCGATGCCCTCTTCCCCAGAAGATTGTCGATCGAATCCTTATGGGCAAACTCACCGCTTGTGATCACAGGATACCCGAGCATCATTCCGTTTGGCTTAAGCTCCTCCTTTTCAGCCCCGAGCTCTTTTGCTACAAAGTCTTCTTCCCAGAAGCAGCAATAGCTGCAGACAAGGTGACCTCCCGCCGAAAAGCCAAGGAGAATGATCCTGTCCTTATCAATATGCCATTTTTTCGCATTCCTCCTTAAATGCAGGATCGACCTTCCGAGCTCAAGAAGTGCCTCCGGATATTCCGCCGGAGCGACCGAGTAGCGTAAGACCGCGGAATGAAAGCCCATTGCGTTAAACTGTACCGCGACCGCATCCGCCTCTCTGTCGGAGGTAAAGGTATAGCCCCCTCCGGGACATACCAGAACAAGCGGTCTGTCCTTTACCTTCAGCTCCTCAGACGCATCCATGATATTGATACAAAGCCTCACCTGATTCTGCGCGTTGTCAGCTGCTATATCCCTGATCTCGGTCCTCATCCTCTCCTCCTGTTATACCCGTGAACGGATCCGATCCGTTTACCATATGTTTTCTCAGATATTCAGCTCCTTGAGCCTCCTGAGATCCTTCTTGAACGTTTCCTCAATGGAGCATATCTTATCGGCTATACATACTATGACCGCTTCCCTGCACCTTGGAAGATGAGTAATGGTAAGGGGCCACATATGGCTCTGTATGATATTCTGCTCCCTCTCGGTAAGCCCGAAATCCCTTCTGGCGTTCTTAAGCGCTATATGAGGATGGTGATAGCCGTGAAGCTTATCCCCGTGATCATGCCAGTCATAGAGGAAATAGTCATGAAGCATGGCTCCCTTAAGCATTTCCTTTTCATTGATCCTTATGCCCAGCTTCCTTGCAAGGTCAAAGCTCCTCTTTGCCACCCTCAGACAGTGGGTATAAGTAGAGATATTCCCATGCTGTATATAATCCTTCAGCCTGACATAATCCTTATGGTCTCTGAGTTCACCGATCAGCTCGCAAAATTCTGCGGAAAACGATCTTACCTTCTTCTCCACTGCCTCTCCCTTTTGACTCATATGGTCAATGTTCCTTTATCCGATAAACCGGCGTCAGACGTAAAAATCCGCGCACCCATTAATCATTATAACAGATAAGCCGCGCTTTAAAAACTACTTTTATTTATCCGTTATTTCTTCTGTATTATCGTCTTTTTTGCCGTCCTTCTTATCTTCTGCTGTTCCGTCCTTCCCGTCTTCAGGCTCTGAGTCATCAAGGCTCTTTATATCCAAAGTGCCATCTGCGGCAGCACTGTTTTTGTCCGCGATCTCAGGGATGCCTCCATCCTTGTTTACGTCTCCGTCCGAAGCATCAGCCGTATCCTTTGCAGCTTTATATCTTTCCTTTCGTTTCTTTCTTTCCTTGTCCCTCTTTTTATGGAACACCTCAAACATAAGGTAGAAGTTCGGTATGAGCAGCAGCGTAAGAAGAGTAGAGGCGAACAGTCCTCCTACTATCACCACCGCCATGCCCTGTAAGCTTTCCGAGTTCTTCGCAAGCTTAAAAGCAACCGGGATCATGGAAAGCTCTGTCGTTATCGTAGTGATGAGTATGGGCCTCAAACGGTCCTTTCCTGCCGTCACCAGTGCCTTTTTTATTTCCAGTCCGCCATCCCTGAACTGGTTTGTCGTATCAATATAGATAATACCGTTATTAACGACTATACCCGCCAACATCAGTACACCAAGCAGGACCGTCATCGATACCTTGACATCAAGGATCCTCATAAGCAGGATGGAGCCTATGGCCGCAAAGGGGATGCTCAGCATTATAAGGATCGAATAGGCTATGGATTCAAACTGAATGGCCATAACCATGAATACAAGGTAAAAGGCGATGACTATGGCCTGGCCGATCGCCGCAAACTCCTCGGTCATTGTCTCCGTAATGGCGTTCTCGATGAAGTTTACGCCCTCCGGCAGCGTAAGGGTATCAAACCTTTCGTGAACCCTGTCCATTATCTCGTCCTTTGTTTCAACGGTCATAATGGCATTTATCGAGGCGCTGTAGCGCCCGTCTGATCTTGTGATGCTCTGTGAGGCCTCCGTGAAACGGATATCGGCGATCTCCGAAAGAAGGACTTCCGCCCCCGAGGGGCTTGTAAACGTCATTGCCCTTACCTCATCCAGGGATGAGAAATAATCCTTGGGATACTCGACCTTAATATCGTATTTATTATGCTCTATCGTAACCTCTCCGGCATCCGCTCCGTTCATGTTCATATAGACCATCTGTGACAGCTGTGCCGGGGCAAAGCCCTTTACCCTTGCAAGCTCCGGGTCTATATCTATCATGATCTTCGAGCCGGTCTCCTCTACCGAGGAGTTAACCGAAAGCACTCCCTTAGTGTCCTCCAGGATATCCGTTATCATCCTGCTGCCCTCACGAAGGGACTCAAGGTCATCCGCGGCTATGTCTATCTCCTCCGTGCCGCCTGAGTTCATGGAACCCAGTCCCGTTGAGGAGCCGGCACTTACGGTTATCTCACAGATCGTCGAATAATTCCTGAGCTTTTCGTTCCAGTCATCAACTATCTGCTGGGTCGTGAGCTCGATGTCATCCATTTTGTAGGCCGTAACCGAAGCGCTTGAGGATGCCTCTTGGACGGTGATGCTGTAATCATCCACGACCCCGCTTTCCCTGACAAAGCTTTCAAGCTCCATGACCGTAGTATCCATGGTCTCAAGGCTTAAGTTTGGGCGGAACTTAAGGTTTATCTGCATTATGCCCTCATCCACCGCCGCAAGCAGCTCGCTCCTCATGCCGCTGGCAAGGTAGATGGATAAGGCAAACAGGACAACCGCCGTAAGCACCACCAGGACGCTCTTATTAAGGATCCTTTCAAGGACCCTGCCGTATACCTTTGCTATCCTTTCTATCAGCTTTGTGACAGGATTATTCTTTCTCTCAACAGGCTTGTAGACCGAATAGAAAAAGGGAACAAGAGTGGTTGCGCAGAAAAGAGAAGCAAGCAGAACAAATACTATGGTATAGCCAAGCTGCTTGAAATACTGCCCGGACATGCCCTCAAGCAGGGCAAGTGGAAGATAAACGACTACCGTAGTTATGGTAGAACCGATTACGGAGCCTATGACAACGGAGGTGCCTTCATATGCCGCGTCGGCATACTCAAGCCCTGCCTCCTTTTTCCTGAAGCAAAGCTCGATAACGACTACTGCGTTGTCGGTGATCATTCCGATGGAAAGCACCAGGGCATTCATGGACACAAGGTTTAAGGATATCCCCGCAAAATACATGCAGACCACGGCAAAAAGCAGGGAAACTGGCATGGTGCTCCCTACGATAAGTGAGCCCTTCAGATCCCCGAAAAAGATAAAGATCACTAACATCGCAAGAAGGACGCCCTGAACAAGTGTTTTCACCACCGAACGCAGGGTATCCCTGATCTCGTCCGCGCTGTCACGAATGATCTTGATACTTACCTCCGGATTTGATGTCCTGAAGTCCTCAATGATGCCCTGTATCTGCCTTGACAGTATGACCGAGGTGGATGACTGCTTACGCTTTAAGCCGATACTGATATTATCGTTTCCGTCATAGCGCGAAAGAGAAGTCGCGTCCGATGTGCCGTAATCTATATCACATACATCATAAAGATGTATCGTCTGCCCCGTTGAGGTCGTGATGGGTATCTGCCTGAGCCTTTCGATATCATCATAGCGTACCTCGGTCTCCATATTAAGGGACTGATTCCCGTATGTGACCGAGCCTGCCGGGATAGAGTAATTGACAGAGGTGATGGCCGATACTATGGAGTTCGCGCTTATACCGTACTGTCTGGCATATTCAGGGATCAGCCTGACGGAGATATACTTCTCATTGCCTCCGGTCACGGTCAGGTCCGCAAGGGCTCCTGCCCTCCTCAGCTGGGGCTCCAGCTCCTCGTTGACGATATTCAGAAGGTCCAGTCCCCTGGCCTCTGTGGAAACCGACAGGGTCATATCGTCAAAGGAATTCATATCAAGCTCCATGATCGTAGGCTTTCCCACATCATCGGGCAGGTCATTCAGCACGGTTTCAATCTTTGCGCTTATATCATCGTGCGCATCAGCTATCTTTATGCCGTAATTAAACTGAAGCACCAGTACGCCATAGCTTTCATTTGACGTTGTCTGTGCCTTCTTAAGCCCCGATACATTTGCGCAGGCCTCCCTCAGCTTCTCCATGACATTGGAATCCACCTCCTCGGGAGAGGCCCCGGGATAGGTAGCCATCACCACAAGCATGGGGATATTTATGTCCGGCATGAGCTGAAGAGCCATTCCCGATATCGAAAAGACCGAGAACAGGACAAGCCCCACAAGTAATACTATCACAGTGACCGGCTTTTTTATCGCTGCCTTAGTAAGCTGTTTCATCAGTCGATCACCACCACTATATCATTACCCTCTTTTTTTCCGACGTCATGCTCGGCAATCACCCTTGAACCGTCCTTAAGCCTCGCATTCCAGCTCGTGATGACATACTCGCCGGAAACTATGCCTGTCTTTATCTCGATAAAGCCTCCCTCCGAAAGCCCTGTGGTCACATCTCTTCTTACCGCGGTACCATGGTCGTTGATATAAACAAAGGCCTGATCGTTGTCATAATAAACGCTGTCAACGGGAACCGTAAGCACATCCGCGGCCTTTCTTGAGGCAGCCCTCAGCTTTACGCTCGAGTCAAACGGCAGGGAAAGCCCCGGATCCGCAGCCTGTGCCTCTACCTTGTAAAGCCCCGTAGAGGTATCCACCTCATCCGATATGAGGGTGATGCTTCCGGCAAACTCCTCTCCGTCCTTTTCAAGCGTCACCGCATCGCCCTGCTTCATCTCCTTTGCAGTCTTCTCGGCCACATAAAAAACGATCTTTCCGGGAGCGTCGCCCTTGATGGTATAGGCGGTCTGCCCCGGCCCCGCCATGTTATGCTCCGAGATGTTGATCTCGGTGATGGTCCCGGACACCGGACTGCTTACGCTGTAATATGAAAGAGCCGTCTTTGCGTTCTCCACGGAAGCCTTCGCCTGATCGACACCCGCGCTCGTGACGTTTACCTGAGCCCCGCTGGCCCTTACCTGCGCGCCGCCTGCGGCAAGCTGCTGATCGGAGCCTATGACCTGGGCAAGAGCCTGGGAGGTTATCGTATTTCTTGTATAGGTGTCGAAATCCGACTTCTGCCTTCTGGCAAGCTCCGCGGATTCTCCTGCAAGACTATAGCTTAAGGAAGCGCTCTCGGCGGTGTTGCCTGCGGTATCCTTCTGCATATAGAGCTGGTCAATAGTCCCTTCAAGGCTTACAAGGGCACTCTGTGCCGACGAATACGCGCTGCTTGCGGTATTTACCTGCTTCTGTGCCTGAGTGAGCGACCCCTGCGCCTCAATTATGGCGGCGTCAAGCTCCTCCACCGAATTAAAGCCCACGGTCTTAAGAAACTCCTCCTGTGTCATCCCTGAATCCGTTGCGGGAATGGTCTCGTACTGCTCCTTTATCTTACTCAGTGAGGTAACGGCGTTTGCAGCGGCGGAAAGACCGCTCTGCGCACTGTCAAGTGCCTGCTTTGCGGAGCTTTCGGCGGCCGTAAGCCCCTCCCTTTTATCCTCGGCCGCTCTTATCTGATCCTTGTAGAAATCATAGGTGACATGGGCGGAATCAGAGCTAAGGCCTGCCTGTCTTGCCTGAACATAGGCGGAGTCAGCCGCGACCTGCAGCTGCTGCCCCGTGGTATCTATCTTTCCGAGAGTCTCCGCCGCCGCAAAATGTGTAGCGGTATTGGAAGCCTCCTGCGCTATATATGAGGCCTGTCCCGCCTCGTAATTGGCCTTTGCGGCGTCAAGCCCGGCCTCCGCGCTCTTAAGCCCCGCGTTCGCCTGATCCAGCGCTATCCTTGCGCTGCTGTCGTCAAGCGTAAAAAGGAGCTCTCCCGCGTCCACATGGTCCCCAACCTCAAAATTCACACTCAGGACCTCTGCGCTCACCCTCGGGATTATGGTAACCGTGCTGTCAGCTTCATAGGTTCCTATGAAATAGGATTCCGTGGAAAGCGTCTTTACGGCAGGAAGCTCTTCGGTTACAGAGATCGCCGTTTCGGTTATGCTGGGAGACAGCTCATCCTCCGGGATCTTCTCCTTATTACAGCCTGTAACGGAAAGCACTGCAAGGAATGCAGCCGCCGTATAAATGACCCTGTGACCTTTTTTTCGGAAAAATACCCTCAAGCTCTCAACCTCCTCAATTCTGTTTCCGGTTCTTCCTATGCGGCATCTTTATTCTGACTGCCCGGGTAGTTACCCTATGCTTACATGAGTCAACAACTTATTAATATATCATATCTGCTTCATTTTGCCAGATGAAAAAAATTAAATTTATATAAAAACCGGTCATGTTTTTTTACATGACCGGTCATACCAAATGTCAGAGCATTTACCGCCGTCCTTCAGCTGATACTTAATCAGCTCCTTACCGAACCTGCTTCTTACCGATCCTCTCATACAGAGGAAAGAGCATCGGGTATACCCCCATTACCAGGAACATGATGACCGCATACCTGGCAGCCCTTATAAGAAGTGCTCCGAGAGTTGCCCCCGCAAGGAATTCCTTGTCAAAGGGAAGCTTCAGCAGCGTGTTCACCACAAAATATACCACGGCTGCGCCGAGTACACGCAGTATCATCACAGGCAGTCTCCTTGTCTCTTTATAGTTTACATACCTGCGTTCAAAGTTAATTGCCGCAATCGCCCCGATAAGGCACCCGAAGGAGGTGAAATAATCGTTTGTGCGCACATAGAAAAGCCCGGGAAGCGCGGTTACCAGCAGTATTAAATGATACAGTACCTCGTTATGCACATACCGGTCAAGCAGCACAAACACCCCTGCCACCATAAAACCCAGTATCCACCCGGCAAGCACGTCTGTCGGATAGTGCATGCCGGCAACAACTCTTGAAACACCGACGAGCACGGTCAGGACTGCCGCAAGTATATAGAGCCATCTCTTTTTTACCTGCATTGCCAGGGTGAAAAATAACGCGGGAACGGACGCGCTGTGCATGCTGGGAAAGGAATAGCCCTGAGCCGCCACATCCTGCGCCGTTGCCCCCTTTTCTACCAGAGCCGCCGCCTTGACCCTGTCCGGGTACTGCATGTACGGCCTGGGCCTCAGCACGATCGATTTTATCATTGGCAGCCATGCGTTCAGGGATGCTGTTACCAGCGCCAGCTTCTGTCCCGCCTCCTTCCTGAAACAGAACATCACGATCAGTACGACCATCAGCAGGCCCGTTTCGGCGCCGATGAAGGCTAAAAGCTTCACAAGCCCCTGGAGACTGTCAAGTCCCCCCTGCAGCCGCTCAATTAAACTCACTTCCCATTCCATGCTCCCGTCCTCCCTTACTTATCAGGTTTTCATTATCATATACGCTCAAACCAATGTGTAACGCTATCTTTCCCTTCTGTCCCGTACCTTGTAAAACTCTGCCTTGTCCCTGTACATTCCGGTTTCGGCACTCATGATAAGCTCGTTTATATCCTGATCCTTTTTTTCCGAGTACTCATAACCGATCGCAGCGTGATACCCATGCTCCTCTATAGTCTCACACAGGGTACCGATCCTTTTTTCGATCTCCTCCCTCGGGGTATCGGGCACAAAAGCCACATATTCGTCTCCACCCACACGATATGTGTGCTCTTGTCCGAACTGCGTCTTCAAAGCATCCGCTATATAGCACAGCATCTCATCCCCCCTCTTATGCCCTCGCGTATTATTCAGTTCATGAAGTCCGTTGATATCAATGTAAATGCAGCAGATCGAATTGCAGTACATCGAGTGATACTGAGGTATACGCAGCTCATAGCAGTTACGGTTGTTCATCCCCGTAAGCTGGTCCGTCTCACTCATGATATGAAGCCTGTTCTCCAGGACATAGCCCTTTATCTTGACCCGGTTAACCACACTCTCGGACACTATGGCAAGGATGCCGAAAATGATCGCATCCGTAATGTCCACCGACAGTATGGACCCGGTTTTTGTTCTGCAGGCCATGATGATAAATACGATTATAAAAAAGATCAGGCTCAGGGCGATGCGAAGCGGACAGTCAATGAATATGAGCGGGACAAAGATCATAAGGACCATGAAGGTAACGGTCTGCTCCTCAGGTCTTGTCAGGGTAGCGATCGCTATACCGTATATCAGGAAAACGGATATTGCCATATATACCGAAACATAAGACAGCACCGGTATTTTCTTTGCCAGGATCGAAATGCCGACCTGCACCAGAGAGAAAATAACACCAAAGGCATATACCGTCTTTGATCCCGAAAAGCCCTCCTGAGATTGTGCCAGTATAAACATGATGGCTATCAGGAGCGCCGCGACGGACGCAAATACAAACGCCGTGATCCTGTTATACTCCTGGATCTTTCCCCTTACCGCGTTATAGCTCTCTTTGTCGGTTCCCCCATATAACGCAAAATTTTTTATTTTTTCAAGCACTCCTGATACTCTCCGTTATCCTTTGCCGAAAGGGCTAATCCGGTGTCTGCTACGTGTTTGCTTTGTTATTCCCCGACATCCGCATCCTTCTTTATCACAACATTTGTATAAGCATAAGGGATCTCGATCCCTGCCTCTCCAAGGGCTTTAAAGACCCGGGTATTGATATCATCCCTGACGACCTCGGTAGGAACCGTGGGCTTATAATACACAGTGACAGCCATTATGAGCGCACTGTCCGCCATCTCCAGAAAATATACCGATGCATATGACATCTTTCCGTCCCTGCCCCTTTTGCCCGGGTCGGAATAAGGCGAAGCCATCACGCAATCCATTATTACGGTCTTGGTCTTTTCAAGATCCGAGTCATAGGCTACGGGAAATTTGAAAAAAATTGACCGGTCTACATAGTCGAAGCTGTAATTGACCAGACCCGCGTTATTGATCTTGCTGTTAGGTATGACCACACGCTGAGTATCTATAACGAGAAGCACCACATGGTGCAGGGTGACAGACTCGACTATCCCGATGGTCCCGTCCTCAAGCGCTATGCGGTCTCCGATATCAAAGGGCTTGTATATGCTGATGAGCAGGCCTGCCAGCATATCCTTTATTATATCCTGTCCGGCAAAGCCCAGCACGGCAGTGACCACGGCGGCACTTCCCAGAAGCGACTTCTTCAGGCTGTCCCCGGCTAACGGGATGATAATGGCTATTATTATGATGTAGGCGTTTATAAAACCCTCCAGAAAAAGGAGATGCGTCTTCTTTCCTTTTTTTTCTGTAAGGTAACTGAATAATTTTTTATTGAGTCTTCTCAGTAATACGGCGACCAGGAAAAGGGCCGCCAGATAGGCCATGGTCAGGACGATCGACAATCCGAAGAGCATCAGATTATTCGCCACGCTGTCCGTCACGTAGGGCTTCAGGATATCAGGAATAAGCCTGATCAGATATTCGTTCATAGTTTAAACTCCGCGTTCAGGCACGGGCCGGGTCTGCCCGGCTCGTACCTGAACCACTGATAATGTTTGATAGCTTCCGGCGCTCTTACAGGTCCCGGCTTATTGCCACGGCACTTGATACAGCCGACCCGGTAAAGATCAGATTGAAGCCTGACTCAATAAAGCTCAGGCCGATGAAGATACCCAGACCTATGGCCAGTACCGCGGGATGCGCCGCACTTAAGATACCGATGATCAGCTCCAGCACACCCAGTATGATGCCGATCACCACGACTGCGGTCCCGGCACCCTTCTTCTTATTATCCAGAGCCGCGATGATTGAGAGTACGCCGCGAAGGATGAACCACGCCGCGGCTATATACAGCATGGCCAGGCTGCCCCTTTCCGCAAGTCCGGGAACTGAAAAGCCGATGATGCCCAGTATCAGGCTCAATATCGAAAAGAAAAACTCCCTGTCGTAGCGCTTGTTCAAGATGGCCCTGACTATACCGAGAACGCCGTTGATAAATAACAGCATTATTATACAATGCCCGACACTGAAGAAGCTCGTCAGCGGAGTGGCGATCATGCAGAAGCCGCCTATTATCATCAGAACTCCCATGATCGTGAACAGGATCGTAAGATTATTGCCTCCTTTGCAGGCAACCGATCCGATAAGGATCAAATTGAGGCCGGATTCTATAAAATAGAAGCCGATGAGAACGCCGATGCTCACCGCCAGCACTGCCGGATGCGCCATGGAGTAGCCAAACAGGATCAGCTCCAGCACGCCCAGTATTACACCTATCACCACGACCGCGGTCCCGGCTCCCTCCTTATAGGTCCTTATGGCATTGATTATGGACAGCACACCATGAAGCAGGAACCAGAAGGCAGCCATGTAGATCAGCATGGAGCTGTTCAGGGCGGCGGCTCCCGGTGTGGCAAAGCCGACAATGGCTAAGATCAGGCTGAGTATTGCAAAGAAAAAATCCTTATCGTAGCGCTTCTCGCGGACTCCGCGGATAATGCCCGCAATGCCCCAGATGAAAAACAATACGATGATGAAGTAGCCCGCGCTCATAAAGGTTATGAGCGGCGTGGCCGCAAGAGAAATACCACCGATGATCAAAAAGATCCCCAGCAACACTACAATTGTAAAAATCGACATAACATTCCTCCTGTAAAGTTATTAATATAGTGAACGAATCTGATCCGTTTACTGTATTCAGTATTGATATTTTTTTTGCAGCGCGATCACGAATATGCTCCCGGTCACGGCAGCCATAAGCTCTGAGAACAATGCACAGCACCATATGCCGTCGATCCCAAGCAGTCCCGGCAGTAAGAGCACCGCCACCAGCTCAAACACAAACGTACGCAGAAAAGCTATCACCGCAGATACCTGTCCGTTGCCCAGAGCCGTAAAGAAAGCCTGGTTGAAAATGGCTATGCCCGCAAACAGATACGCGGGAGAAAAAATCCTGAATGCGTGTACGGTGTCCCGAACCACCTTCGCGTCCCTCTGAAAAAAGAGGCCCGAAACGGGAACTGCAAGAGCTTCGGAAAGCACAAACATCACAACGGATGTAAGCGCGATGAGCGCCAGGCTTCTTTTTCGCAGTTTTTTTAACTCCCCGTGATCCCCTGCGCCGTAATGATAGCTGAACACCGGTCCGATACCATTTGAATACCCTACAAAAATGGCTGAAAAGATGAGGCTTACATACATAAGCACCCCATAAATGGCGACACCGTTTTCACCCGCGTATTTAAGCAGCTGCAGATTGTAGATGATCCCCACGACGGAATAGGAGACCTCCGACATGAATTCCGAGGATCCGTTTCCTAAAGCCTTAAGGATCGCGATGCCATCCCATACAGGCTTCGTAAGCCTCAGAAGACTGTTGTTCTTCCGTCCGAAATAAATGATCGGAAACAGCCCCCCCGTGAGCTGACTTATTGCCGAGGCCGCCGCTGCCCCTGCAAGCCCCCATTTAAATACTATGATAAAAAGCGCGTCCAGTGCTATATTACAGAAACCCGCGCATAATGTAACGGCAAGGCCCAGCTCCGGTCTTTCGGCAGCTACAAAGAAAAGCTGAAATTCATACAGCAATATCCATGCCGGCAGTGCCAATATAAAGATCCGTCCGTACAGCACACTGTTTTCAAGGAGCTGTCCCTGTGCACCGAGCAGAGCTGTGAGCGGGCGCATAAAGATAAAACCCGGCACAAGCATCAATACACCCAGACAGGAGGACACTAACACAAGCAGGGAAAAGAGGCTGTTCGCCTTATCCTGGTCACCCTCACCTGAAAGCCTTGCGATCAGCGCGCTGCCTCCCACGCCGAACATATACCCGATAGTCCCGGGGATATTCATCGCGGGCATGATCAGATTGACAGCCGCAAATTCCGCCGTCCCGACAAAATTAGCGACAAAAAAGCCGTCCACGATGATGTACAGGGAAGCAAATATATTCATCACAACGGACGGCAAAGTAAACCGCAGCATTTTACTGTATGTAAAGCTCTCTGATAAACGTATCCGTGATCTCATGCTTCGTCATCCAGCATATATGAAGATGATGTCTGGGTCAAATGTCACATGGCACTTTTGACCCCGACATCATATCTATTCGTCGGAACAGATAAAAAAGTAAGCTGACCTGACTATTATAGCATTCATCTCATCGCGTTTCAATCCGGTTGCCGGAATGTCAAACTATTGAGTCGTCGGTCTCCGCTGATTTCTCTTCCCGTATCGTTTCCTCCACTTCCTTCTCTATCTCTGAGTACAGCCTGTCCACATCGTTTTTGGTGTAGGCAGGATCCTTAAAGCTGTCGGAAAACATCACCCTGATGCTCGCAAGCCGTCCGGCAAGCAGCCTGTCCCTGCGAAGATCATGCCCTGTCAGGAAGATATAGTCACACAGCGTATCGCCCATAAACCAGAACAGGATAAAAAACAGCTCCCGGGGCACCTCCGCCAGAACATGGGTCAGATACAGCAGCACTCCTGAAATGAGCAGGCCGAAGAACATACCCAAGAAGATGCGCATATGCCTCTTCTCTTCCTTTTCAACGATACCCAGATCATAGGCGAAATCCTCCATGATGACATCCGCGATGGTCTTTTTCTCCTTCTCGCTCAGACTGTCCCCGATGATGTTAAGCACAAGCGGATGCTCAGGAGTGGCCACCTCCGCGGATGATTTGACATAATCCTCAAACTCCGGAGCCAGAGTCTCAAAGCCGTCCACACTGTAGGTGCTTATCACATCGTTATAGTCGGAAATATTACAGGGAATGGTCGCTATCCCGTTCCTTATATAGTCCCGCTTCACGCGGGAGTCAAGGTTCCCCCTTCTTTCTTCAAACAGCTTTGTAATATTGCGTTTTGATCTATTGTGTTTTGACCTGTGGCGGTTTGCCATTTTGCTTCCTCCTTACCTGTATATACTTCACTCTGATAAATGATCTCATTTAAGGTACACAGACCTGAGCTTTTTTATATCCTCCCCGGAAAGCTTTAAGCCATCCCGAACAAAGCCCTCAAAGCTTCCGTATTTGATGTTTAACGTATTATAATATTCTTCGATATAGGCCCTGTCGGCCCCGAAAAGATATTTAAGCGCCTCATCAGAGATCGCGTTCTCCGGCCCGGCCTGAGCCTTTACAAACCCCGTCAGGAACACGATGTCGTCCTTCAGGTACTCATTCGTCATAAGATAATCCTCGATGACATCGGCCCTGCTCACACCTAAAAGCTCTTCCACGATCGCGGCTCCTGTCCCGGCCCGGTCCTTTCCGGCGGTACAATGCCAGACGACCGCTTTTTCATGCGGCTCCAGCAGAAGGCGTATAAACCTTGCATACTGGGATGCGGCAAAATCACTTTCCGCAAAGGCATGATACATATCGCACATATACTGCCTGGCCTTTACGGGATCTTCCCCGAGCCTTCGAAAAGCATACTCATCGGCAGCCTTTTCATGAGTTATCCCCGCTGTCAGGGAATCAAGTATGGGGATATGGTAATATTTAAGCCCCAAAAGCCCGGCATCCGGCTTTTCGCTCCTCTCACCCTCCGTGCGAAAATCTATCACCGTATCCGCAAGCAAGGGCAGCGCCTTTCTGTCGTTATCCGACAGATCCGAAAGCAGGCCGCAGCGGACAAGCCTTCCGCTTACGATCCTTTTTCCGGAGGCCCCCTTCATCCCGCCAAGATCCCTGATATTATGAAGCTTTTCATAGGCTAATAATCTGCTCGTGTTCATTCCTTTTTCCTTCCGGACCGTTAATTTTCTGTTTTCCGCGGGTTTTCCTTCTCCTTCTCCGGCTGCTTCCGGCTCATGTTTTTCACAGGGCTTACCTTGCTGTTGTTAAGGGTGACGACATTGCCCTCCTCATCCGTAATCTCTGTGGTGCGGATGCCCATATCCGTCACATATCCCGTGACTCCTCCGGCATTTACAAGGTCGCCCACACGGATGGTGCCCTCTAACATCATAAAGAAGCCGGCTAACAGGTCAGAGGCCATGCTCTGGGCGCCCATACCGACGGCTATGGAAATGACCCCGGCGGAGGCAAGCAGAGCCGCGGTGTTTACCCCGAAAAATCCAAGGATACAGAAAACAAGGAAAAGGTTTGCGGCATAGATGATAAGGCTGTTCACCAGCCGGGTGATCGTTTTCCCCTGATGGCTTAACCGCATTTCCATAAGTTTAAGCACCCGCCTCAACAGAAATTCGCAGAACAGGGTAACAGCCAGGGTAAACAGGGATGCCCAGAGGGAATACAGGTGTACGCCCCTTGTCCACTCTCCGCCGAACACATAATCAAAGGAGGTCCACCAGCCGTTTAAGGAGGCGATCAGGGCAATGAAGGCAAACAGGGTCACAAAAAGAGCATAACCATCCGAAAAGACCGTGATGGGATTTATGGTCGGGTCAGGTGTCCCAAGCTTCCCCTTGGCCTCTGTGATCGCCTTTGCGATCAGCACGTCCGCGCCGGGATAATACAAAAGCCCCAGAAGCAGCGGTACCGCTAAGAAGATCAGGCCAAAGGCCGCCTGCATCTCCATGTTCCCCCGCTCGGGCACCATAAACAGGAGAGTCCTTCCGTCGGCCGTGCTTGCGGACACGCACATGCTCTCACCTTTGTAATCGGTAAAGCCCTCAAAGCTTTTGCCGGGCTCGTATCCCTTCAGGAAGTCTGCCGCCCTCTGACCGATCATCCCCTGATCGGTGTGGGCGATGAAACGTCCGTCCTCATCGCTTACCGCGGCAGCGATATGGTCCTCGTGCACGGTAAAGCTGTTAACCGTATTTTCATAGGAAAGCTGCCCGACCGCCTGTGACACCTCCCCGGCATCGTAGGCAGCCAGAATGAATCCGTCCGGCTTCCCGTCCCCGTCTGTCATAAGCACAGCCGTGCCAAGCTGCATCCGTCCCGTGTAGGGATCAGCCTCCGGACCCACGATAACATGGGGATAGCCTAAAAGCACCGCCCGGTAATCCTCACTCAGGTCTGTACCTATGGTAAAGCCTGTATAGCTGTTGCTCGCGGCAAGCTCCTGCCCGTTTTTGTCGAAGTACATAATGTAATCGGCCCCGACAACGCGGCTTAGGGCCTCCAGAGTATCGTGCGTCCGGTAATCCTTATACTCCGATAACACGGTGGCAAGCATTTGTGTGGAATCCAGGCAGTAATCCGCAATGCTTTTGCGGATCTCGCCTTCCCGGTCTTTTCGCCAGTCTATCTCACGCTGAAGGAGCTCCCTATATATTGTGGTGGTGACAGCGGCATTTGTCCGGCTCTCCAGCATAAGGAGCATGCCGGAAAAAATGAGGGTCACGGCGATCACGGTAATGATCCCCGGCCAGGTCGCCTGATGCACATATCTGTGGGACAGCTTCTCCGCATCCCCGCCGTTGAGCTTCTGTTTAAGCCGATGGTAAGCATAGAGCTGAAGCAGCAGGATCCCGCAGCCGATAAGAAGAGAAATGGACACGGCGATATAAAGAGCGTTTCTGATGGCTTTCCCGGTCGGGAGCGCGAACAGGATATCCGTATCCTCCTGCCCCTCCTCCTTATATTGCGTTATCGTTGAAAAGTAGCTTTTGCCGAGCAGGGTGATGAACCTTCCGCGTCTTCCGCTTCCCGTGCTCTCATATAATTCCGCATTCTCAAAGATGCTCCCAAGCTCCTCCTTAAGCTGCGGGATCTGTTCATCTGTGAGTCCGTCAAGCGGATAACCCGTCAACTCGTCTCCGGTTTTGGCATAAGCAACGGCATCTGCACCGGAAAGTATGCGCTCAAGCACACCCGACCAGTCCTCGATGGCATTGTAAAGCTCTGACACCCTGTCGCAGGGGAATTCAAACAGGAGGCTTCCCTCCGCGTCTTCCGGCAATGGGAGCCGCACATAGCCTATGACGTCATTTTCTCCCGTAGCCTCACCGTTCTTTGAACGGGCAGGATACAGCTCAAGCCGCGGGCTGCGCGGTTCAAGAGTCTCTATCCACGTACTGAAGTCCTCCTTCATGCTGACCGTGCCGTCAACAGAAACAGGCTTCCCCTCTCCGTCAAGCACTGAGACGCTGTCGGCCGATACCGCTTCCCGCACCCACTGAAGCCTTTCCGCATCACTGAGTACATTCTCTTCATCATAAAGCATGAGCCCGATCTCCGCACGCGCCAGGATGTCTTCCTCATAGACCTTTGTGTACAGGTTCAGCTCGCTGCTTCGGCTTTCCAGGATCTTAGGGATCTCCCACATATATTCGTCCATCAGCTTGAGCTGAATACTGTTGCACAGGCTGATCGAAGCATAAAAAACAATCGCGGTGATGATCACAAATACTGACCCGGAAAGGGCGGCAAGCCTTTTCCCGCTCTTTTCTCCCAGAATGACTCTGACTTCTTCAAAAAAATTCATACCTGATCCCCCTTTTAAGCTGCGGCCATCCACAGCGCATTCACAGTTTTATCATTATTGTCAGGAAAGAATTCCCGAATGTCAAGCCCTGATTTTACGCAGAAGCTCACCCGCAGGCGAACCGCTCTGTCCTCCGGCTGCCTGATTTAAGGGATATCAGGGGGTATCAACGAAGGGAGGAAGGACGTGATGCTCATTCATCACTCATAAAGGACAATGTGTCTGTGGCGCTCTTTACCTCCACATCCATATGGAAGCGTCCGTTTTCCCAGTTCCTTTTAATATTGCCCATTACCTTACGGGCATCATTTTCATTAAGGCATAAGGAAAAAAAACTCCGCCAGGAACGCATGCATCATGTATACCCGGTCAAAGGACGTGTAAGCTATCATGGCCATGGATACTACCGCGGCTATATCAAAGAGACTGGTATGGTGAACACTGAAATAGAACACGTTCATGAAGGCAGTGAGAAAACAGAATAATGCTTTCCAGTCGGGATTCAGCTTCTCTGACAGGTGTATCGCCCACAACAGGACGATCATTATAAGCAAAACGACGGGTACCCATGCCTCCCAGCCCATGAGCTGATTTGCAATGATCAGCCCTATTGAGGCAAGTGATGTAAGAAATACGATAAATCTCTCTTTTTGTTTCTGCTTCAGAATGTCTGTAGTCATGTTTTTTCCTGTATGATGCTGCGTTTTTTAGGCTTCGGTTTCTTTTCATGATCAGCCGGGTTGATCTCCAGGACAAAAATAATATACACCATATCCCCCCCCTGTTGAAAATGATTTTTTGACCGATATCATACTCCCGGGCTGAGAATCGTCTGAAATGATCCTTTTTTTCTTATCGTCACGTCAATCGCTAATGCGCTCATGCGTCTTAAGGCCTTACCTCTCATAAAAAAACTCCCTCCGCAGCTTTTACTGCATCAGGAGTTTTCCCGTCCTTACGGGTCCCGTTTTTGTAAACAGCCGCACCGCCGCACCGGCAAAGGCTGAAGCCGTGCCGGCACGCTTTTCCCGTCACCCGTTAAAAGTATTGAGTGTGTTGCAGTTCGGACATACCGCCTTATGCTTCATGATATTTACCTCAAATACCTCGTGACAGTTGCAGCAGGATACCCGCATAAGCTGAACCGGCTCATCATTACCTGCCCCCGGGGCTGAAGAGACCCCCGATCCCGAAGCGATGCTCATTGCGGCGTTTCTCATCGGGGTTCCTGCCACATGGGCTCTTCCGTTTACCGCGCCTCCGCTTACAGCTTCAAGCTCAATGTCGTCTATTCTTTTTGCGTTAAATCTGTTCTTCATGTCTCCTCCTTGCAAATACTCAGATCCGCATTCATGCGGGCCTGCGCCGGAGCGGTCCGGCGAATGTAAATACCCTTGTCCCGTCAGATGTTTATACGCCTCCAAACCCGTAATGGCAAAAAAAAAATAAATTTTTTCAGCGCTCTATATGTGCTCCGGTAAAGCAGACTGAGGCAATATCCCTTCCCGTATCATCGCTTACAACCACCTCATAAAAGCAGTTTCGCCTCCCGTCCTTTATGAGCCTGGTATCCGCATACAGGATACTTCCCTTTGACGCGCTCAAAAAGCTTGCCTGCCCTGTCAGGCTTACCGTCGGCCTTTCCTTACAGTAATTCGACGCGACCGCAAACGCAAAATCCGCAAGGGTGTAAATGGCTCCGCCCATTATCCCTCCGTAAGCGTTCCTGTGAGCTTCGGTAAGCTTCATGCTGCATCTTACATGGTCACTGCCGACCTCATCGATCTCTATCCCGCTGAGTACGGCGTATCTGTCCTTATAGAACAACTCCCTTGCTTCCTCAAGACTTCCCATCTCCACTTTCTCCTCTCTGCGCCGATCCGTTCAGCTTGCCGAACGGATCATTTCCTTATCATCTCTGATTGACCACGATCTGCGGGTATGGGATATTGATCCCGTTTCTCTCGCACATACGCTTAAGCTCCCGGTAAGCCGATCTTCTGGCCGCAAGATAATCCTTCTCGAGGCAGGATATCCTGAACTTAAGGACGACAGCCGAGTCGCCCAGCTCGTCCACTCCTATATAGTCCGGCCCGTCTATGACCTTCGGCATGCCCGCCTTCATCACCGGAAGCTCTCTGTATATTATCTCCTCAAGCTTTTCGATCCTGTCTCCGTACTCCACCGAAAGAGTCGGATATATGATGGAGGGAAGAGCCGAAAGATTATATATCTTATTCAGGGTGCTGTTATTTATGATCATTATATGATTGGTATCGGGATCAAGAAGCTTGGTGTTCCTTATCCCGATCTCAAGCACCCTTCCTCTGGAATTATCAATGTTTATTATATCCCCTACATGGAAATCCCCCTCAAAGATAATGAAGAGCCCCGCAAGCACATCCGTTATGAGCTTCTGTGAACCGAGACCTATGAATACGGTCAGTATACCGGCCGAGGCAAGCAGAGCATCGGTCCCCGCTCCCAAAAGCTCGGCGCAGTTAAACACCGTCCCTATAACGGCTATGTATTTGACAAAGCTCATAAGCATCTTAAGCACCGTTTCACCCCAGCCCGGGATCGATTCCGCAAGCAGCTTAAGGATCGACATTATCGTCATAACACAGAAGCCTACGACACAGATCTCGATCATACAGAAGGTTATTGAGAAAATGTGCACTCCCTTGTTCCAGCCCCTGCTCAGGATATAGCCCGCGGTGGACTCATCAGAGATAAAGCTCTGCCCGAACAGCACGATTATCGTAATAAAGCCCGCCACCACGAAAAATGCCGTTTTGAGGAAATTCCGTATCTTTTTCACCTCGATCACGGCTGTATTTTCCATAAGCTCAGCCTGCACGGCCTCCCCGGTGGCTTCCGAATAGAGCGCCTTCTCGATGCCCATGATCCTGACCCTGAAAATAATGATCAGCACAAAAAACAGCACTATGGCCGGCACGGACATAAGCAGCCCGTACCTTACCCCGTAGGACGTAAGCAGATCGTTCTCAGCGGCGACAAAGACATAGGAGTCCTGGGATTCCCTGCAGTAAACATAGTATTCCTCGCCGTGTATATTAATGAAGCCGCTGAAGCCGTCTATCTTCTCCCTGTCGGTGATGCCGTAGCGGTCCACGGATTTTCCTATGTAGCTCTTCTCGGGATAGTAGCCGAAGGTATTGGTCTTTTTATCCACGGAGAATACAAAGGCGTTATTGCTTCCGCTGAAGGTCGAGAAGATCGTGCTTAAGGAGGTGGAGCTGGTAAAAAGATCGTAAAGAGTCGGGTCAAAGGCCAGCTGCACAAAGCCGTCGGGGATCCCGTAGGGGTCGGTCTTTAAAGCTCCCACGTATAAATACGGCTTCTCAAGATAATCCTGGTCGGGCACCGTCTGGTACACAAGCGGCGTTCCGGTCAGAAGCCGCCTGAATTTATAGGAGGGAGCCTCCTCGTCCCTTGAAAGGGAAAGCCCGTAGTATGCGGCATCCGAGGCCACCACGTTTCCGTGCTTCTCATAGATAAGGATATGCTTTGCGCCCACATCGTCCGCAAGCTGCTTAAGAGAATCCCTGCTCACAAGCTCTGCGTTGTCCGTAATGCTGCGTACTACTATCCCGGAGGTATCCTCCATAAATGCCTCGTACTGCTTCACCGCGTTTTTACGGCTTTCGGTATTCTGCTCAAGCGAAGCGATCAGGGTATTTGCCTCCCTCTGATTCGAGGTCCTCTGTGAGGAGATATTGATATACTGCTGCAGATAGACCGAGCTTATAAGTACCACCGCAGACGACACCGCAATAACGCCCGACATCCGTTTCAGCACGGCACGTCCGAGATCCTCCGTGATCTCCTCCTCTCTCCTCTCTTCTTCAAAGTAAGCTATATAGAACATGATGATCCCGAGTGTCAGGACAGACATGATGACGAACATCGGTATCATATAGCCGGATACGGAGCCGAGAATGTCGGAGAGCGGTATGGCGCTTATGACCCACGCTTCCTCCTCCGGGATATGATTGAGACCGCAGAAGTACGGCTTTCCGTCTATCTCCATGAAGGTTCCGTTGCTTTCCTTAAATTCCCTGATGTCAATACCCACTGCGGCAGGGCCCATTTCCTTGATGTGATTATCGGGATAATAAGCAAACTCACCGTCGTCGTTAATGGCAAAGATGAAGCCGGTCTTTCCTATGGTATTCCTTGAAAGGACCGCCTTCCAGGACGTTGTGGCGTCATTCAGGTTCTTCAGCCCGTCCGCGTCGGATTCCAGCACTATTATATGATTATAGTCCATGGCGGTCGAGCACAACCCGAAATAACCCTCTTCATTGCTTTCTTCGTCCTGCCAGTACATGATGGACACCTTCGAGGGCTTGTCGCTGATATGATTTATGAGTGATTCGTTATCCTCGCTCTTAAAAAAATCCTTCTCTTTTTCAAGATCGATATATGTAAACTCCTTTGCGCTGTTTACAATGTTCCCCTCTCCGTCGATAAGGTAAACGTTTGAGACCGACAGCAGATAGGAAAGCCACAGAAGAGACCCTGAGTCCAGCTCCGTGTTCTTATCGTTCTTCATAAGGTATACTGCGGTCCTTGCCTTTGACTGCATTATCCTTTCAAAGCCCCTGTAATTCTTCTGAAGCTCCAGACGGTTATCCGCAAGGATCTCCTCGGTCTTTAAGCGCTTGTTCTCCGTCTCTCTCCTGTAGTCCCCGGTATTGATATAAACCTGCATGAGAGTAGCCGCCGCCGCATAAATGATAAGCAGTATGATCCCGTTTATAAAGAGCTGTCTTTTGATCCTGTTAAGAGTATTCTTCATATATCCTTATCTTCACACCGTTACCTGAGAGCACCCTGTGCCTGACAGTTACTCACACCTTGCCTTTTCCGGGGGGACATGCCTTTTTATGATCTCCTCAAGCTCTTTCATCTTTACGGGCTTTGCAATGAAATCATCAAAGCCCTCCTCCTTAACAAACCTCTCCCTGGCTCCCTCGGCTTCATTAGCCGTCAGCATTATAAATACGGAATCCCTGTTTCTGCTCTCACTGTCCGACCTTATCCTTTTAAAGGTCTCTATCCCGTCCATCCCCGGCATCCGGTGATCCAGAAGGATTATGTCGTATTTCTTTTCCCTGAGCATACCGATCGCCGTCATTCCGTCCGGAGCGGAATCCACGTTAATTCCAGTATTCCTGAGGAATACCCTGATCACATCGATGTTCATAGGCGTATCATCCACGACCAGGACAGAGGTGTCTGTAAACCGACAGGCCCCGCTCCTCTTTTCCGGTTCAGGCTGCTTCGGCGCCTTCTCCTTTTTCAGGCATCTTACCTCCTGAAGGATACTGAAGGAAAACTCGGAGCCCTCACCATAGCTGCTCTTGATCACAAGCCTCGAGCCCATGAGTTCAAGCAGGTTCTTTACGATCCCAAGCCCCAGTCCGCTCCCCTCAACGTTATAATTTTTCGAGGTGTCCACTCTCTCAAACGGGAGGCTCAGCTTCTCAATATCCTCCTCCCTTATTCCTATACCCGTATCCTTTACGCTGATGTCAAGCCTTACCGTGGCAGGATCGACCATCTCGGCAAAGACCGAAAAAAAGACCTCGCCCTCCTGGGTGTATTTTACCGCGTTGTTTAACAGGTTAATGATGCACTGCCTGAGCCTGTTCTCATCCCCGAACAGCACGTCTGGCAGCTCTCCGGTGACCTTAAGCTTAAGCTTTAAGCCCTTGGCGTGCGCACCCGGCGACATCATCCTTACGATCTCTCTGATAACGGTCTTTATATCATATTCAACAGGGATTATTTCCATTTTTCCGGCCTCTATCTTTTCCGTATCCAAAATATCGTTTACAAGCTGCAGCAAAAGCCTTCCGGAGCTTTCGATGTTTTCGGCATACTCCTTAAGCCTTCCCTCTCCGCTTTCCCGTAATATCATCTCGTTCATTCCGAGGATGGAATTGAGAGGGGTCCTGAATTCATGGGAGATACAGGAGAAAAATGCCGATTTTGCCCTGTTTGCCTCCTCTGCCTCTTCCACGGCCTGTAAAAGGTCCTCCGATATTTCCTTAAAGAACCTTGAAAGCCTGTCGATGAAGGGCACATTGATATCCCCGCCGGCTTCCGAAGGGCTGCCGTAAGCCTCTGCCGCAGCCTTTACCGCTTCCTTCCCGGTCTCTCTCAGCTCCTCTGCCTCTTCATTTTCCGTACCGGTCTCCCTTAAGGCAACGGATACCAGTGCGCTGTTAAGCTCCCCGCCCCTTCCGTCGATATAAAATATCTCCGCATATCCGTAAAGGGCGACAGCCTCCTTCATATAACGTTTATAATAACCGATCTCTTCCTTTTCCCTGTCCTTAAGGAGCATGATCCTGTTGGCGCAGACTATGAGGAATCCGGCCTGGGGGCCGAACTCAAGGACCTCCTCGCTGTCCCTTCTGACCTCGGAAAAAAGCGCGTCCGGGTTTCCGTAGCTTAAGCAGATCCTGTCATTTAAGTAAACCGGAGCGCCGAATACCAGCTGCCCCTTTTTCGGTCCGGTCACCCCTATACGTGAGATCCTGAGGTCGTCCCTTTGTATTATCAGCGGAAATTCACTCAGATTGTCCGGGATTATCTGGTCATCCCTCAGGCCAAGATACCTGTTGTAGATACAGGCAGCCGGTTTTCCGTCCACCTCATCCACAAAAAAGGGATTCTCCTCCTTTGTAACGGTCATGACCTTCCCGACGGGCGTCCAGCCCAGGTTATAATGCATCCTTATGTCAAGGCTCTTTCCGTGGAGGATAAGGGCAAAAAGCCGACGTTTTCTGAGCTCTCCTCCCTTTTCCCAGCCGAAGGTCTGATAGCCGGGAAGCAGGGACGTCTTTATCCCGAAGACCTTTATTCCCTCCGTGCCCTTCATTCCCTCCTTAAGCAGCGCCTCGGCAGAGCAGAAATAATCCGGCGGGATCAGAAATATCCCCTTTACCGCCTCTCTTTCCTTTATAAACCCGTTAAGGGCAATACCGGCCTTCTCCTCCTCACGTCTCCCCATTTCCATACTGAAAAGCGACGCGGAGGAGCTTTCAAGCTGCAGCAGTGAAAGAATGATCCCCTTATCCTCTCCGGTCCCGTCGATCCGGTTATGAAGGATATCATTGCTGCTTAAGTGATTTGTACCGACTGCCGTGCAGTCGGGAAAAAGCTTTTTAAGCTCATCCCTGAAGGCACTGAACTCTTCCTCCTCCCATAGCTGCGCCCATGCAAGAAGTATCTTTTCGGAAGCATCCGAAAAGAAAGCCTCACCTCGTATTGAAGCTGCCCCGTTTCTGAATTCGTCCATGGAATTGAAGGTGTATGTTTTCTGGATCATCTGCAGACTTTTCCTTTGTTCCCGCTGTCTTAAACGGCTGTATACATCCCTTCACAGTACCTTTTCCAAAACTATCTTATCATATTTATGCGGAAATCTGAAGAAAAATGTTGCTGTTAAGCACCATCCATCGGCTCTGACCGATATTTAACCGTGAACAAAAATGACATATGTTTTGCCGTTTCCGGACAAGAAGCGTATAATAAATGCGGAAGGCATTTTACGGGAAACGGCAAAGCTGTTTTACCGTAAGCTGAAACAGAATATAAGAAAGGGAAAATTATGAAGAAAAGATGGATGACCTTATTGATATCAGGTGTTCTGACAGCATCAATGCTGTCTGCCTGTTCCCTGCCGGTAAACATTACGATAGATGTAGGCGGACAGAAATATTCTGTCGGGACCGCCGGGGATACTGACGCGGAAGCGCCAGTTGAGGATATCAAGCTTCCTGATGATGAGACCTACGAAAGCGATCACGGATGGTCTGTACGCTACGTGCCCTCCCTGTTCACTGTCAATGAGAGCGATAACGAAACGGATTTTGTTTATACCGGAGAATCCGCGGGCACCAATATGGTGGCCATACAGACCATTGAGGATAAACTGCCCCCTGAGGTGATAGACGAGCTTACAAAGAGCCATAAGGACATGGTAATAAGGGAAGGCTCCTTAGGAGGCGATGAAAACCGCTGGGCCATCTGGGTGATGCCTGGCCCTGACGAAGTACAGGAGTCGGAAAACGGTTCACGTATTTATGAGGATTATATCGTGACCGAGTATAACGGCGGTACCCTGCTCCTTTCGTTCATAACCCACATATCCGGGCAGGATGAGCTTGATACGGCGGTGAGCGACTATATTTCCATGATCGTGGATACTCTTGTCCTTGATCCGTCAGAGCCTCAGACGATGTACAACGACCGTCCGGGGACCTATGTCAGGAGCAATACCGACGAGCTTGACGGAAATGAGCTTGTCAAAACTGACGTGCTTCAGCTCAACCATGACCACACCGGCTTCTTAAGCCTGCAGGACGATATCCCGATCCTTTGGGGCTACAAAAAGATCATGGGAACACAGGGAGATTTCTTCTACGACTATACATTAGACGGCGACAGGCTCACCCTTAACTATGACGGAACAGAGCTTGAATTTATCCGTGAGGGAAGGGAACACGAGCTCTCTGTTGACATTACGGGCTGCGATACCTTCACACATATAGTGGACCGGCTCTCAGACGGCCAGGGCTATGCAAACGTAAAGCTCGGAGATACGGATGTTCTGCTTGTATCAAGCGGCACCTACGAGGATCTGGACGGAAAATATGTCGCTATAGACGCGGAGATCTTCGTCTACGGACAGAATGGGCCTGAGTACCTTGGTTATGTTGAATGCGGCGGGACCGCCTACCCTCTTACCCTGGATGACGACAACAGCCTTTATGTGTGCAGCCATCACCGGGCGGAGGAATACACAATAAAGGACGGCAGCCTCTTCCTTGAGCAGGAGGTCTGGGTGGAATATGACGGTGAGGGAAACCCCACCTATGGCTATGCCGATTACGATTACGATGACGGTGAAGTCGATATCGAAACCGACCAGACCGAGGCGGAGGAGGAGTTTGAGGATATGTTTGATGAGCTCTCCTACGGTCAGACGATAGAATTTACCAGGGTGGTCAAATAGACCACCCTCATTCCCCGCTCCTGTCCCTCACAAGCAGTAAAACAGATATGAAATCTATGACCACCACCGCCGCGATGGTGCTTATACCCGTGTATATCCCGAACCTCTCAGCGGTGTGTCCCACCACGGATGGCATTATTATGGAGCCGAGGCTCGCAATGGTGAGGATAAAGCTCCACGCCAGCGAATACCTCTTTATAAGCTTACCGGTAAAGGATACCGCGGTGGGATAGATACCCGCCATGGAAAGACCGAAGCCCATTATACATATAACTATCATAGACGCGCTTCGTGCAAACAGAAGCAGTATGAAAAAAACAACTATCCCGGCTCCCATCACCGGCATGATCTTCCTTTTATCCACTCTGGTGGAGAGAAAGGCCGTAAGCAGCCTTCCCGTAAGCATCATGATCCACAGTATGCTTGCGGTTATCTGTGCGAGGCTTTTGCTTATATATCCCGTATCCGTAAAATATGTTACCATCCAGCCTATGACCCCCTGCTCCGCGCAGAGATAGAAAAACAGGGTGCATATCGCAAGCCAGAAAAGCCTTTCCTTAAAGAACCCGAAGCCGTTATCCCCCGTTTTTTCGGCCCCCGCGGCTTTTGCACTGCCCTTACCCCCTGATTCCTCACCGGGAGAAAGAAGATAAAGCGTAAAGCTTAAGATACCCATGACAAGCATGAAATAACAGGCATATATCCACCCGTCCCCGTTATTCTTCGTAAACAGCGTAAGCAGGATCGGAAACAGGAAGGCCCCAACCGAAAACATGGCATGCAGGCCGTTCAGTATCCAGGCCTTTCCGGGAGCCAGCTCGTTTATCGCGGTATTGCAGTAATTGCTGTTAGCCCCCCTTGCAAGCCCCGTCAGCAGAAAGGCCGCCGCTATCATAAGATTATTGCTCGCAAGGATTATGAGAAGATAAGCTATGGGACAGAATATATCAAATATAAGGATGCTCCTCTTTCTTCCGATCGCAGCCGCCAGAGCCCCCGCAAAGAAGCTGGAAATAAAATTCCCTACCGAATGAAGGCTCACTATAAGCCCCGCGAAGGCATAGTCAAGCCCTCTTGCATCCCTTATGAACGGAAGCAGGGACCCTATCGAAAGGGCCAGCATTCCGTTGATGATGAAAGCCGTATAGCATGTGATAAACTGTCTCTTACTGTTTTTGTCTGATAAAAAATCCATTAGCCTATGTCACTCCCGTTTCTTATCTTTTTCCAGCCGGCGCTTATTTTTTTATCAATCTCCGGCAGGGTCATAAGGCCGCTCAGAGCATCATACGCTGTCACGCAGCAGGCACCGGTGGCTGCCGCGTATTCTGCACATTTTGAAGGCGGATATCCCGCAAGGAGGCTTACGAGAAAGGCGGCGGCGCTGGTATCCCCCGCTCCCGTGCCTGAAAGCACGCGATCAGGCACAAAGCTTTCTTCAAAGCCCCTTCTGTCCGACCATTCTCTTACATCAAGCTCAAGCCTTGGGCTTATCCTCCCTATCCTCTCCTCTCCCGCGCTCAGGTAATACATTCCCGGGATTCCGCATTTTAAAAGGACGATCCCCGCCCCCATGGATATACATTTTTCAGCTAACGAAACGATCTCCTCCTGCCTCAGCACCTCGGTGAAATCGCGGTTGCCGGCCCTTTGCCTTATCCGCGCGTACATATCGCCGTCAAGCATGGAGCAGAGCTCCTCTATACTGGGCACAAAAATATCGGTCAGGGGCAGTATCCTTGAAAGTATAAGGCTCCAGTCAGCCCTTCCCGCCTCGGAGGAGGGGTCCACCGCGGCAAGGTCAAGGGAGGTGGCTGCTCCACTGTCACGGGCAAGCCGCATTATCTTAACGAGCTCATCCCCGTTGTCCTCATAGATCCGCTTCATGAGCGGAGGGTATCCGAAATGGAACAGGGCCGTATCCTCAAGAGCTTCCGCCGGGATATCCTCCGAACAGAAGGTGTCGTTTGCTCCCGGGTTATGCAGAAACATCCTGTCTACTCCCGGGATTGCAAGCACTATCGTATAGGAGCTGCTCTCCCCATTCCTTTTTATGAGCCCCTCCGCGGCATCGTAGCTTCCAAGTATCCCTTCTATCATGCTGCCGAAGGAATCGTCCCCGATCTTTCCAAGGAGCCTCACATCGGCCCCGAGTATCTTCATGGCAAGCCCGGTATTTGCGACGACCCCCCCGGTATGTATGTCGGCCTTTCCCACATTCACAAGCCTTCCCGGAGAAAGAAAAGCCGCCGGGTCCTGTATGCGCCCGCCCTGTATCTCAGGTGTTATGTCTATGCAGATATGCCCTGCCACGATAACCTTTTTATCCATACGAATATCTCCGTTCACGCCCCAAGCACCGAAACAAAATCAGACATCACCTCTGATATCTTTATTCCCTGAGGGCAGACCTTCTCACAGCTCCTGCAGTGCAGGCAGGCGGAGGGCTGTTTATCCTCCGGGACAGCCATGAGCGCCATAGGGGCGATAAAGGCCATTCCGCCCTTTGAGATGGTCAGCAGATGCTCGTTATATAACGCGATCAGTCTCGGGATATCGATCCCCTTGGGGCAATGACTCACACAATAATGACAGGCTGTACAGGGAACGGACCTCTGAGCCATAAGCTCCTCCGATATTTTCTCAACAGCCTTAAGCTCCGTTTCATTAAGGGGCCTGTCCTCCTCAAAGGTCGCGATATTCTCCTTAAGCTGCTCCATGTCAGACATTCCTGAAAGTATCAGCTTTACCTCAGGTATGCCCTGAAGGTAGCGAAAAGCCCAGGCAGGTATGCTTTCCTCAGGCCTCAGCCCCTTAAGGCTTTCCTCCTGCTCTTTTTTAAGCCTTGCGAGGCTTCCGCCTCTTAAGGGCTCCATCACCCATACGGGGATCCCCCATTCCTTTAACAGCCCGACCTTTTCCCTTCCGCCCTGGAAGGTCCAGTCAAGATAATTCAGCTGCAGCTGGCAGAACTCCATATCCTTACCGTAGGCCTCAAGGAACCTCTTAAGCACATCGGCCTCACCGTGGCAGGAAAAGCCGAGATGCTTTATCCTTCCGTTCCTCCTCTGCTCCGAAAGGTATTCATATATCCCGTACCCGGGATCAAGATAGGCGTCGATGTTCATTTCACAAACATTATGGAACAGATAAAAGTCAAAGTATTCCTGACCTGTTTTTTGAAGCTGCCGTTCAAATATCTCCCTGACCTTGCCCATATTCGAAAGATCATATCCCGGAAACTTGTCCGCAATATAATACTCCTTTCGGGGATGGCGTAAAAGCGCCTCCCCAAGGACCGTCTCCGAATTGCCGTTATGGTATCCCCAGGCAGTATCAAAATAGTTTATCCCGTGCTCGATGGCATAATCCACCATGTCCATTGTCTGAACGGTGTCTATCCTTCCGTCGTCGCCATCGATCACCGGAAGCCGCATTGCCCCGAAGCCCAGAGCAGACAGCTTCAGATCCTTAAATTCCCTGTATATCATAAGTTTTCCTCCTGAATTCTAAACTTTCTCCAGCCGTATCGCACAGACCTTGTATTCCGGGATCCTTGCGTACCTGTCGAGCGCCGCATTAGTAAGAATGTTAGCATTTCCATCCGGAAAATGGAAGGGCATCCAGGTCTCACCGGGTGAGACCCTGGTGCCGACACGGGCGGTGGTAATTAAAGAACCGCGCCGCGAGGATGCTCTGATCCTTTCCCCGTCCTCTATGTCAAGCCTCGCCGCATCCTCGTCATTGAGCTCAATAAAGGAATGTCCCTCCTTCTCCATAAGCCCCGGAGTCCTTCCCGTCATGGCTCTCGTATTATAATGATATAATATCCTTCCTGTCATCAGGATGAACGGATATTCCTCGTCCGTAAGCTCGGCGCTCGGAACATATTCCGCGGGGTAAAACCAGCCCAGTCCTCTGGTAAACCTCCCCACATGCATCACAGGCGTCCCGGGATGGTCCTTATCGGTACAGGGCCACTGAAGCCCTCCCTCTCTGTCGAGCCTTCTGTGGGATATACCGTGGAAGCTCGGCGTAAGGGACGCTATCTCATCCATTATCTCCTCAGAGGTCAGATAAGGCTGCGGGTAGCCCATCCTGTTCATAAGGTCGATAAAAATGTCCGTATCAAGGCGCATCTCTCCATCAATGGAAACTGCCTTTCTGACACGCTGTACCCTTCTTTCCGTATTGGTGAAGGTACCCTCCTTCTCGGCATAGCTCGTGCCCGGAAGGACCACGTCCGCAAGCTCAGCGGTCTCAGTCATGAACAGATCGTCCACCACAAGAAAGTCAAGGCTCTCAAGCGCCTTTCTTACATGACCCTGATCGGCGTCGGTGACTATGGGATCCTCCCCGAATATGAACAGTCCCCTTATCTCCTTTATGATTGCCGCTCCGAACACATCCGTGGCAAAGACCCCGGGCTTTTTATTAAGCTCTGTTCCCCAGCCCTTCTCAAATTTTTCCATTACGGCACTGTCAGTTATTTTCTGATAACCGGGGAACTGCCCCGGCATTGCCCCCATATCGCAGGCGCCCTGCACATTGTTCTGCCCCCTTAAGGGATTTACTCCGCAGCCGCTTCGGCCGAGCTTTCCGGTCAGCATCGCCATGTTTGACATGGACATTACCCCTTCCGTCCCGGTGGAATGCTCGGTGACACCGAGGCAGTATATTATGGGAGCCTTCTTTGCCCTTGCATACATGAGGGCAGCCTCCCTGAGATGATCCGGATCTATGTGACATATCTCCGCGACCCTTTCGGGAGTATATTCCATGACTATCTTTTTAAGCTCGGAAAAGCCCTCGGTCCTCTCTCTTATGAATTCCTCGTCGGCCAGGCCCTCGTTTATGATAACGTTCATCATCCCGTTTGCAAAAGCCACGTTGGTTCCGGGCTTTAAGCGTAAATGGATGTCGGCACAGGCCGAAAGGCCTATGTCTCTCGGGTCCACGACGATGAGCCTCGTGCCCCTGGCCACGGCCTGCCTGATCTGCATGCCCACCACGGGATGCGCTTCCTCGGGATTGGAGCCCACCAGCATGATCACATCCACATCCTGCGTGATATCCGCAATGGGGTTGGTCATGGCGCCCGAGCCAAGGGTCATGGCAAGGCCGTGTACCGAGGCTGAATGGCAGACTCTGGCGCAGTTATCCACGTTGTTTGTTCCGAAGCCGCAGCGCACCAGCTTCTGAAGCATGTAGATATCCTCGTTGGGAGATCTGGAGCAGGCAAAGCCCGCAAGGGCATCCGGCCCGTACTCCTTTTTGATATCGGAAAACCTCTGCGCTATGAGCCCAAGCGCCTCATCCCAGGTGGCTTTTTCAAATTCCCCTGTTTCGTGATTCTTAATAAGAGGGTGGGTGAGCCTGTCCGGAGAGTGTACGAAATCAAAGGATCCGAAGCGGCCCTTGACACACAGCATCCCCCTGTTTGACGGCCCGTTTGCCGGCTCCACGTCCACAATGGTGTTATCCTTTACGATAAGGTACATCTGACACCCGGTAGCGCAGTGCGGACAGGTAGTCAGTACCTTGTTCACCTTACCGTACTGATACTTCTTCTTGTTTTTTGAGATAAGAGCTCCGGTAGGACATACCTCCGCGCAGTTGCCGCAGGATTCACAGGCGGTCTCCTTCCAGTCCGGCCCGAAGGGCGCGTCTATGAGGGTCCTGGTGCCAAGCTTTCCGTTTTGCAGGACTCCGTTCCCCGACACCCTGTTGCAGGTGCTTACACAGCGCTGGCAGTTGACGCAAAGCTCGGGGTGATATTCCAGAAAGGGATTTTCCTTTTTTGCCGGGATCCTTGCCGCGCTCGTCTGATAGACCGAAGCGGAGATATCATATTCGTTGGCAAGCTCCTGAAGCCTGCAGTCGCCCGATTTTGCGCAGGAAAAGCAGCGCACGTCATGGTTTGCGAGAATGAGATTGAGCATCTGCTTACGGCTTTTCACAACACGCTCCGTGGCTGTACTTATGACCATCCCTTCCGTGACCCTGGTATTGCATGAGGTGACAAGATTGGAAAAGCCCTCTACCTCCACCACACACATCTTGCAGGCTCCGATCTCGTTGACATCCTTAAGATAACAGAGCGTCGGGATTTTTATATTCACCGCAGAGGCCGCCTCCAGTATCGTCATCGAAGCATCTGCCGAAAGCCTTACGCCATCTATAGTAACCGTAACCTTCATACACGGCCTCCTTCCACAACGCCGCACCCGAAGTGGTCACAGCGAAGACATTTTCTGCACTCCTGCATGGCCTCAGCATAGGTCATGCCGTTCTCTACCGCTTCAAAATCGTTCCTGCGCTCTCTGGCCGAACGGTCAGTAAGATGGACTCTTCCGATCCGGGTACGGTCATTTTCCTTAGGCTTTGGATAATCCGGCACCCCAAGGATCTTATGGTGATAGCCGAGATATTCGTCTATATTAACGGCCGCCACCTTGCCGGCACCTATTGCCTTTATCACCGTAGCGGGCCCGAAAACACAGTCGCCCCCGGCAAATATCTTTTCATAATGCGGAAGCCTTGTTGTAGGCTCGATCTCAAAGTTCTTCCTTCTGGGATGCACGTCATACTCCGCAAAGGGCCCGGAAACGATATCCTGGCCTATCGCCACAAGGACCACATCGCAGGGGATTATCCTTTTCTCTTCGTTTTCAGCCTCTCTTACGGTCGGCTTACCGTTAAAGTATTCCGAAATGATCTGGGGCGTTATCTCAAACCCGGAAACATTATTATCCTCATCCGTAATGATCCTTCCGGGAGCATTTAAGGTAAGCAGCTCAACGCCCTCCTCTATTGCGCCCTGCACCTCCGAGGCAAGGGCCGGCATGTCCACCTGACGCCTCCTGTATACAATGGTGACCTCACTGGCCCTGCAGCGAATGGCGCTTCTGCTTGCATCCATCGCGACATTGCCTCCGCCTACGACCACCACCCGCTTTCCCGTATAATCGGGGATATTTCCTCGTCCTATCTCACTCAGCATATCCACCGCCGAATATACTCCGTTGGCGTCCGCGCCGGCCACGTTTACATTTCTTCCGGCCTGAGCCCCGATGGAAATGTATATCGCGTCAAAGGAGTCGTTAAGCTCCTCCATGGAAATATCATCCGGGATCCTTGTATTGTATCTTACCTCTATGTTTCCCGTTGAAAGGATCGCATTTATGTCCTGGTCGAGACGGTCCTTGGGCAGCCGGTAATTCGGGATCCCGAACCTTAACATCCCGCCCAGCCGGTCTCTTTCCTCAAACACCGTCACCTTATGCCCCATCAGGGACAGATAATAAGCCGCGGTGAGCCCCGACGGGCCTCCGCCCGTTACCGCAACCTTTTTCCCCGTAGCAACGTTGCATTCGGGTACCTTTACCTTATCCGCGCTTATCTGGTCAACGGCAAACTTCTTAAGCCCCCTGATGTTTACGGGACTGTCCAGGATATCCCTCCTGCATTTTTCCTCGCAGGGATGCTCGCAGATAAAGGCGCAGGCCGTAGGAAAGGGATTATCAAGCCTGATGCAGTTTATGGCGTCGGCATATCTGTGCTCTCCTATAAGAGCTATATAGTTGGGGATATCAACGTGAGCAGGACAATATGAAATGCACGGGACCTTCTGCCCTACACCCGGCTGGCATCTGTGATCCCTTATATGACTCATATACTCATCCTTGAAAAGCTCGACGCTTTCAAGGACCGTCCTTGCGGCCTCGTAGCCAATGGCGCAGTCCGCCGTATCCTCGATGATATGACACAGGGACACCATATCCTCAAAAACATGCATATCCGCTTTTCCCTCTACTATAAGGCTCATCATCCTCTCGACCTGTTCAAGCCCGTCGCGGCAGGGCACACATTTGCCGCAGGTCTGGCTTCTGGCGCTCTGCAAAAATGACAGCTGGACCGCTATCGGGCAGACCCCGGGCGGATTTCCCCTGACCCTTTTGACAAACCTCTCAAGAAAGCGCATTGTCTTCTCATTCATTTCATTTTTATAAACTATTGTTTTCGACTGCATGACCGCCCTCCGGAAGAACCCTACAGGCATCAGGATAATGCCTGTAAATCACAATACCTTTTCAGGATTATAACACATTTTTTCAGTCTATTCGGTAATTTCATCCTCTCCTATATGCTTCATGAGCTCGCTGAGCCTGAAGGTCCACATAGGAAAGGATATAATATTAAGTGTTACATCCGCATCCTCATTCCCATTTTTTATATCATGCAGCAGATAGCGCTCCCCGGCGTCATCAAGCAGATATCTTTCTACGGTTCCGCCCGGGGTACGCCAATCGATAAGCCAGTACTCCTGTACGCCGACCCTTGCATAGACCTCCATTTTTATGTTTCTGTCTGCCTGCTCGGTAGAATCGGAAAGGACCTCCGCCACGAATCTCGGAACGTCTGTATAGCACAGCTTTTTACGATGTCTTATCCCGCATAACAGGCTGACATCAGGCTCGAATTTCTCACCCGGATATTCTGTCCATTCATATTTTGCTTCCCGTAAGGCTACACATTTCAGCTTTGAAGTATATCTGTCCAATATCTTCTCAAGATTGCTCATTACAAATCTGTGCTCGGGATACATATTTGACATTTCAAGTACGTTGTCCATAACATGCCTCCTTCATACCTGTCCGGCAAATAAGGTTTCATCCTGTCCCTCCAGATTATAACAGAACAGGGCTTCTCCTTCCACCATGATCTTCGGCCTTTCAGGGCAATCGCTTAATACCCCAAGGCTGTGTAGGATATGCCGATCATAAGAAAGCCCGTCTCTTCGCGGCTGCAGCTCTCTAAACTCAAAGCAATTTTTATAAGCAGAAAACCTTTCAACAACTCGCTTCACAGTTATTGAAGGAATTTAGTGCGCGAGCTCAAACAGGGTTGAAAGGTTTTCTATAAAAATCGCTTTTCGTTAAGTGAGCTGCGCAAAAGCTCGGATACGGGCTTTTTATGATCTGCATATCCTACCTGGGTTATGAGGGTATTAAGCGATTGCCCTGCCGGTCTTTCCGGTGAGTTATCCGTTAACATTCAAGGGCCGCAAACATTCTTTGACATTCAGGTCTCTTCCGCGTATAAATATTTTTTCTAACGCTGATTTATCGGAAGGACCTTCTACAATAAACAGGACGGTTTTCCTTGTTTCTCCCATATCAATGTCCTCCTACATTCAGTTATGTAAGGCGCTTTCGGCCTCGGGAGAAAATCGAAGATTTACCTGGTCGGCTTCCATCCTTCCCGCTTTTCTAAAGGCATAGCCCATAGCGATAAGGTCATCTTCATCATAGAGTTCTTCCTTTTGTCCGCCAACTGTTATTGTTCGTATGTAAAAATCACGCTTATTATGATTTTTTTCTATACCGACAAGCCGAATATACCTATTGTCGGGATTAATCGTAGAGCAGATAATATTCTTAGCATCCAACTTTTCGAGAATTCTCAGGTTGTGAGATGTAAAGATGAGTTGACCTTTCATATCTTTATGCAGTAATCCAAGAAGCTCACCAAGAAGATATTCAAATATACCCGAATCAAGCTCATCTACTACAAGACACACTCTGGGATTATTGAACACCGAAATCAGATAGTTAAGGATGGATACAATACGTTTGATGCCCTCCGATTCATATTTTAGTAAAAACCTCTTTGAATCTCTGTTGGCATAGACCTCGACTTGAACAGCTTTCGTACCATCCGGACGCTCTATTTCCATCTTTTTTTCAATCTCCACTTGAAGATTGGGCACTATAGAACGCATGGCTACATTGATCGCATCCAGAGCAGACTGCACTTGTGAATATGCGTCCGAAGGAATTTCTGACATTCCTGCAATATACAAATTGATGCATTCCTGTGTGATACTGGATTCTGTTTCTCTGTGAACAAAGATAGGAATGATCTGATTACTGTTGATCTTTCCCAGTTCATTTACTTTGACTACGTTCAGGTCTACAAGGCCAAACTGCATCAGCCCCATAATAGTGTCCCGAAAAGCTATCTCGTCTTCGTTTTTATTCAATGAGCGACAGGCATTGAACACCAGTCTGTTAAAAAACACAGAAGTGCAGTTTTGAGCGCAGATCAGAGCCAGTTTTTCCATAGACCATAAAAATGATATTGTCTTAAGGGCGCTTTCATGCTCCGATGTTACACTGATCTGCTTTTGGTCAAGAAGATTATCATCGTCATAATCAGGGTTTTCAAATTCGATGTCTCTTTTACATTTCCAGGCAGAACCACGTTGCCAATAGATCAACTTTTCCTTACGGATCTCAATCCGTTCTTTTTCAATGTTTTTGCGCAAAAAGGCAGTATAAGAAACCTTGTACTTCGTGACGCCATTTTCAATGAAAAACTCGGTGGATATGGAAGTATCTTTATCCGGAGAAAGAATTCCGCCATATATGCTGTACGGAACAGCAACTCCCCGGAGGATATATCTGAGAATATCCAGAGATTCCACAAGTGCTGTCTTACCAGAACCGTTCTGACCATATACGCCAACTATATCTGTCTTAGTGATTTTCCCTTTGGAATTGATGCTTCCGCAGTTCATATAATTGACTTCACCATAATTCACATTTTTTATGCCAGAAATTTCGGATCGCATAATCCGAACGCTGTATTTCTCCATATTGTCCCCTTAAACAAACATTTTGTACGCTTTGATCCGAATAATTAGATTCTTGCAAGAATATTTTATATTTATTTTGACATTTTGTCCAGATATTTTAATTTTATGGGGATTTTTCATTCCGGGGCATGTATTTCATGAGCTTACAGGTCTCGTATACCCATATGGTGCGATATAACACAAGGGAAGATGTGAGGGGAAGCTTTCCATGTAATCCATTTCTACTTCCTTTGCAGAGCAGGATAAAAATCCCTGCAAGCCTTTATTTTACTTAGCCTGCAGGGATTTTCGGTATTAGCCCATCTCTTTTGAACCTATTGAATTACCGCAAATGACTGTGCGCCCACATGAACACTCCCTTTTTCCGCAGAAGCCTCTCCGATCTTAAACAGCACCTCATTATTAAGCTTCTCTGAGAGCTCCTTGGGAAGGGTAAAGTCGGCCCCGCTTCCGCCGGGGTTTAAGATACAAAGGAGTTTGCCTCGCATGTAAACCAGGGGCCTGTCCGGCTCAGTGCAGATCATCCTAAGCTCTGCATCAGCCTGCAGATCCTCCTTACTGTGACGAAGAGCCAGTATAGCGCGCACCGTATTCAGCAGAGAGTCAGGATCGCTCTCCTGAGCCTTTACGGTAGGCGCGTCGGCCGAAGCGTCCACAGGCAGATAGAGATTCTCTGCCTTCCCACCGGAGAAGCCGAGGTTTGCGGTATCGTCCCACTGCATCGGCGTTCTGGAGCCTGTGCGGAAATACCCGCCTTCCTTAGTAGGCACGTCAAGATATTTCATCCCAATCTCGTCCCCGTAATACAAAAACGGAACCCCCGGAAGTGTAAACAGGAACGCATAGGCAAGCTTTAATTCCTCACGGTCAAGATTGTAGCTGGGACGGATGGTATCATGATTGCAGGTCAGCAGGGAAATATACCCGTACTCCCTTGTGTCCTCGTACCAGTCAAGATACTGATCCAGAAAACGATTGATATTCCCTCCGGCATCCTTTTTGAAGTAGCTGTGGTCCTCAGCGCTTTTGTCCCCGTGAATGCTCCCTCCGTGATTGTAATAATCACGCATCAGGGTCGAATAGCCGTTGCCCGCGTCGTTAAGGAAGAAATCCATATCGTAGCCCGCGCGGAGCGCAAGAGGCGGATTGCTCCACTCCGCGACCATGGCCGCATCCGGAAATTCAAGCTCCAGCATACGCCGCACATCTCTCCATACCGCACTGGTACCCGATTTCTTCTCATCGTCATTTTTTACGAGCGAGGATGCCATATCCACACGGAAGCCGTCACATCCATGGGAAAGCCAGAAGCGCATGATATCCTTGATTGCCTCCCTCGTAGCGATAGCGGCAGGATCCCTGAAGCTTTTCTGCCATGGCTCCGTGACCTCCAGGAAGCCGTAGTTAAGAGCCGGCTGGCACTTGAAGAAGTTAAGGATATAACAGCCGCTGCGCTCACTCTCTCCGCCGACATAGGGCAGCCCCTTTGCCCCCTTAAAGCAGAAATCCGTCCATATGAACCGGTCCGAATACTCGTTTTTCTGCGCCTTCTGACTTTCTGAAAACCACGGATGCTCCTCCGAGGTGTGCCCCGGCACCAGATCGAGCAGCACGCGGATCCCTTTTTTGTGAGCCTCCTCAAAAAGCCTGAAAAGGTCCTCATTGGTCCCGTACCTCGGAGCTACCTTCTTATAGTCACGAACATCATAGCCCGCATCCTTAAAGGGTGAATCAAAGCAGGGGTTTATCCAGAGCGCGTTGCAGCCCAGCTCCTTGATATAGCCGAGCTTTTCGATAATACCTCCTATGTCTCCGATACCATCCCCGTTCGAATCCTTGAACGACTGGGGATATATCTCATAAAATACAGTGTCCTTTAGCCATTTTGCTGCCATAAAATAAGTCCTCCATAATAATCAGGTCAAAGCTGTTTTCCGTTATTGTATTTCCTAATACACCTGATTGCAATGCGTAAATTAAAAAAGTTTTTTTCAGAGCATATATACTGGAAAAAACCACCCCGGGATGTATAATTTATCTTATGAGCACCGGTCTTTTACGGTGCCATAAGATAACGAGCAAATTATGTTCCGACCTTGTCGGAACTGATTCGCGAGTGAGTTTTGGGCGCGCAACCATGAGTTGCGCAGCAATTCACGGGTCAAGCGAAGCGCCGGAACAAGTCTATGTGATAGTTTACATAATATACGATAAGTTTATCTTTAAAAAGTTTAAAAAGGAGGCAGACGGCATGATAAAAGAACAGATTTCCATAGAGATCATCGACAAGGACGGAAATATCCGTGAGCGTGACGAAAACAGCGGGCATTGTGAGATAGTCTGGTACGGAAGCTACGAGCCGGGCGATGTCATCAAAGTAACGGCTAAGCAGGACTCTTTTGTGCGTATCCAGACAGATCAGCTTCTGTATCCTGCTTCGGTATATTTAAAAAAGGGAAGCTTCAGCTTTCCCGTCCCCTTCGGAAGGGCAAAGGAGGCCTACCCGCAGGAGGCCTTCACCGGTATAATCCACCAGCTTTCCGCCATGTATACAGAAAAAGAAGGCGGGCATAAATTACTGAGCGAGAATCCGCTTGACGTCCGTGAGGAGACCGGCGTTTATCCCCACTGCACCGCTACCGTTGAGACCCGCGGAGAATCCGTTTTCGCCGCAAGGAACACGATAGACGGCTTATTCATAACCCCGGGACACGGCTTTTATCCCTATACCTCCTGGGGCTGCGGAATGGATCCCGACGCGCATATAGACATATTTTTCGGAAGAGAGGTCCTTGCAGACGAGATCCATATTTTCCTCCGTTCCGATTTTCCGCATGACAACCACTGGGTAAGCGGAATCTTAAGCTTCAGCGACGAAAGCTTCATGGAAATACAATTTGAAAAGACGGGAAAATGCCAGGTCTTCAGGCCAAAGGCTCCGGTCAGGACGGAATGGGTCCGCCTGGGGGCGCTTAAAAAGGATCCCTCTGATCCCTCCCCCTTCCCGGCCCTTACACAGTGGAGAGTATTCGGGAGGGAGCTGTGAAGAGATACCATTCATAAGCTGAAGCCATGCTCAGGGGCAGGCCACGTACGAGGCGATGTTTCCCGAAAAATCATTAAGCTCCCACCAGGAGGTCCCCAAAACGGCGCTTAACATCGTCCCGTCGAGCTTTCTTACACGGCTGTTTTGCCTCACCTTCTGGGTCTTATCCATAAGGCTTCCGTCAGAACGCAGGGCTCCGTTTTGATCCTTTGTGTACTCAAAGCTGTTGATATTATGCGGGTCCTTTACAAGGATGAACCAGCGGCCGTTGTAGAGCTTTACGTCATGTACCGAAAGAGCATGGGTAGCTGTGGCGCAGGCAAGAGCCTTTCCGGCCCGGAGGGATTTTCTGATATCGTAAAGCAGCGCCCTCTGCCTGCCAGATAAGCTCTGACAGAAGCTTCTGCTCTCCCAGGTCGCCGTCGCCTGCCTTACCGCTGATCTCTTTGTTCAGGTGTGTCCTGTAGTATTCGTTCAGCATGCCCTGCTTTCCCCGCCTCTTTTATATTTGGATAAAAGGTCGGCATCCTTTTTTGCGTTTCCGGTCATGAAGCGGCTTATGACCTGCAGTGAAGGACCACTTAAAAGAAGTCTCAGCCTGTCCGATACGGCAGCAGCCCTTACCTTCTGTTTTTCAAGGCGCTTCTTTTCAGAAGGTCTACGGGTATGAGGATCTGAAAAATCTGGGCTCCGCGGAAGCGAATGAGAAGCGTTTGCGCAATTACAACCATTCAGATAAAAAGTTTGATGCCGAAGAGTATAAGGATCCTACCAGAGAAGGGCTTGATGAAAAAATACGCAGGGAGATCCCGTATATGGGAGACGGCTCCTTTGACAACAAGGAACGGGACATGAAAAAGATCGGTGGGCTTTACCTCAGAAGGACACAGGTGGATGCGGAAAAAAGGGAAGCCTTGCAAAGCGCTTCGGGACCCTTCTGTCGCAGGTGAATCTTGAGGATGCTATGGCGCTTGTTGACGATGACTTCTGGCTTTCCCTTAGGTGTGATCAGGATGCAAACCAGCTCGTCAGCGGGGCAAAGCAGTATTTTGACAAGGATGATCCCGAGGATCAGGAGCTCTTGCATTTAAACAGATATTTCGGCGCACTGGGGAGTATTCTCAACCTCTACAAAGAGATCGCATCCGGAATGCTGGGGCTTAAGAAGGAAGAAATCATTCCTGCCCTGACTGTAAACATGACTCAGTATTGGACCGTACTCAGGGAAAACGAAAAATATATACAGGGTCCGAAGCTTACAAAGGAGCAGCTTGACAGCTACCGGAAGGAGTCAGGCTCAAGATTGGGGACCGGCGACCATGCGTATGTGCTTGAAGTAGATAAGCTGACACGTGGAAATGATAACTGAGGTCGGCGGCTCTGTGATAAAGCGGGGCGTGGCACAGAAATGTGCCCCGCCCCTTTGTATACGGGATCCGCCCTTAAGGCATCACCCGAAAATGATTGCTGCAAAGGATCAGGCCCTTGCTCCTGCCCTGCCCTTCTGCCTGGTAAGGGTCTGTATCCCCTCTATGGCAAGAATGACCGCAAGGACAGCCATGGCAGCGGCAAACAGAAGCTGGAACCAGTCTCCCCACTGAGCCGTTCCCGAGCCGATCATCGAAAGCTTTTTAAATACGGTGATCACAAGGCTTGTAAGGGTAGCGATCAGCATAAAGCCCATGGGTATGAAAAACATCCTGTTGTTCTTTCCCACATCCCCAAGCCAGGTACATACGGCAAGCAGTGCGATCCCGGCAAGCAGCTGATTGGCGGCGCCGAAAAGACCCCATATCTGCGACAGTGAAAGTCCTCCCAGTATGCAGCCTACGACAACCATGAACAGGGTTCCCACAAGGGGATGGGCCAGAACCTTCCTTATGCCCTTTGCATCCTGCCAGCTTTTCTCATCCTCCGTAAGGAAGAGTTCCGAGAACATGAAACGGGAAAGTCTGGTACCGGTATCCAGAGAGGTAAGCGCAAATACCGAAACAGCAAGGGTAAGAAGAGCCCTTACCGTTTCATATGCTCCCGTTCCTTCTCCGCCGAACATAAGAGCGATGCCTGAACCGAAGGCAGCAGACGGTGATCCGAAGCCTCCGTCCAGATAGGTCTGGTAAACCATTCCCACCGCTATAAGCGATACTATCCCGAGTGCCGATTCCACCAGCATGGAGCCGTAGCCGATAGCCTTGGCATTTTTTTCGTTATCCAGCTGCTTGGAGGTAGTGCCGGTAGAGATAAGGCTGTGAAAGCCCGAGCATGCTCCGCAGGCGACCGTGATAAACAGCGCGGGGAAAAGTGTCCCGACGCTGGTGCTCCACCCTGTAAAGGCAGGTATGGTAAACGTTGCCGACTTTGTAAAGGCCGATATCAGTATTCCTATCACCGCAAGCGCCATCATGGCATAAAGCAGGAAGCTCGACAGATAATCCCTGGGCTGAAGCAGTATCCACACCGGTACAAGGGACGCGATAGTGATGTAGGCTCCGATAAAAACGATCCAGGCAGTACGGCTCATGGCAAAGCCGAGATTCAGTCCTATCACTGTGATGACGATGATGGCTGCGATACCGCCGATCGAGGCCGGCAGAGTCTTTACTCCCAGCCTGTTGGTCACATAGCCGTAGATGATCGCGATCACAATAAACAGAAGCGAGATCATGGCAGTCGTCTGATTGCCCGTAGGCTTAGTGACAAAGCCCCGTGACGGATCGTCCGCAAGTGTCATAAAGGTTCCGGCGACCACATTTACGAAGGAAGCGATGACAAGGATAAGCACCAGGAGCGCAAAAATAATAAACAGCCTTTTTGCTCTCTTACCCATGGTATCGCCTATGATCTCTCCCACGCTCTTCCCGTCATGCCTGATGGAGGCAAAAAGCGATCCGAAATCCTGAAGTCCGCCGAAGAAGATACCGCCGAAAACACACCATAAAAACACCGGGACCCACCCGAAAACAGAGGCCTGAATAGGACCGTTGATAGGACCCGCGCCCGCTATTGAGGAAAAGTGATGTCCCATTAATACCGCCGGCTTTGCGGCGACATAATCCACACCATCCTCTTTCTCATAGGCCGGGGTCTTTTTTGACGGATCGATCCCCCACTGTTTGCACAACCACGATCCATAGGTGATATAACCGACAACAAGGATCGCGATAGCCGCAATAATGATCAGTAATGCATTCATTTTCCCACCCTCCTAAAAAAATATGGTATTTCAGGAAACGGACAGAACCGTTTCCCCGGCAAACGGATCAGCTCCGTTCACCATACATTATGTTACAAACGACAGCTTCAAGAAGTCTTCCCTCCCGGTTATAAAAGGCTTCCCCCTTTGAAACGTCGATAGCAACCAGCCTGAACTTGCTCCACCCCCAGAAGGTGTGCTTATAGCTTCGGTACATCCGGATGCCGCCTATCTGTCTTACGGTCTCCTCCGGGATCGAATCGGCAAGGACATAAAGCAGTACGTCCGTATTCCTGTGCCCGCTGTGAGGCCTGCACATAAAAAGCCCCCTTCTGAAGGCCTCCTCACACATGGCAGAAAGCTCGTCCGTTCCCAGGCACCCGGTCTGTGCAAAATAAACGTATTCGTTCGAATCGCTTTCAGACAGCCTCGCCGACCTTACCAGAAAATAATGATCGTTCTTCTCATGAAATTCCGCCTCGGCAAAAAAGGGCTCCCTTATTCCCATAACAGAAACATTATAATAAACAGAGTACGACTTTAAAAGCCTTTCCTTCAGAGCCTCTCTGTCAGGCAGCTCTCCCGAATTATGTAAACCGGGCCGTCCTGATCTCATCCTTCTTAAAAAACCAGCCATTATCCCTTCCCTCTTCCGCCGGCGCCCTCCGCATACAGCAAACGACAGATATTTATGCCGTTGTCTTAGTATAGCACAGATACAGGGATAAGTGTACTGTTTTGATGCGGTCATTCAGCGGGTTCGGTTTTCGTTGGAAATATTGACTTTTAATTTATTTTATACCGATATCCCCGATACATATGTTATAATATTGTATATTATTTTTTCTTGATCATCCGGAGAGTTTTTACATATATGATTAGATCTGTCTACGTTCTGGTTTTTGCTTTTATGATCGCCCTGCTGGCACTCTGTGCCATTCTGGCACGCCGCTCCGAAAAGCCCATCGGCCGTTTTGTGAGCCTTCTCTGCCTTTCGCTTATCCCGCCCGTGCTCGGGAACATGATCATCATAGGCGCACAGCGCCGCATACCCGCGCTTATCGGCTGCTACTGCTACTATATCGGCATGGATCTTATCATGATCGCGCTGACAGGCTTTACGAGCGAGTACTGCAAGCCCAATTCCTCCTCAAAGGAAAATGGGTGGAAAGCGCCGGTCTGGGTCTATGCTCTTCTGGTCCTTGACATTATTCAGTTAACCATGAATCCTTTTTTCGGGCATGCCTTTACCCTGCAGGAGATCGAGGTCTACGGGCTTCCGTATTTTCAGATGGTACCCCTTGGGGGACAGACCTATCACCGCATAGTCTGCTACGGGACCCTTCTCATGATAATGTTTATTTTCCTTATCATGTGTATTAAGATGCCGGGGATCTACCGGGAGCAGTACGCGGTCATACTCTTCAGCATGCTTGCCGGCGCCATATGGCAGACCTTTTATATCTTCTCCCGTACCCCCATAGACCGGTCCATGGCGGGTTTTGTTATTTTTGGTCTCCTTATCTTTTATTTCACCATTTACTACAGACCGTTACGGCTTCTGGACCGGATGCTTGCCAATATCGTTTCGAGTACGACGGAAGCCATCTTTTTATACGCGCCCGACGGGATCTGTATCTGGGCCAATGAGCCCGGCATCGAGCTTACAGGCATTGAGAGCGGGGAATACGAAAAAGCCGGGAAAAGGCTTGAGGAGTTCTTCGGAAGCAAGGATGAGCTTCCCGAGCAGTCAAATAATGAGCTTATCCGCAAAAGCGGTGATGAGACCTGGTATTATGTTCTGGATCACGGAAGCTTTTATGATGAAAAGGGAAGAAAGCTCGGCTCCTATATTTATGTAAGAGATATTACAGAGGAAAGGCTCATGCTTGAGCGGGAGGTTTATGCCGCAAATCATGATGCGCTGACCGGCCTTTATACCAGAGAATTCCTGCTCCAGAGGATATCGGGAAGGCTTAAGCGGAATGAGCTTTCCGAGCACTACATCGCCCTTATCGATGTCAGCGAATTTAAGATCGTAAACGATATATACGGAAAGGAGTTCGGCGACTATGCGCTCACAAGTGTGGCGGACTGGATACGGAGCTATTCCGACGCGTCCTGTATTTACGGGCGCCTGTCCGGAGATACCTTTGGCTCCTGTATCCCTAAAAAGCTCTTCATTCCCGAGGTCCTTGAGAAGGATCTGTCGGATTTTAAGATCAAAAAAGGAAGCACGGAGCATCATCTTGTCATTCATATAGGCTTCTGTGATATCAGCCCGGAGGATAAGGATGCCTCCATCCTTTTCGACAGGGCCCGCCTGGCTCTTGATTCCATCCGGAATGACTATAAAACGCATATCGCCTTCTACGACAGCGCGATCCGTGAGAAGGTGCGCCGGAATCAGGAGATCTCCTCGGAGCTTTCGGCCGCCATCTCCGAAAACCAGCTCATTCCGTACCTGCAGCCGATCGTTGACCGAAGCGGCAGGATAGTCGGGGCGGAGGCGCTTGCAAGATGGATCCATCCCGATCGCGGCTTCATGCCGCCGAATGAATTTATCCCCCTTTTTGAGGAAAACGGCATGATAGTGGATGTGGACAAGCATATCTGGCGATGTGCCTGCAGGATCCTTTCGGGCTGGAGGAAAAGCCATCCCGACCTCTTTCTTTCGATAAATGTCTCCCCGAAGGATTTTTACCTGACAGACGTTCTTTCAGATATCCTTGCGCTCATCCGGGAATATGATCTTGATCCCGCAAATCTGAGGATCGAGGTCACCGAGACCAGCATGATGAGCGATACGGACGACAGAATGAAGATCCTTGAGGAGTTCAGGCAAAACGGCTTTATAGTGGAGATGGATGACTTCGGCAGCGGATATTCATCACTGAACATGTTAAAGGACATGCCCGTGGATGTCTTAAAGATCGATATGAAATTCCTGTCAGAGTCAAAGGAAAACAGCAGGGCCAACACCATCGTAAAAAATATCATAAAGCTGTCCCGTGACCTCGGGATCCATCCGCTTACCGAGGGTGTTGAAACAAGGGAGCAGTTTGATATACTTCTTGACATGGGCTGTATGCTTTTTCAGGGCTTTTACTTTGCAAAGCCCCTCATACAGGAGGAGTTTGAAAAACGGCTGACAGGCGCTCAGGCCTGAAGAAGGTTTATATACGGCCTTTGACCACGAATGCTTACAGTAAACGGAATTAAATTCGTTGACTATGAAAAATAATGAAGAACGAGCTTCTTTCCGCGATACCGGATACCGACTCCGGTGAGGAGCTCTATTCCATTCCCGGGACTCCTCCCTATCTTTCAAAGGAGCCCGAGGGTGATGCCTTTGCTCCGAGGAATCCATACGCCCTTGAGATCGATTTCAAGGAGGAGCCTCCTATGTTTAAGGTCTCCAATACCCATTACGCGGCAACCTGGCTCCTTGATGAGAGGGCTCCGAAGGTGGAAAGGCCTGCGGCCCTTCAGAAAAGGATCGATAAAATGAAAAAGGAGGCCAAAGACTATGCCGGCTTCTGATAACGCAAAGGTGCTGCTTGAGGTCAGGAATCTCAGTCAGAGCTTCGGGACCCGAATAATAGGTATGAATTACGGTATGATATCCGGCTTCATCGGCGGCAGGACGGATTTCATAATGCAGCAGATAGTCGATGTCGCCGGAAGCATACCGACACTTGTTATAGTTACGATCCTGATGCTGATCTTAAAGCCCGGGATCAGCTCGATCCTGATCGCCCTTATGCTTACCGGCTGGATGGAGATGAGCCTGATAGCAAGGGCCCAGGTCTTAAGGCTTAAGGATCAGGAGTTCATCCTTGCCGCAAGGACTCTGGGGGAAAGGCAGCGCATTCATCCTCTTTAAGGAGCTGCTCACTGGGAAGGCTTATATCGGAGGGCTTTGACAACTGCCTCCTGTATCCCTACAGGCTTTTCCCCTGCATGCTCATACTTATCGCTCTTATGATAGCCTGCAATCTCGTGGCAGACGGGCTCAGGGATGCCTTTGATCCGAAGTAAGGCGGACGCCTTTCAGTAGGTGATGAATTCCAGTTCCACACCGTTTGGATCCTTTACAAGGATATTCCGGAAATTAAGCTTTTTTACATCCTCAGGCTCGGGACAGTCTATCCCGTTTTCCTTCAGACGCTTATACAGCTCATCCACACTGTCGCAGGAAAACGCAAGATGCCTGTACAGCCCTCTGGTCTTTTCATGGGGATGTGCCTCACCGAAGTCATCCTCATAGGTAATAAGCTCCAGCCTTAAGGAATCCGTAATTGCAAAATAATACAGCCTGTGATCGCCCATATCCACAGTCTCCAGCTGCTTCAGGCCCAGTATCCGGCCGTAGAAATCAAGGCTTTTCTCAAGATCTGTCACATTAATGGTTATATGATCCGGTTTTAACATTTAATTACCTCCTTGAACCAATGTCATCAGCTTAAGCCGCTATATGTATATCTCCTCGCCCTGCCTTGCATAGGAGACATCCTTCCTGTTGAGCAGCTGCTCTCTCTTTAAAAGCTCCTCGTCGCCGTTCTGGGGATCATGATGTACTATCAGAAGCCGTCCGGCCTCCGAACGCTCAAGAAGCTCCAGGCCCTTCTCCGGTGTGGAATGGCCAAAGCCCTTTTTCTGTTCATATTCCTCTTCTGTATACTGCCCGTCATAGAGTATAAGATCCGCTCCCCTCGCAAAATCAGTCATTTTATCAAAGGAAGCCTCCTCATGCTCGTAATCAGTCAGATATACTATCGACCTGCCTCCATAGCTGAGCCTCATGACAGCACAGCCCCCCGGGTGGCAGCCCATAACTCCATCGACCCGGATCTCTCCTACCATTATCGGAAACATCAGGGGCTTTATCCTGACAGTTCCCGCATACTGATCCAGGCGGACCGGCCAGAGCGGCGGGGAATACAGACTGTTAAGACTCTCACTTGCTTCACGGCTGTCCGCCGCGGGCACGTAGATTTCCGTTTCCGCCCCCTTTTTTGAGAGCCTCGGATACATTCCAAGCCCCAGCAGATGATCAAGATGCAGGTGGCTTATAAGGATCACCGGAGGCCTCGGGGTATCAACCGGCGCATTCAGAAGCCCGCTCCCCGCATCCAGGATCACCGTATCCTCCCCTGCCCGCACCAGATAACAGGAGGTGGCTCCGCCAAATACGGAGTACATTCTTCCGTGAACAGCCATAGAGCCTCTTGTCCCAAGTACCTTCAGTGTGAGTCCGGAAGCACTCATATGTTAAGCCTCCTTTCTCTGATCCAGGAATCATAGCCAGGCGGAACAGAGGTATAGCGCAGAAGATAGCCTTCCTCTGTTTTCTCCATGACCTTGCATAAAACCCTTCCGCCGGCATTTACCATTATTATCATTCCTTTATGCCTGAATACCATCTTACCTGTTGATCTCTGATTCCCTCTGTTTTTCCTGCGGATCCGATGCCGCGGGCATTTCATTTATTCCCCGGCGTAATGCGCTTGCGTCCCGGTGTTATCGCCTGTTCCGGGCATACGAGTACACACAGATGACAGCCCACGCACTTTGTTGGATCAAGGCCGGGCCTGTTATCCCCGGAAAGCCTGATGGCCTGATGGCCCCCGTCCGAGCATGATGTCTCGCAGCGCCCGCAGCCGGTACATTTATTAAGGCTGAATTTGGGATAGATTATCGAATCCCGTTCCAGCACGTCCGTCGAATCGCTGACAGAAGAAAGCGCAAGGCCCTTAACCTCATTTACGCTCTTAAAGCCCTTCTCAGCCAGGTAATAGTTAAGCCCCGCCTTAAGATCGTCTATGATCCTGTAGCCATACTGCATCACAGCCGTGGTGACCTGAACGCTGCCCGCGCCGAGCAGCAAAAACTCCAGCGCGTCCAGCCAGGTTTCTATGCCGCCCATGCCGCTTATATGCATTCCCGCAAGCCTTTCATTCTTTCCAAGCTCGGCAATGAAACGGAGGGCAATGGGCTTTACCGCCTTTCCGCTGTAGCCTCCTACGGCTGACTGTCCCTTTACCGCGGGTGAGGACACATAGGTATGAGGGTTTATCCCCACAATGCTCCTGATGGTATTGATGGCGGAAATGCC
>DFEA01000003.1:2759-11845 GCA_002368575.1 Lachnospiraceae bacterium UBA3814 | reverse complement strand
TGGTGATACAGGGGAAGGATCCCCGTAAGCTGGCAGAGGAGAGAGCCGAGGGCTTAAACAGCGGTTCAGTAAGTGAGCATGTTGAGCATTATGAGGCTATGGGTCATGACAGAAAGGAAAGCATGAAGCTTGCCGCCAGGGATCGGAACGTAAGCAAAAGAGATATTTATAACGCAATTTTAAAGGAATCAGAATGAACCATAAATAATCAATAAATAATCAATAAGGAGGGTTTATCATGAAAACAAAAAGGATCACGGCTTTACTGCTTGCCTGTACCTTGTGCGCGGGAAGCTTTTCCACTGTAAGGGCAAATGATCTGCCTTCACAGGTCATTTCCTTCGACGCAGAGGAAAAGAAGACAGAGGAGAACAAGTCTCAGACCGAAGCTACGGAAGGAAAAAACGCCGCGTCGGTATATGATAAGGCATATCTGGCGTTAGGCTCAGACCTTTCGGGACAGCAGCTCGATACGGTTCTTTCTCTTCTTGGAATATCGGCGGCTGAGCTTGATAAATACGATGTTGTGTACGTGACCAATGCCGAGGAGCATGCAAGCCTTGACGTATATATCGATTCAAAGGTAATAGGTACAAAATCCCTGTCCTCAGTGCTCGTAAGGCCTGCGGCCGAGGGCTACGGGGTCATGGTGCATACGAAGAACATTAACTACTGCACGGATAACATGTACAGAAACGCTCTCATTACGGCAGGGGTCAAGAACGCGGATATCACGGTTGCTGCGCCGTTTGCTGTTTCGGGCACCGCTGCCCTCATCGGGGCTTTAAAGGCTTATGAGGATATGTCCGGAAAGAGTGTTCCCGAGAACACTCTGGATGTGGCCCTTAACGAGCTGGTGACCACCAGTGAGCTTTCGGAGACCTTAAGCTCCTCAGGGGAGGCTGAAGAGCTCATCTCCTATATCAAGGCCCAGATAGCCGCTAACGATCTGGATACCAGAGAGGATATAGAGGCTGCCATAAGGAAGGGCATGAAGGAATTCAATACCGAGCTTTCGGATGCGGATATAAAGAGCATTGTGGATCTCATGATGCGGATAAAGGATATGGGTATTGACTTTGAAGTGCTTGCGGACCAGGCCGAGGATATCTATGCCAAATACAAGGATCAGATCGACGCCGGGACCTTCAATATAAACGATGTGAAGCTGGAGGATCTGGGCCTTGGCAAGATCGTGGCAAACGCTGCGGGTAATTTCTTCAAAAATGTGACCAAATCGGTCACGGGCTTCTTTAATGGCCTGTTCTCCTCCGGAAAGAAGAAGTAAACCGGATGGACAGACGCGCCTATGAGATCCGCTCCATAAGCAGAAAAGAGTGGGAGGATGCGATGCAGCTGGCATGGGATACCTTTCTGATCTTTGAGGCTCCGGAATACGGAAGGGAAGGTATTGAGAGCTTCAGAAAATTCATCAGGGATCCCATGCTGAGGCGTATGTTTATTATGGGTGAATACATGGTCTATGGCGCCTTTTTAAGGACTACGGGAGAGCTCGTAGGGGTACTGGGCGTCAGAGGCTACACCCATGTATCACTGCTTTTTGTTCAGGCGGATTATCATCTTCAGGGAATAGCACGGGCTCTGCTTTTCAAATACGTAAACGATGCGAGAAAAAAGAAGGTAAGACGGATAACCGTGCATTCCTCGCCCTTTGCCGTTGGCTTCTACCATAAACAGGGCTTTAAGGATATTGACAGGGAGATAGTTGCGGACGGGATAAGGTATACTCCGATGGAGCTTGAGCTTTCTTACCTGACCTGACTGCTTTGGTGGTTTGATATGGGAAGATTCTTCAATCTGGACAGCCCCTTTGTTTCTTTTATGAACAGGGTCGCTGATCTTATGATACTGAATGTGATTTATCTTCTGTGCTGTATTCCGGTGATCACCATAGGACCGGCGACTACAGCGCTTTATTATGTGACGCTTAAGATGGCAAGAAACGAGGAAGCATATATAATCAGGAGCTTTTTTAGGTCCTTCAGGCTTAATTTCAGGCAGGGGCTTTTAATGTGGCTTCTCGATCTCATATTTGCGGGAATCATGATCCTTGACTTTATGGTGCTTAACGGGAGGATACCCGGTGTAGAGATCCCTGATACGGCGATGTTTACCGGTATAAGGCTCCTCCTCATGGTTTTTGCAGCCCTTGCGCTCTTTACCATAAGCTTTACCTTCCCCGTGCTTGCCAGATTCGATAATACGATAAAAAATACCTACAGGAATTCATTTCTGATGAGCTGCCGACATTTTCCCACGACTCTCGTTATCGTTATATGCTGGGCGGCGGTAGTGCTCTCGGGCTTTCTTTTTCCTCAGCTTCTTATTGCGCATATTCTGATACTGTTCGCCCTTGCGGCTTACGGTCCTTCATTTCTGCTGGTAAAGGCTTTTGACAGGTATATACCCGTAGAGGTCCCGGAGGATGCCTCAGAGGATATATCCCCGGAGACGGAGGCTTAGGCTGACGCTTTCGGAATACTGATCAAGGCGATCTTTTTTTCATATACCCCTGTTTTTGAGCTGATCCTTTTGTATTAACAGTCAGGTATTAAAAACAAATGAAAGGAGAAAAACAGCATGACAAAAACAGGAAGCATTAAAAAATTATCCGCGGCAGCCGTTTCGGCGATCCTCATGGGGGCAATGACGGTAAGTGCCTTTGGCTCGCCGCTCTCAGGCGATTCCTCCCAAAGCACCGAAAGCGGCTATGAGGCGGCTGAGTCTCAGAACGAAAAATCTTCCGAAGCCGGGGAAAAGACGGGAGAGAGACCTGAAGGAAAGGGTGAACGGCCTGAGGGGACGGGAAAGAGGCCCGAGGGGACCGGAGAGCGTCCTGAGGGCATGGGAAAGCATCATCGGGGCATGAGAGGCGGCAGAGGCATGAGGATGAATGTCGAAGCCGTGGAGGAGGCTATAGCGGCCCTGGAGGATGAAACCGTAAAAGCGGACCTTACAAGCCTCTCAGATGCCTTAAAGGCAGCCCTTGATGCCGAAAAGGCGGCTCTTGACAGCGAAAGCACGAACAAGGAGAGTCTTAAGACCTTAAGAAACGCCGTAAAGGAAGCTGAAGAGGCTCTTTCAGCGGCTCTTAAGGAGGCCGGGGTGGAAACAGAGCTTTCCGGACCTGCAGGAAAACCGGGTAACAGGCCTCAGCTTTCCGATGAGGAGCGCGCGAATATGCCAAAGCTTAAGGACGGGCAGTGCAGGGGCACCGAAGGAGAGAGCATCACAGAGGGTGAAAAGACCGGGGATGAAAATTCTCAGACCGGTGACCGGGCAAAGAACAAAAAGTCCAAAAGCAAGAGCTCAAAAAACAAAAAGACAAAGCAGAATGATAATTCTGCGGAAACGGCAGTGACCGGGTAAGTGATCCGAAGAGCCGGCGGCCTGGCAGCAGCTTAGGACGTATCGCGGATCATTGCAGGGAAATCTGCCGACAGAAAGCTATGCACCGGTCAGCAGGTGCAGGAGCCGAATATGGCGGATAATAAAGAAGAGAATTTAAAGGCTGAAAAAGCGGCAAAGGACGCCTCCTTAAGGGAGTTGTTCCTTGCCGAGAACAGCGAACATATTTTAAGACTTGCAGCGAAGCTTTCCGGGCACCACATCACAAAAAGCGACGATGAGTGGTCCATAGCGCTGATAGCAGCTTCGGAAGCGCTGGACAGATATGACTCCGGAAAGGGTGATTTTTGGGGGTTTGCTTCGATTGTCATTAAAAGCCGCCTTTTGAATTATTATAAGGGCAATGAGCGGATAAAGGATGAGATATCCGTAAGCCCCTCTGCCTTTGAGGGAGAGGTTGAGGAGGATGATCCGGAGCTTTCCCTTAAGCTTGAAATGCAGGATAAAATGGCGGTTGGCATGAGCCCGGAAAGCTCCGTCAGGGAAGAGATACTTGCTCTTGAGGAGGAGCTTAAACGGTATAATATTTCCTTTTTTGACCTTACCTCATGCTCCCCCAGATCCCGGAGCACAAGGAAGGGCTGTGCCGAGGTGATAGCCTCCTTTTTCCTTCCGCCGCCCATAGTCGAGCTTTTAAAGAGGACCGGACAGCTTCCATCCTCAAAGCTCCGACAGCGGAGCGGACAGAGTACTAAATTTCTTGATAAATTCCGGAAATACCTGATCGCGGCGGTACTTATACTTGACGGGGATTATCCGGAGCTTGCCGCGTATATACCATTCGGAAAAAACGGGAGGGACTGATTTGAAGGCGGTAGTCGTGAGTCTGAGAAACGGCCGGGCAGCGGTCCTTTCGCAGGACGGTACCTTTAATGATATAAAAGACGATAATTACTCCGTGGGTCAGACTATAGAGTATAAGCCGGAGGGAAGCAGAAGGATTCTTTCCCTGAGCACCCGTGCGGTAAGAGCCATTGCCGCATCAGTCGCTCTGGTGATCCTTGCGGCGGGCACCTTTACGGCGAATACCTATGCATACAGTACGGTGACTCTTGACATAAATCCTTCCCTCAGGTATGAGCTGAATTACTTTGACAGGGTCCTTCGCTTTGACGCGTTTAACAATGACGGTGAAGATATAGTGAATATGATCTCTGTGGAGGTCGTCGGAAAGAAGATAGACGCAGCCATCGATTCCACGCTTGACGCCCTGGATGAGGAGAATTACATAGGGGAATCTACTCCCGTAGTCATGACCGTGGACAGTCATTTCTTCAGGACGGAAAGGCTTAAGGAAAGAGCCGGAAGGAAGATGGAGGCGTGGAACGGAAGAAAGGCAGAGAAGCATGAGAACAAGAGGATAGAGGGTGAATCACTGATCGTGACCGACGAGCTGAGGAAAAAGGCCAGAGATAAGGAGATCAGTCCCGGAAGGGTAATAATGATGGAGAAGAGCTCCGGGGAAGGTACTCTGCCGGATACATCCTTAAATAATATTGATACAGAGCCCCTTAGGGACGGCAGGGATGAGCGGATCGAGGATGAAAACACGGAGGACTTAAACAGCAGCTTCGATCATGAAGAAGCAAGGGAGTTAAATGAGGAGGACAGGCCTGAGGAGCCTATCGTTAATGGAGAACGGGCGACTGAGAAAGCAGACGGGGTAGGAGCCCGGGAGGATGAGAAGAAGGGTACGGAGGAAAACAGACCTGCTCCCGGGGATGCGGGAAACAGGAGCAGCTTAGGTACGGCGCCGGGCAATAACAGCGGCTTAGGTACGATGCCGGGCAATAACGGCGGCTTAAATACGGCGCCGGGTGATAACAGCTTGAATACAGGCCCGGGTGAAAGCAGCGATCCCGGTACGGTCCCTGAGGAGGGGACACCGCCGATATTACCGGGAGCCGGCTCCGCTTCCGAAGAAACCGGACAGAAAAATCCCGCGGCGGAAAACGGGAATACGGGACAGGCACAGCTTCCGTCTGCTCCTCAGACGGAAAACGGCGGGGGACCTTCCGTACCTGAACAGTCCTCACAGCCTCCTGCAGGAGATATTCCTTATGAAACAGGTGGAGGATCTGCGGATGGATCCTTTGGTTCCGGCAACGAAGCAGGCGGTGACAGGCCTGATGTCGAGCCGTATGGCCCTGGTGAAGGACGCTCCGTCCACGGACCGGGCGGGGGAGAGCCCCCGGGGGGTGCTTCAGGGGGAAATGAACCGGCAGGAGAGGGCCGTGAAAAGGGCGAACCAGGTGGAAGACCGGATTCCGGCAGGGGACCGGGAGGACCGCCTTAGGGAAGGATCAGTTAAGGGCAAGGACATTTATGATCTGATCGTCCTTTATATCAAACTGCCAGAGATTACGGCCGGGAAGGCGGTGCTCGGTAAGGTAGAAATGGCCATCGGCGCTCCCTATGTAATAAGGAGTGCCGCCTCCCTCAAAATACCCGTAAATATCCTCATATGCGCCGCTTTCGAGCTTAGTAAGATCTTTTACTCTTATCATGGTGGCATAGGACTGATCAAAATCCGAATCCGTGGATATGGTGATATAGTAGAAGCCTCCTATCCTTTCAAGCTGAACCATTCCGGCAATGTCTCTGTTTACCGGATATCTTTCAAGAAGCTTCAGATCGGAAAGCCTTGCTCTGAGGATGTTCATGTTTCCGGATACAAAATATATCTCATCTCCGATTATGGTGAAGGAGCGTACATAACTGCCGTCAAGCTCCTCAAGTCTCATGGTCCTTTCAAGCACCGCCGTTCCCGAGGAATTCCTGAAAACAAAAAGCTCCCCGGTCATGGAGCTTAAAGCATAGAACCTTTTACTGCCTTCATCGTAAACAGTGAAATGCGGCAGTATCCCCATGTCATTAAATTCACCCGCAAGCTCAAAGCCGTCTGCCCCTTTCTTAAATACCATTATCCGGTTATTTTCGGTATCATCCGCAAGATAGAGCTCTCCGTCCGAGGAAATGGTATGGCCGTGCTTTATCTGCCTTGTCATGACCTTCCAGTCCTTTGGCGGAGTATCCGGTGAGGAGCTGTAAAGGATCTGATCGTGATAACAGTCGACCAGAAACCAGGTGTCCCCCAGCTTCCTTATACAGGTAAGGATATTAAAGGAATCGTATTTATTTTCAGGGTCCTCAGCGCCGGACGTAACAGGCTCCATGGCCCTTTCGGAAAGGACCGGGCGGTCACAGGTCCAAAATATCATCGCCGCAGCCGTGATAATAAGCAGGACCGCCGCAATAAAAGGGACTTTTTTCATAAAACATCCTCTGACAGGCTCTGATCTTTTCATCCGACCCTGACATATACACGATAAAGTAAATAACTGCCGGTTACTATAGTGAACCAATGTCATTAACTTAAGCTACTATATGTTGTGAACGACTCTGCGAAGGTTTCCGATTCTGTGTCGAGACGACGCTTCCCTCCGAAGAGCTAGTCCACGAATTCCTAAGACGCTCAGGAAGAGCCTTCGCGCCTAAAGAATTCGGGACGGATCTCTTCTCCGGTCAAGACGCGTCTTAACGTCCCGACACAGAATGGAACCTTCACCGAGTCGTAGTCAACGATGTGAGCTTAAGTTAATGACATTGATAATAAGTGCGCACGGATTTTGTAAGGAAGATGTCGCCGGAGGCGACCAAAACTTATTCGATATTTGCTGGCAAATATCGAATTGGCCCGGCGCAGGAAACGCCAAAGTAAAAAGAACTTTGTCGTTTCCTATAAAATGTATAACGAGTGAACAAAGCGATACGGAGCTTTGAAAACGGCACTCAATTGCGTTCACGAGTATAATAGCACATACAGACGAATAATAGTCAGCTTCTGTGCGCTTTTTTTGACATTCTTGTATCATTATGCTAAACTAACATACTAGATATGGTATGCCTTCATAAAAATGAACAGTATATATGCACTGTGTTCATGATCAGGGATCATTTCGGAGCATTTGAGACGTGAAAAGGCTTGAGAAAAATGATCTGAATGGCAGAAGTATGTTTTTTTGCACAGAGACGGGGAGAATAAATAAGTGGATAAGTACGAATATCAGGTTTGTGCTGACCAGATTAAAAATTATATCGCTCAACAGAAATATGTGGAGGCAATGGAAATAGCTGACACTATTGACTGGCACAGGGTCAAGAGCGTATCCATGCTCTGCACTGTAAGCGAGATATATAAATACAACAGACGCTATGAGGACAGCAGGGATATACTGCTGCTGGCCTATGACAGGCATCCGAGCGGAAGGATGATCATCTACAGCCTTTGTGAGCTTTCCATAAAGATGAACGATGTAGTTTCCGCTGTAGAATACTATAAGGAATTTGTGCGTGTAGCTCCCGGAGATACCGGAAGCTATATTTTGCTTTATAAAATTTACGAAGCCCAGGAGGTGTCCTTAGAGGAGCGCATCAAGGTACTTGAGGAGTATAAACGGAGGGATTACAAGGAAAAATGGGCTTTTGAGCTTGCAAAGCTCTACCATAAAACCGGTCAGGAATCCAAATGCGTGGATGAGTGTGATGAGCTGATCCTGTGGTTCGGGGAAGGGAAATATGTACAGAAGGCGATGGAGCTGAAAGCGCAGCATCAGGCCTTTATCGACCAGCAGGCACAGTACGCGGCCTCGGTACCGCAGCAGTATGTCCCCGATTCCGGGCAGCCTGACGGGGAGAAGTACATTCCTGAGGAAACGGAGCAGCGGTATAATTATAATAATCCTTATAACGGGCAACAGGGAACGTACAATATCATCAGTCAGGAAATAAGCGCGCCCGGGTATAATACCGAAAAGCTGCAGAATGAACTCAGACAGAGCATGGAGGAGTATCTGGGAGAGCCGCAGCCCGATATTTATGAAGCCGGTCCCGTGAATTATCCGGAAACCCTTACACAACAGCCCGGTCTTACAGTGGAGAAGGTAGAGCCGGTGCTCCCTGAAAAGACTCAGGAATTCGTATTTGATCAAAACAGCAGTTATGTACAACAGCTGATGGAGGAGTTTAAGAAGCCCGAAGGGGAGCCGGAAGAGAGCGATCCGTATGCTTCAGGCCAATATGCCGGAGAGCAACCTGAGGAGCAGGAGCCTGAAGGAGAGCCCGAAGAAAAGCCTGAAGAAGAGCCGAAGGTAAGTACGGAAGAAAAACCTGAAGAAAAGTCTGAGGAAGAGCCGGAAGAAGAATCTGAAGGAAAGCCGGAGAGTGAGCCCGAGGAAAAGCCTGAAGAAAAGCCGGAGGAAAACCCTGAGCAGGTAACTGAACAGATGTCCGCAGCCTCCGGGGAGCCTGAGGAGACAGCCGGCGGGGAGGGTGATAAAAATGAGCCCTCAGAGCCGGAGACTAAAGCCGAACATAAGAGATATGAATCTATTCTGGGGCAGGAATACAACGGGCAGATCAGGATGAGCCTGCCTGACCCGGATATGATCGAAAGGCAGATAACCGGACAGATCAATATAGAAGAGATCATCAGGAAGAGAAATGAGAGGTTAAGGCGTGAAGCCGGCATTGAAGTCGGAGAGACTCTGTCAGAAACTCTTCAGTCAGATGAAGGGGCTTCTGAAACGGTGTCTGAGGAGGACAGGACAGAGGAAGAGCTCTCCGAAGCTGAACCTGAGAAGGGCGTGACAGAGGAA
>DFEA01000003.1:0-2704 GCA_002368575.1 Lachnospiraceae bacterium UBA3814 | reverse complement strand
GACAGAGGAAGAGACCGCCGAAGCTGAACCTGAGAAAGCTACGACAGAGGAAGAGACTGCCGAAGCTGAACCTGAGAAAGCTACGACAGAGGAAGAGACTGCCGAAGCCGAACCCGAGGAAGCCGAGACAGAGGAAGAGACTGCCGAAGCCGAACCCGAGGAAGCCGAGACAGAGGAAGAGGCCGCCGAAGCCGGACCTGAGGAAGCTGGGACAGAGGAAGAGAATGCCGAAACTGAAGCTGAAGCTGAGGAAGGCATGACGGAGGAAGAAGCCGCCGAAGCTGAGCCCGAGGAAGAGACGGCGGAGGAAGAGGAGGCTGAAGGTTCCCTGTTCCGATATGAGCTTGATGACTACGGAGAGGTCGAGGAAATAGAGGATATCGAACAGCCGGACGAGGTCGATGATATAATAAAGACAAGCAACCTTCCTCTTGAGGAGATCGCCAGCTATAATGCCATGGCAGAGCAGGCCATGCATCCGGAAAGCATCCAGGAGCACAGCTCTAATTACGACGAGCATGGCCGGATGAAGCATCCAAGCTATATGGTGCTTGAGGAGGAAAGAAAGAGCCGACGCAACTTTGATGAGAGAGAATATAAGCTGTTCGGAAGATATGACGGTATCGAGTCGGTAAAGGCCCAATTGGTCGATGTCCTGGACAATATGAGCATGCAGGCGGGGACCGGAAACGTAGTGGTCACCGGGGAGGAGGTAAGCTGCAGGAAGGCTCTTGCCATAGATATAATAAAAGCCATGCAGGCAGTAGATTCCAGCTTTACCGGAAAGGTAGCCAAGATATCCGGAGAAGCCCTGAACAGGAAAAACATCCCGGTCACCCTAAGCAAGCTCTATAACGGGGCGCTGATAATAGAGGAGGCCGGAGGACTCTCCGCCGCCGCGCTTACCATAATCGCGCAATGTCTTGTGAGGGAGGAGGAGCCTGTCCTTATCCTTCTTGAAGGGGACCGGGATTCGGTAATGCCGCTGCTTGAGACCAACAGAGCAATGTTTGACCAGGTATTTAACGCAAGGATGGATATTGCACGTTTCAGCAGTGATGATCTCGTGGCCTATGCAAAGGGCTATGCCAGAGAGCAGGAGCACAGCATAGATGAGATGGGGATACTGGCACTGTATACAAGGATAGGCGAGCTTCAGACCATTGATCACAGCGTGACAGTGGAGGACATCAAGGAGCTGATAGATAATGCCATTGCACATGTGGACAGGATGACTCTGTCACATCTGATGGACGTTCTGGTATCAAAGAGATATGACGATGATGATTTTATAATAATAAGGGAGAAGGATTTCCTGCTTGACGGGAAAAAACAGGAGAAGCTGGCCAAAAAGCAGCAGAAGAAAAAAAGAAGAAAAGCAAAAACGGGGGTAGATCATGACATCTGAAAAAAAGGAAGCAGAAAAGAAAGCCGCCATAAGCAGAAGTGTCAGGAAAGGCGAGAAAAAGACCGAAAAGGTAAAGAAAAGGTCTGAGAATATGGAGCTTGCTGAGAGCAAAATGACCTCCGATACTCCCTTTATCACGGAATATGACATGTTCCTGTTCGGAAAGGGAACACATTACGATATTTATAAAAAGCTTGGTTCACATCCTGTTACGTCAGGCGGTAAAAAGGGCTATTACTTTGCGGTATGGGCGCCCAATGCGGAAAGCGTATTTCTGATAGGAGATTTTAACGGCTGGAATGAGGAGCAGTACAGAATGAACAGGCAGGAGCCTCTGGGAATATATGACTGCTTCATCGAGGGCCTGAACGCCGGGGTAATGTATAAATATCTGATCATCGATCGGAACGGGGAAAAGCACTATAAGGCTGATCCATTCGCGAATTATTCCGAGCTCCGTCCGGGAAATGCTTCCGTTACCACTGATATTTCTGAGCTTAAGTGGAGCGATGCCGCCTGGATGAAGAAACGGAGTGAGACCGACATCACAAAGGAGCCCGTAGCCATATATGAATGTCACATCGGCTCGTGGATGAGGCATCCCGGAAGGGAAGACGAGGGGTTCTACACCTACAGGGAGTTTGCGGACAGAGTAACGGAATACCTGCTCGATATGCATTATACCCATATTGAGCTCATAGGAATAGCCGAGCATCCCTTTGACGGCTCATGGGGCTATCAGGTAACGGGATATTACGCTCCCACCTCAAGATACGGAACTCCTGAGGACTTCTGTTATATGATGAACAAGTTCCATAAGAATCATATCGGAGTGATACTTGACTGGGTACCGGCCCATTTTCCGAGAGACGCCCACGGGCTGGCCAATTTTGACGGCAGCTGTCTGTTCGAATACGCTGATCCGAGAAAAGGAGAGCATCCCGACTGGGGCACCAAGATCTTTGACTACGGAAAAAATGAGGTCAGTAATTTCCTTATAGCAAGCGCTATTTTCTGGTTAAAGGAATTTCATGTAGATGGACTGAGGGTAGATGCGGTCGCTTCAATGCTCTATCTGGATTACGGAAAAAAGGATGGCCAGTGGATACCCAACAAATACGGGAAGAATGAAAACCTCGAGGCGATAGAATTCTTCAGGCACCTGAACTCGATCATTAAAAAAAGCTTTCCGGGTACGATGATTATAGCCGAGGAATCCACGGCATGGCCAAAGGTAACGGATACTCCGGAAAATGACGGCTTAGGCTTTACCTTTAAGTGGAACATGGGCTGGAT
>DFEA01000077.1 GCA_002368575.1 Lachnospiraceae bacterium UBA3814 | reverse complement strand
GACAGTTTGATCAGAGAGCTGATTCGGCGGTACAGTGTGTACGCTTCCTTAATGAAGAGGAGGTGCCTGTCATAAGAACGGCTGTCACCTACTGTCTGTCGGGAAGGCTGTCTGAGGAGGAGCTTTCAAGGGTAAAGAGCTACTGTATAAATCCGGTGGACTCCAGGGAGACCGGTCTTAAAAAGCCCGATACCCTTATCGAGGAATATGAGGAGCCTTCTGATATCGCGGTGTTTGAGGGCTTTAAGGATATGGATGATGATGAGCTTTTTAAGCTGTACGACTCACTCTCCCTTGCCATGACCTTTAACGACCTTAAGCATATCCGGGCCTATTTTAAGGAGGATGAAAAAAGAGATCCTACTGTTACTGAGATAAAGGTCCTTGATACCTACTGGTCGGACCACTGCAGGCACACTACCTTTTCCACGGAGCTTAAGAGCATTGAGATACCAAAGGGGGATTACAGCGGCACCCTGCGTTCGACCTATGAAAAATATCTGCAGACCAGGGAGGAGCTTAAGAGCAAAAGACCTGTCTGTTTGATGGACCTGGCCCTCATTGCCATGAAGAAGCTTAAGGCGGACGGGAAGCTTACTGATATGGAGGAATCGGAGGAGATAAATGCCTGCTCCGTCATCGTACCCGTAAAGACAGGGGAAGGGCTTACCGAGGAGTGGCTCATAAGCTTCAAGAACGAGACTCATAATCATCCTACGGAGATAGAGCCCTTCGGAGGGGCGGCCACCTGTCTGGGAGGAGCCATAAGGGATCCTCTTTCCGGCAGAGCCTATGTATATCAGGCGATGCGGATCACCGGGGCCGGGGATCCTACGAGGCCTCTTTCGGAGACTCTTGAGGGAAAGCTTCCCCAGAAGAAGCTTGTAAGAGGAGCGGCGAGGGGCTATTCCTCCTACGGGAACCAGATAGGACTGGCCACCGGATATGTGAAGGAGATATATCATCCGGGCTATGTGGCAAAAAGAATGGAGATAGGCGCCGTCATAGGTGCCGTACCCAGAAAGAATGTGATGAGACTGACTCCGGTGCCGGGAGATATCATAATACTGCTTGGAGGGCGCACCGGAAGAGACGGTCTTGGGGGAGCCACAGGCTCTTCAAAGATACATACCGAAACCTCGCTTGAGACCTGCGGCGCTGAGGTCCAGAAGGGAAACGCGCCTACGGAAAGAAAGCTTCAAAGGCTGTTCAGGCGGCCCGAGGTTTCAAGGCTCATAAAAAAATGCAACGACTTCGGAGCCGGCGGCGTCAGCGTTGCCATAGGAGAGCTTTCCGACGGACTTAGGGTGGAGCTTGATAAGGTCCCCAAAAAGTATGCGGGCCTTGACGGCACCGAGCTTGCGATCTCGGAATCACAGGAGAGAATGGCGGTAGTGATCGCTCCTGAAAACGAAGAGGAGTTTATGAGCTATGCCGCGCTTGAGAACCTTGAGGCAACGAAGGTGGCGGTGGTGACAGAGGAGCCGAGACTGGTGCTTTCATGGAGAGGCAGGACCATAGTCAGCCTCAAACGTGAGTTCCTGGATACAAACGGGGCGCATCAGGAGGCTGACGTAAGAGTAGAGCTTCCCGACAGGGCAAATGACTACTTCGGTCAATTCAGAACACCGGGAGTGAAGGACTGCCTCGAAAGAGGGGATGTTAAGGAGGCATGGCTTTCTGTTTTAGGCGACCTGAACCAGTGCTCACAGAAGGGACTGGTGGAGATGTTTGACTCATCCATAGGGGCAGCCAGTGTTCTTATGCCTTACGGCGGGAAAAGCCAGCTTACGGAGACTCAGATAATGGCCGCAAAGCTCCCTGATTACGGAAGCAGTAATGATGCGATGACCATAATGAGCTATGGCTTTGATCCTTACCTTTCACAGTGGAGCCCCTACCACGGGGCCGTGTACGCGGTGATACAGTCAATAGCGAAGCTCGTGGCGGCAGGCGGCAGTATGGAAAGGATGCATCTTACCTTCCAGGAATATTTTAAGAGGATGACGTCCGACCCCTCAGGCTGGAGCGAGCCCTTCCTGGCTCTTTCGGGAGCCTTTGAGGCACAGCTTCGCTTCGGGATCGCTTCGATCGGAGGAAAGGACTCCATGTCCGGGACCTTTAATGATATAAGCGTACCGCCTACGCTCGTGTCCTTTGCGGTAGGCGTTGAAAGTGAGAAGAGCATTATCACTCCCGAGCTTAAGGAGGCCGGAAATAAGCTTGTGATCCTTAAGTGTCTGAGGGATGAGGAGGAGCTTCCTTATTATGAAGAGCTGGCAGCACAGTATGGTAAATTCCATAATGACGCAAAGCGCGGTCTGATAGCTTCGTCCTATGTTCCCGATGCGGGCGGGATCGCCGCGGCCGTAAGTAAAATGGCCTTCGGTAACGGACTTGGTGTAAGGATAGAGCATAACGTTGATGTGAACGACCTGTTTGCACCGTCCTTTGGGTCAATAATAGCCGAGGTAAGGCCTGAGGACGTTTCAAAGCTTTCGATAACCTATACGGTCATAGGTGTGGTATTGACCGATCCGGTCATTGAATACAGGGATATGAGTATTCCCGTTACCGAAGCGATCAATGAGTGGAAAAAGCCTCTTGAAGGGATATTCCCCTCAAGGACGGAACCGGCCGGACAGGTCTCCTCAGACGAAAGCCTTCCGGACAGGTCATATGAAAAGGGCAGGGTATATTTCTGCAGAAACAAAATTGCAAGGCCGACGGTATTCATTCCGGTATTTCCCGGTACCAACTGCGAATACGATTCGGCGCGGGCCTTCGAAAAAGCCGGGGCAGAGGTGGTGACGAGCGTATTTCGGAATCAGTCGGCAGAGGATATAAGAGAGTCTGTAGTCCGTTATAAAAACGCTATTGAGAAGGCACAGATCATCATGTTCCCCGGAGGGTTCTCCGCGGGAGACGAGCCTGACGGTTCTGCAAAGTTTTTTGCAACAGCCTTCAGAAACGAGATACTTAAGGATGCCGTGATGAAGCTTCTCAATGAAAGGGACGGGCTCGTACTCGGGGTCTGCAACGGCTTTCAGGCGCTCATAAAGCTTGGGCTTGTTCCCTACGGTGAGATAAGAGGACAGGAGGAGGATTCCCCCACACTCACCTTTAATACGATAAACAGGCATGTTTCGAAGATGATCTATACGAAGGTGGTTTCGGATAAATCCCCATGGCTTATGAATACAAGGCCCGGAGAGACCTATGTTATCCCCGCCTCCCATGGAGAGGGAAGGTTCGTTGCCGGTGAGGAATGGATAAGGAGGCTCTTTGAGAACGGGCAGGTCGCCACAAGATATGCGGATAACCGGGGAAGGATAACCATGGACAGTGAATGGAACGTCAACGGTTCCTTTGAGGCAATAGAGGGGATCACAAGCCCGGACGGAAGGGTATTCGGAAGGATGGGACATCCCGAGAGGGTCGGTGAGTCGGTGGCCGTTAATATTTACGGTGAACAGGATATGAAGATCTTTGAATCGGGAGTGGAATATTTCAGGTGATCCGCAGAAATTATCAGAAGGAGCTTGAGGCTTTAATAAACGGCTTAAACGGAAGGAGACCGACGCTTCTGCTTCACAGCTGCTGCGCACCCTGCAGCAGCTATTGTCTCAGATACCTTTCCGGATATTTTGACATAACCGATATGTACTATAATCCGAACATTACGGACAGGGAGGAATATGATAAAAGGAGCCTGGAGCTTCAAAGGCTTATCGGGATATACAATTCGGAGAGAGCGCGGGAATACGGCGGGGCATCCCTTCCGGAGGAGCTTTCCATTAAATATATTGAAGGAGAATATGAGCCCGGGCTTTTTTTCAGTCTTGTAAAGGGGCTTGAGGATGTCCCGGAGGGCGGGAAGCGGTGTTATATCTGCTATGAGCTGAGGTTAAGGAAGGCGGCTCTTACTGCAAGGGAGAAGGGGCTTGAATATTTTACGACGACGCTTTCGATCTCACCGCTTAAAAATGCCGTATGGATAAATGAGATTGGAGAAAGGCTTTCGGAGGAGATCGGGGTGAAGCACCTTCCCTCTGATTTTAAGAAAAGGGACGGGTTTAAGATATCGACAGAGCTGTCCGCAAGGTACGGTCTTTACAGGCAGGATTATTGCGGCTGTGTTTTTTCCAGAAGACAGGAGAATCAACTTAAATGAAGAAGATAACGGAGCTTATTTCAGAAGAGGTGGAGAAGGCCTTTGAGAAAGCGGGCTATGACAGAAAATACGGAAGAGTGACCCGCTCGGACAGGCCGGATCTCTGTGAATACCAGTGCAACGGGGCAATGGCAGCGGCTAAGCAGTATAAAAAGGCGCCCGCGCTGATAGCGGGGGAGGTATTAAAGGCCTTGTCCGCGGAGGGCGAAAATCCCGTGATCGGGGAAGCATCGGTAGTCAACCCGGGCTTTTTGAATTTTAAGCTGGGAGAATGCTTCCTGAGTGAATATGTGGACAGGATGGCCACGGAAATAAAATTCGGTCTCGAGGAAGTCAAAAGACCCGGGAGGATAATAGTGGATTTCGGAGGGCCGAATGTGGCAAAGCCGCTGCATGTGGGGCATCTGAGGTCTGCCATAATAGGCGAGAGCATAAAAAGGATATGCAGGTACATGGGCAATGAGGTCGTCGGCGATATCCACATGGGAGACTGGGGGCTTCAGATGGGGCTCATCATTACCGAGCTTTCCAGGAGACAGCCGGAGCTTGTGTATTTTGATGAGAGCTTTAACGGGGAATATCCTGAGGAGCCGCCTTTTACGATATCCGAGCTTGAAGAGATCTACCCTGCCGCCTCGGCCCGTTCAAAGGAGGATGATACCTACAGGGAGGAGGCCTTAAGGGCCACCTTTGAGCTTCAGAACGGAAGAAGAGGCTATACCGCCCTCTGGAAGCATATAATGAAGGTTTCCGTAGAGGACCTTAAGAAGAATTATGAGAACCTGGACGTCAGCTTTGACTGGTGGAAGGGTGAATCAGATGTGGAAAAATACATAGCCGGGATGGT
>DFEA01000073.1 GCA_002368575.1 Lachnospiraceae bacterium UBA3814 | reverse complement strand
TGGATATTCAGGACGAGCTTCAGACGCTGTACACCTCCGGGACCGTTTTCCATGCCTTCCTCGGTGAGAAGCTTCCGGACTGGAGGGCCGCGGCAAGGCTTGTCAGAAAGATATCTGAGAATTATAAGCTTCCTTATTATACTCTTTCTCCCACATATTCGGTATGCCGGGAGCATGGTTACCTTTCGGGAGAGCAGAAGATCTGTCCGCATTGCGGATCACAGACCGAGGTATACAGCCGCATAACCGGATATTACAGACCGGTTCAGAACTGGAATGACGGGAAGGCTCAGGAATATAAGAACAGGGTGGTTTATGATGTTGAGGGTTCGTACATGAAGCGCCCTTCAGCGACTATGGTCACTATGTCGGGCTTCGGTGCGGATGATGAGATAAACTTCAAACCGGTGGGGAAGATAAAATATCTTTTCACTACGAAGAGCTGTCCGAACTGCAGGCTTGCCAGGGAGTATCTGAAAAATGACAAGGTCATAATGATAGATGCCGAGGAGAACGCAGAGCTTACGAGAAAATACGGAGTGCTTCAGGCGCCTACGTTAGTGGTGGTGGACGGGGATAATTATACGAAATACTCAAACGCCTCCAACATTAAGAAATACGCGGAGCAAAGCCATATGGTACTTGCATAGGCGAAAAGAAGGAAATGCGGATGCATTTCCTTCTTTTCGCGATAAATTTATATTTACCGGTTTTTAAGAACGGAGAAAGGATAATGATGATAGATAGACTGATCGAGTCAATAAAAAAGAAGGATGCGCCTATAGTCGTGGGACTTGATCCCCAGCTGGGTTTTATTCCGGGGTTTATAAAGGAGGCGGCATTTTCGGAGTACGGAGAGACGCTTGAGGGGGCAGCCGAGGCGGTATGGCAGTTCAATAAGGCGTTGACCGATGCGATCTGCGATCTTGTACCCGCAGTCAAGCCCCAGATAGCGATGTATGAGCAGTTCGGAATCCCGGGCCTTGCTGCCTTCAAAAAAACAACAGACTACTGCAGGCAGAAGGGGCTTATCGTTATAGGAGATATCAAGAGGGGCGACATAGGGTCGACCTCCGGCTGCTATGCGGCGGCGCACCTCGGAAGGGTAACGGTCGGTCAGAAGACCTTCGAACCCTTCGGAGAGGATTTTGCCACGGTCAATCCCTACCTTGGCTCTGACGGGGTAGAGCCCTTCATCAGGGTATGCAGGGAGGAGGGGAAGGGCATATTTGTGCTTGTAAAGACCTCCAATAAGAGCAGCGGCGAATTTCAGGACAGGATATTGACCGGTACCGGTGACAGAAAACTGTATGAGCTGGTGGCGGAAAAGGTAAGGGACTGGGGAAATGACCTGATCGGTCAATACGGTTATTCGGAAGTGGGAGCTGTGGTCGGCGCCACCTATCCTGAGGAGGGAGAGCATATCAGAAGGCTGCTGCCCTCATCGTATATTCTGGTCCCGGGATACGGGGCACAGGGCGGGAAGGGCTCTGATCTTAAGGCCTTCTTCAATAGTGACGGACTGGGAGCCATAGTTAATTCCTCAAGAGGGATAATCGCGGCTTATACTGCGGAAAAATATTCCCATTTCGGTGAGAGAGGCTTTGCTGACGCAGCCAGGGCGGCTGTGCTTGATATGAAGGAGGACATAAATGGAAGCATATAAGAAGAAATTCATAGAATTTATGGTAGGATGCGATGTTCTTAAGTTCGGGAGCTTTACCTTAAAAAGCGGAAGACAGTCTCCCTTTTTCATGAATGCGGGCGCCTATACAACGGGAAGCATGCTGGCTGAGCTTGGGGAATATTATGCGAAAGCCGTTCATGAGAACTACGGTGATGACTTTGACGTGTTTTTCGGGCCGGCCTACAAAGGGATCCCTCTTGTTGTGGCGGCCTCCATTGCGTATTATAAGCTTTACGGGAAGGAGGTCAGGTACTGCTCAAACCGGAAGGAGATAAAGGATCACGGTGATAAGGGCATCCTTCTGGGCTCCCCGCTCACAGACGGTGACAGGGTGATAATCATAGAGGATGTTACCACATCTGGCAAGTCCATAGAGGAAACCTGGCCGATATTAAAGTCACAGGCTGACGTAAAGGTTTCAGGACTTATGGTGTCGCTTGACAGGCAGGAAAGAGGAAAGGGAAGTGATAGCGCCTTATCCGAAATCGGCAGGCTTTACGGGATCAGGACCGGTGCCATAGTCACCATGAAGGAGGTCACGGAATGCCTTTACAATAAGGAGATAAACGGACGTATAGTCATAGACGACGAAATAAAGTCGGCAATAGACAGATATTATGAAGAGTACGGAGCCGAATAATGCCCAGACCTAAAAAGATAAGGAAGAAGAAGAGCTTTATGTTCACGTCACGGCATTATTCCTTTATCGGAAACCTCTCGGTCGTACTTGCCTTAAGCTCACTTGCCGGTATGATCACGGCCATTCTTATATCCGGCTTTGGGGGGAAGGACCCGGCTGCAAGCTACGGTGGAGTGGGCTTTTTCGGGGTGGCAGCCAACATAACTGGCGTTATCGCCTGCTTCATTTCCTTTAAGGAGCGGGACATTTACCTATGGGTCCCAAGGCTTGCTCTTGTGATCAATACAGCAGATATTATTTTATGGATTCTCATTGCAGCGTGGGGGATGCAGACAGGACATGGATTTTGAAAGGTACGGGTTATCCACAGGTCGGATAAGTGAAATAACGGAAGAGGGCTTATTGAAGGAGCCCTATTTATCATATTTCAGAAAGGCTTCCCGGTTTGCACTCAGGTTAGCCTCAGTATATGAGCTTAAGAAGGCCGGGAAGTTATGTAAACCAGACATTGAGATGCAGAGGGCGCTCAATACAGAGCTTTTTGAGGATGTTACAGGAGATAATTACCGGGAAAGCTATGCTAATCCTGATTTTGTCAGGAATACAGCCAAAAATAACGGATGTGATTATAAGCTCTGGCAGGAGCTCTGCTACCTGTATTCGCAGCTGCGGGGGCTAATCCCCTATGCCTATGAGGGCAATGTTTCCTATCTGGTGCTGTATTTTGAGCTTTTTATCGAGATATACGGCATCCTCGTCAGGTCGGGGGATGTGGATGAAAAGACAGAGCATGAGGTATACAGCGCCATATACTGGTTTGAAAGGGATAATCTGGATTTTTTCGTAAGAGAGGGTGTGCTTGACAGGCTGGATCCCGAAAGGGACTTTGCACTGAGGCTCATCATGGACTCGGATCTTTCCGATCTGTCATATCTTTACAGGTTCGGAGAATATATTTCGGAAAATGAGATAAGATCGGCACAGCTCCTTAATACCCTTTCGGAGGAGGAGATAAGGTCTATGGCCCGGACCTGGTGTGAGGCCTACCGGACCGGCTTTATAAAAGCCGGAAAGCCCATCGAGAGAAAAACATCGGTAAATATACGATACAGGCTGGGCTTTGAAAGGATCGTCAGGGAGGCCGTGAGACAGTTTGAGGAGATGGGTCTTAAGACGGTAATTTACAGATCGCCTACCCTTGCCGGGGATATGGGGGTGCACTTAAGGGACGGGATCGGTTATTCAGGCGCCTGCGCCAGCCGTCAGTATGAATATGACCACAGAGAGGACAAGGCCCTTTTCTTTGACAGGGAGTACGTTAAGAGGCGGCTGGATATTCTAAGGAATGCCTATGAGGATAATAAGGCTCTCGCAAACGGGCACGCGGGTCCCGCGGTGATGGAGACCTTCGGCGAGGCCCCCTTTACGCCCGAGGCCTCAGAGGGAGCCATAAGGTTTACCGCGGCCGGTCAGAAGCTCCTTGTTTCCTACACCGATCAGGCGGGGAGGCTTGCCAATGAATATATCATAGGAGAGGAAAGGAGCTTTACCATCATATCCTATCCCGTATGCGAGATAGGGCCGGATTATGAGGAGATCTTCAAAGAGACCGTAAGGCTCAATACTCTTGATTACAAGCTCTACGAAACGATCCAGCAAAGACTGATCGATGTGCTTGATACGGCGGAAAGAGTACAGGTGCTCGGCTGCAGCGGAAACGAGACGGATCTGACGATCAGCCTTGTAAAGCTCGGGGAGCCCTCTAAGGAGACCATTTTTGAAAACTGCGTGGCGGATGTGAATATTCCGGTGGGCGAGGTCTTTACCACTCCGGTGCTTAAGGATACCTGCGGGCTGCTTCATGTAAAGGAGGTCTTCCTGAACGGACTGAAATATAAGGAGCTTAAGCTGAATATAAGTGACGGCATGATCAGGGAATACAGCTGTGAGAACTTTTCGGACGCTCCCGATAATTCGAGGTTTATCAAGGAAAACCTCCTGTTTCACCATGAGTCCCTGCCGATGGGGGAGTTTGCCATAGGTACCAATACCCTTGCATACAGGATGGCGAGGGATCATGGAATAGGTGAAAGGCTGCCGATCCTCATCGGGGAAAAGACGGGGCCGCATTTCGCCTTTGGGGATACCTGCTATGCCAGAGAGGAGGATGTGGCGGTATACAATCCTGACGGAAAGGAGATAGTGGCCAGGTCAAACGAAATATCGGACAGAAGAAAAACCGATCCGGACAAGGCATATTTCTTCTGTCATACCGATATTACGATACCGTACGATGAGCTTAAGGGAATATATGCGGTCCGGCCTGACGGAGAAAGGATTCCCATCATTGAGAACGGCCTGTTTGTACTGGAGGGCACAGAGGCTCTTAACGAGGCGCTTTTATCCCGTTAAACACGATTGGCTGCGGGAGGCTGTGACGATCACGGTCCACTGTAATAACAATATATATTTAATAAGAAGGAGAAAAAAATGGCAAAGGTACTTATCGTTATGGGAAGCGATTCCGATCTGCCTGTGATGTCGAAGGCCGCGGACATAATGGAAAAATTCGGGGTGGAATATGATATGACCATCATCTCTGCTCACAGGGAACCGGATGTTTTTTATGAGTGTGCGGTAAACGCCGAGAAAAACGGCTACAGGATCATTATCGCCGGCGCAGGCATGGCGGCGCACCTGCCCGGAATGTTTGCGGCGGTCTTTCCGCTGCCGGTAATAGGCATCCCCATGTATACAAAGGCACTGGGGGGACGGGATTCCCTTTATTCAATAGTTCAGATGCCTTCGGGCATCCCTGTTGCAACCGTTGCGATAGACGGAGCGGTCAACGCGGGACTGCTGGCCGTTGAGATGCTGGCTGTCAGTGACGATGAGCTCCTTGAAAAGGTAAAGGCCTACAAAAGGGAGCTTAGGGAGGGAGTAATGAAGAAGGACAAAAAGCTGAGGGAAAAGGGATACAGAGATTACGAGGCATGATCGGCAAAATAAATAACAGGAGATATTATTATGGATTATAAAAGTGCGGGAGTAGATATCGAGGCCGGCTATAAGGCCGTTGAGCTTATGAAAAAGCATGTTGACCTTACTATGCGTCCGGAGGTGCTCGGGGGCCTGGGAGGATTTTCGGGCGCCTTTTCTCTTGAAGGCTACAGGAGCATGAAAAAACCGGTTCTGGTATCTGGAACCGACGGCGTGGGAACAAAGCTCAAGCTTGCCTTTATAATGGACAGGCATGACACAGTGGGGATCGACTGCGTTGCGATGTGTGTAAACGATATTGCCTGTGCCGGCGGAGAGCCCCTTTTCTTTCTGGATTACATAGCCTGCGGTAAAAACAGGCCTGAAAGGATAGCCGATATCGTAAAGGGCGTGGCCGAGGGCTGTATGCAGGCGGGAGCTGCTCTTATCGGAGGGGAAACTGCGGAAATGCCCGGGTTTTATCCTGAGGATGAATATGATCTTGCGGGCTTTGCGACAGGCATAGTCGATGAGGAGGAGCTGATAACCGGAAGGGATATCGCGGCAGGAGATTCGGTGATAGGCCTGACCTCCTCCGGGGTGCATTCAAACGGCTTTTCCCTCGTAAGAAAGGTGTTTCCCATGGACAGGGAAAGGCTCGGGACGTATGAGGACAGCCTGGGAGAAAGCCTCGGCGAGGCTCTTCTTAAGCCCACAAGGATATATGTAAAGGCACTTTCGGCGGTAAGGAAGGCCGGCATAAGGATCAGGGGCTGCAGTCATATAACGGGAGGAGGCTTCTATGAAAATATCCCGAGGATGCTGCCTGAGGGGAGGCGCGCGGTCATAAGGAGAGCCTCCTATGAGGTGCCCGCGATATTTAAGCTTCTTCAGGAGACCGGTAAAATAGATGAGAAAATAATGTACAATACCTTCAATATGGGACTTGGCATGATGCTCGTTGTGGCCGCGGAGGATGAGGAGAGGACCATCGAGGCTTTGAAGGGCGCGGGAGAGACACCCGTAAAGGCCGGCTATATCGATGAAGGCGAGAGGGGCGTGAGCATATGCTGAGGCTGGGAGTGCTGGTTTCCGGAGGCGGGACAAATCTTCAGGCCATAATAGACAGGATCGGCTCAGGAGACATTACCGATACGGAAATAGCGGTCGTGATAGCAAGCAGGGAGGATGCCTATGCCCTGAAGCGGGCTGAGGAGAACGGCATCAGGTGCCTCTCGGTCGTACCGGGCCGTTTTACGGATAAAAGCAGCTATGAGGAAGCGCTTGCCGGGGCCCTTGACGAGGCGGGAGCGGAGCTTATAGTGCTGGCGGGCTTCATGATCGTGCTGTCAGGCGGCTTTGTAAAAAAATATGAGGGCAGGATAATAAATATACACCCAAGCCTTATTCCTTCATTCTGTGGAAACGGATGTTATGGATTAAAGGTCCATGAAAAGGTACTGGACAGGGGGGTTAAAATAACAGGCGCTACCGTTCATTTTGTCGACAGCGGCACCGATACCGGCCCCATCATAATGCAGAAGGCAGTTAAGGTACTTAAGGAGGATACACCGGAGAGCCTGCAGAGGAGAGTGATGGAAGAGGCCGAATGGGAGATCCTGCCGGCTGTGATAAATGCTTTCGCTCATAACAGGATAATCCTTGAAGATAACAGAGCGTATATGGAGGAGTGATCATGAAGATACTTGTTGTAGGATCAGGAGGAAGAGAGCATGCCATAGTCTGGAAGCTCAGTAAGAGCAGACTGGCAGATAAGATATACTGCGCCCCGGGGAACGCGGGTATAGCGGAGCTTGCGGAATGTATAGATATTCCGGTGACTGATTTTGAAGGGATGGCGGAGCTTGCCCTTAAAAAGCAGGTGGATTTGGTGGTCATCGGACCGGATGATCCGCTGGCCTGCGGCATCACGGATGTGCTTGAGGAAAGGGGCTTAAGGGTCTTCGGCCCCCGGAAAAATGCGGCGATCCTTGAAGGAAGCAAGGTTTTCTCAAAGGAGCTCATGAAAAAGTATCACATTCCTTCCGCGGGATATGAAAGCTTTGACGATCCGGAAAGGGCGCTGTCCTTTATCAGGGAAAGCAGGCTCCCTCTGGTCATAAAGGCAGACGGGCTGGCGCTCGGGAAGGGCGTGCTCATATGCGAGACAAGGGAGCAGGCGGAGGATGCGGTAAATGAGATAATGGTCAATAAGAAATTCGGGGATGCGGGGAAAAGGATCGTGATCGAGGAGTTTCTTACCGGACGTGAGGTTTCGGTGCTTTCCTTTGTTGACGGCAAAACCGTTCTCCCCATGACCTCGGCCCAGGATCATAAAAGGGCAAAGGATGGGGATAAGGGACTGAACACCGGAGGAATGGGCACCTTTTCTCCAAGCCCCTTCTACACAGAGGAGATCGACGAATATTGCAGAAAACATATATATCAGCCCACAGTCGACGCGATGGCGGCGGAGGGAAGAGAATACAAGGGGATAATCTTCTTCGGACTCATGCTTACGGCAGAGGGACCGAAGGTCCTTGAATATAATGCCAGATTCGGCGATCCCGAGGCTCAGGTAGTCCTTCCCAGGATGGAAAATGATCTGGTGGAGGTCATGGAGGCGTGTATCGACGGAAGGCTTGATGAGATCAGCCTGAGCTTCAAAAAGGAGGCAGCGGTATGTGTAATGCTGGCTTCGAAGGGATATCCTGAAAAATACGAAAAGGGCTTTGAGATCTCAGGTCTTGAGGCCTTTAAGGACAGAGAGGGGTACTTCTGCTTTCATTCGGGAAGCAGACTTAAGGATGGAAAGGTCGTGACGAACGGAGGAAGAGTGCTCGGTGTCACGGCATTGGGACAGGATCTTATCAGGGCCCGCAAAAATGCTTATGAGGCTGTTGAATGGGTCGATTTCTCAAATAAGTATTACAGGCATGATATAGGAAAGTCCATCACCGATATATGCTGATATAGCAGTAAAGGTAAAGGGGGTCGTGTAAATAAACGATTTGCACGTAAATCTGACGGGGAGTTGTTGACATAATTTATTTGCAGTTGTAATATACGATATGAGGGAATAGTTTTTTTATAAGGGGTTAATAAAATGTTTATACGACTGCAAGGATTGTTCTCTGCAGCTCGGAAAGCACGGCCTGCCGGTAATGCCGCTGTATTGACGGCAGCTGCGCTTGCGTGTTTCCTTGTGCAGGGGATGCAGGTACCTGTATACGGCTATACTGCCGTAGAAGGGACTGTAACAGCTAGGAGTGGTTTTGTCCGCAAGGAGGCATCCGTATCTTCGAGCTGTGTTTTTTGTGTTTCAAAGGACGACACGGTCGTCATTACAGATGAGAAAACAGCGGCTGACGGGAGAAAATGGTACAGGATACAGCTTGGAGGCTCAGAGGGCTATATCAGGTCGGATCTGGTAAAGAAAACCGGTAACCGGGTAAATACCGCCTCAAAGAGTACGGCCTCCGCTGACCAGGTCGTTTCCAATATCCCCGCGGCCGGTACCGGTGAGTCAAAAGCAGTGACCGGAATGGTCAAGGGCTCGCGGGTCATCATAAGAGAGAAGGAGTCGACCTCCTCACAGGTGATCTCAAGGCTTGATAACGGCGACTGCGTGGCGGTCACCGGGGTGAAGCAGGGAAGCGATGACGGCTGTATGTGGTATGCCGTGAGCGTGATAAAAAACGGCAGCTTTTATACAGGCTATATCCGCTCGGATCTTCTGGCGGTAAACGGTACTCCACCGACCTTAAGCACCACCGAAGCCGCAGTGCAGAGTGCGGCATCCTCCGCTTTGCTGCCGGGACTTAACACGGCCGGCACCGTACAGACTCTGTCGCTGCCGGGCGCAAGTGCTCTGCCGTCACAGCTGCCCGCCATAAATGGCGTCGGGCAGGCGGCTCTGCCTAATACACAGAATACTGCCGCTTCCGTCTCAACGGTTCAGCTGGGGACTGTAAAGGGAATGGGAGTGAATATCAGGAAAAAGCCGGTGAGCGGAGAGGTAGTTGCAAAGCTCAATACGGGCCATCAGATAACCGTTACCAAATTTAAGGTGGCTAAGGACGGAAATATCTGGTGCAAGATTTCATATATTTATAATATGACCCCCGGTGTCGGTTTCATCAGATCGGATTTCGTGAGCGGAATAACGATAGTTAACCCTCAGGGGCAATAGCATGAGTTTCCCGACAAAAGGCTGCGAAGCAGCCTCCGACATACGATATGTGGTGGTCAGGCTTGCCTGAAACCACCATATGCCGTATGTCGGAGAGGCCCGAAGGGCTTTTGTCGGGCAACTCACAGAATATGTTGAGAATGAATTTCTGAAAGGAGCATCTATGGGCTTTAAAGCAGGGAAAACAGCGTTTGTCATGGCTTTTACGATTTTTGCCGGGTGGTTTCTTATTCCGGCCTCTGCCGTATTTGCTGCGGGAAGCATTAACCTTACCGCAGACAGGACTGAAGGGATCGCTGTCGGAGACAGTATAGCCGTGACCTGTGAGGCTGTTTCGGAAGGAGATGCGGCAGCTGAGATCAGCGGAGTAACGGTAGAATACGACCCGAACCGCCTTGAGCTCATAGAGGCAGACAAGGAATATACCGCAGGGGAAGGGAATGCGCTGTTTTCACAGCTGCCCGCGGTCATGAGCTTTACGGTGATCTCGGGCGGGGAAGCTATGATCACCGCAAGCGCTCCGCCCGCCGCAGAGGGTGAAGAGAGCATAAGCTCAAGCATAACGATCAAGGCGGAGGGAGAGGATACCGCGGCGCTTATGTCCTCCTCGGAGGGGGATTATTCGACCATGGGAGTCGCCGCGCAGACCATAGCCTCCCCGGACGGTTCCGTGCTTGTCTCTACGGTATTTCCCGAAGAGTATATGCCTGCGTTTTTTCATAAATCCACGACCCTGTACCAGGGAGTCGAAACGGAATGCGCTAAATTTGAGTCAGGTGAGGTCGAGCTTCTGTACACGACTGACCAGAGTGGTCAAAACGGCGCGTTCAAAGCCTTCGACGAGAGTACGGGTGAGCTGTCGGACTTCAGGATAATAGAAGGACCGGAAGGGAAGTATATTATCATTCAAAAGGCGCCGGATACAGCAGCACCTCCCGCGGGCTATACCAAGGCCACCCTTCAGTGGAACGGTCAGAGCTTTGAGGCCTACATGAATATGGAGAATCCGGATGCTTCTCAGAACACCGATTTCTTTCTGGTCTATGCCATAAGCTCGGAGGGAAATACGGGCTGGTATATGTATGATCAGACCGAGGGGACCTATCAGAGGTTTGTAAGCGATAAGGCCGCAGTACCTGAGGAAACAGAGGAGGAGGGGTTTTTAGGCCTGCCGGTCAGGGCGCTTGTGATAATAGGCGTTCTGGGCTTTTTGACCATACTGTTTCTTATAATAATGAT
>DFEA01000022.1 GCA_002368575.1 Lachnospiraceae bacterium UBA3814 | reverse complement strand
TGGCTCTTCATAAGGTCAAACTCATCATTGGTGAGCTTCCCCGGCTTTAAGAGGATACTGTCCGGTATGGCTATCTTGCCCACGTCGTGAAGCGCGCTTGCGGAGGCTATCATCTCCACCCTCCTGGCAGTCAGCCTGTACTCCGGAAACATATCCATCATGTTCTTTGTCAGCTCATAGGTAAAGCTCTTGACCCTCTTTACGTGATCATCGCTCTCAAGGCTTCGCGACTCTACCACGGTACCCAGGATCTCGATGATCGCGTTGTTGCTTTTCTGAAGCTCTGCCGCCTGCTTCTGAAGCAGGATCAGCTGCTTGTTTAAGGTCACCTCCTGGCTGTTTACCTTGGTCTTTAAGCCCGAGCTTTTATGATAGAGGTTTGCCGCGTTTCTTATCCTCGCCCTGACAATGACCTCATCATAGGGCTTGTACATGTAATCATAGGCGCCCAGAAGATAGCATTTCCTCTCCGCGATCTTATTATCCCTCTCGGACATGGCGACAATGGGAATGATATCCGCAAGCCCCTCGCTCACCACCTTTTCAAGGACACTCAGCCCCTTAGCGTCCGGAAAGGTGATGTTTATGATCAGTACGGACGGAGATTCCGCGGGATCGGTGATCTTTCTTATAAGCTCCTCATAGTCTCCGCAATCCCCCACCTCATACTCGTCTGAGAGCATATCCGCTATCTCTCTTCTGTTTTCCAGAGCCTCGTCGTATATTAAGATCTTCTCATTCATAACCTGCCTCCCGCCTAAAACCCGATCCTTACAGACGGAACCCCGTCATCAAGCTGAATGATGATATTGGAGGTATTCCTTGACATCCATTTCTTACCGTTCAGATCGACCACAACATTCTCAAACACCCTTCCCGTTATGACCGCCCTGGCCTTTTCCGTTTCCTTGATGAGCTTAAGGCCCTTTTCCTTTTCCTCCTCCAGCCTTTTTATGCTTTCCTTCTTTGCGTATATCGAATTCTCGATCTTAAGATACATTTCATTCTGACTCTTTTCCTCGGCGGAAAGTGTCTCGGAAAGCTGTTTGTACATATTTGTAAGAGAGCTTATCTCTGTTTTCACTGTTTTAAGCTGGGCCTCGATATTGACCTGCTTCTTCATCATATTGTCGTCGAGCCCAAGCTTTAATATGGTTCTGACAAAGGCTTCGTTTCCGACCGACTGTGCCTGTATCTGGTAGGTGGCGTAGACTACGCCTCCTATTATGCTCCCTTTTCCTCCGCTGACCTTGACCATATCGCCCGAATACACCCTGCTGCTTAGGATGTAATTGGTATTTACGGAGCCTCCCGCCGTAACCGTGGCATATTCGAAAAAGCTTGAGGATATGCTTTTTTTAGAGGTGATGCTTCCCTTATTGTCCCCGTTGACTCCGTTTTTGATGACGATATCCCCGTCAGCCCTGATGGTGGCTCCCTCCACCATTCCGTCTATGAGTATGTCTCCGGTGGCTTCGATATGACCGCCGTCGCTGACATTGCCCTGTACATGCACATCGCCGTCAAAAATGATCTTTCCCGTAGTAAAGGTGACCTCCTTGACGGTAAGCACCGTGTGTACCTCAAGAGAGCCGTTCTTTAATTCAACATAGCCGTTTGATTCCGCAAAATAAGTCCTGCCGTCCTCCGAAACGGTAAAGCCCTTGCCCCTTAGGACCGGAAGCGGCTTTCCCTTTATTGCTTTTATGACGATGCCGGTGACCGTACAGCCGTCGGTCCCATCCTCGGCATCGTGATATTCCATAAGCTTCTGACCCTTTCTTACGGTCTCGAACCATTCGATATTCTGATAATCAAGAGACCCGTCCTCAAGCTCCTTTGGCTTCCTGGAAAAGCTGGTCTGGAAAAAGCGCTCATACCAGCCGTCCTTACCCTTTTCAGGCCTCCTGCCCTCCGCGACCACCACATCCCTGCCGATGGCGTCCCCTGCCACGACTCTTTTTACCACATCCTCCTTGATGCCGTAAACCACGTTCCTTTCCCTGAGCAGCTTTATCACTCCCTTAAAGTTGGAGGAATTGTCCCGCTCATGCATTCTGATCGTGGCTGAAAACTTGTCGGCGCTTATCGTTATCGTGAAATTATCCTGATTGACGACCACAGGCGTCTCATCCCTGCTCATGTACTCATCCCTCGTATGAGTGAGCATGTATTCACGGCGCCTTTTCATTTCCCTGGCGGTATACATGAGGTTCCTGTAATAGCCTGTATTAAGGCCCTCCTCAAGACCCTCCCTTATCTCATACATCTGCCTCCAGTCATACATCGGGTTTAAGTACTCATCCACCTCCACCTGATGCTCAAGGCCCAGCCTTATCTCCCGCATCTGGCGCCAGTTATACGAGACATCAGCGTATTTGCTGACATCCACCCTGCGCTCAAGGCCGATCCTTATCTCCCTTAAGGATATGCCCCTGAACTCCTCCTTTATATACTCTTCTATGGGAACGTTGCCTTCTAAGGCCAGCCTTATCTGCTCAAGCTGTTCCTCGTCATAGCCTGCCTGAACATAGGGAATGATATCCACCCCGGACCGATGTGAAAGCCTTATTTCCCGAAGCACCGGAGCCTTACGCGCCGCATAGGCGGAAAGGTCTATGTCCTCCTCCATCCCGAGCCTTAACTCCTTCATCACGTCGAAGGGAATATTGGCAAAGGCATATCTTTTTACGTTCAGGTCCTTTAAGAGCCCCAGCCTTATCTGCTCCATCTGAAGCCAATCAAAACGAGGCTTTGCATAGAGGGTCACGTCAAGACCCATCTCCATGCCAAGCCTGATCTCCTTCATCTGAAGCGCATTAAACTCCTTGCCTGAATAATAGGAGACATCCAGAAATGCCTCCTCTCCAAGCTGAAGCTCTGTTATCTGTTCTTTTGTGTATCCTTCTTTTAGTAATCTGAGCTTTTCCTGAACAGTCATAAGGGCTCAAGTCTGTAAGCTTTGATATTTGGTTTCCCGCCGGAAACAGTATAATACGGTTTTCCGGCACTCTTTTTCCGGTCGGGGCAAAAGCCCTTTTCCTTTTTATATATCGGTATTATATATGAAAAAAATAATAAGAACTACTACAAAAACTCAAAAATTGTTTAAAAGCAGGATCCTTATGCTATATCAAGAACCTTATAATCCTTATCCTCGACTGCCTCCTTCAACACCGCATCCTCTACGGGGAAATCCATTGAGACCAGAGCGCAGCCATCCTCGTGGCTTACCCTTGCCTCGCTTACGCCGTCTATTGCCTCAAGCGCCTTTTTTACCGTGGCCTCACAGTGAGCGCACATCATCCCCTCGATCTTCATTGTTTTTTCTGTCATTTCTCTTCCCTCCCTTGGTTTGTTTTCCTTCCGTCCGATCCTGTCAAGGTCCGGCAGCTCTCCCGCCCTCCTGTCCCGGGAAGCATCACGGATATCCACAAGATTCAGCCTTAAGGCATTGGATACCACGCAGAAGCTTGAGAGACTCATTGCCAGCGCCCCAAGCATCGGGTTCATGGTGATCCCCAGAGGCTTTGCGTAAAGCCCCGCGGCTGCCGGTATGAGCAGCGCATTATAAAATAAAGCCCAGAAAAGGTTCTCCTTTATATTGAGATAGGTTCTCCGGCTGAGCCTTATCGCCGCCGAGGCATCCGTCAGCCTGCTCTTCATGAGCACAATGTCCGCGGCATCTATCGCAACGTCGGCACCCGCGCCTATGGCGATGCCGATATCGGCTCTGGTGAGCGCCGGGGCGTCGTTTATCCCGTCTCCCGTCATCGCGGTCCTGCCAAGCTCCATAAGGTCTCTTACCGCGGACTCCTTATCCTGAGGCATGACCTCCGCGATCACCCTGTCGACTCCCGCCTCTTTCCCTATTGCCTCCGCGGTGCGCCTGTTGTCTCCGGTAAGCATCACTGTGCGGATGCCCATTTTCTTAAGCTCCGCTATGGCCTGCCTGCTGTCCTCCTTTATCGTATCCGCGACCGCTATCATACCAAGCAGCCGTGTTTTACCGTCCGCTTCACCCTTCTGCGCAAAAAGCAGGGGCGTCTTTCCTTCTGAGGCAAGCTTTTCGGTAAGCTCCTTCGTTTCTCCGTGAAGAGCCGTTTCGCTGCCGATAAACCTGGCATTTCCCGCAAGGATCAGCCTCCCTGAGATCGTTCCCTTAAGCCCGCCTCCGGCGACCTCCGTAACCCCGGCTGCCTCATACGGCTCCAATTTAAGCCCGCGGGCATATTCTGTGACAGCCTTTGCAAGCGGATGCTCGCTTTTTATCTCGAGGCTCAGGGCAAGCCTCAGAAGCTCCGTTTCATCCGTACCCTCCAGGGGATAAACATCCGTGACCCGGGGCTCTCCCCTTGTTATGGTACCGGTCTTATCAAGTGCCATTATTCGGATATTGCCGCATTCCTGCAAGCTTTCGGCATTTTTGAAAAGTATCCCGTTCCTTGCTCCCACACCGTTGCCTACCATTATGGATACAGGTGTCGCAAGGCCCAGCGCGCAGGGACAGCTCACAACGAGTACGCATATCCCTCTGGCAAGGGAAAAGCCGACGCTTTCTCCGCACAAAAGCCAGACGACCACGGTTATAAGCGCTATCCCGATGACCACCGGGACAAAGACGCCCGATATCCTGTCCGCAAGCCTTGCGATGGGTGCCTTTGTGGCGGCCGCGTCACTGACCATCTGTATTATCTGCGCGAGAGTGGAGTCCTCCCCCACCCTTTCCGCCCTGCACTTTAGAAACCCTGAACGGTTTAAGGTGGCGGAAAAGACCTTGTCTCCGATAGCCTTATCCACCGGGATGCTCTCCCCGGTAAGGGCTGCCTCGTCAACTGCGCTGCTTCCCTCGATTATCACTCCGTCAACGGGAATGCTCTCTCCGGGCCTCACAAAGAAGATGTCGCCCGCAGCCACCTCATCTATGGGCACCGTCTCCTCCCGTCCGTTCTTTTCGACATTTGCGGTCTTCGGGGCAAGCTTCATAAGGCTTTTCAGCGCATTCGTCGTCCTTCCCTTTGAGATCGACTCAAGCAGCTTTCCTACCGTGATAAGGGTAAGTATCATTGCCGCCGTTTCAAAATAAAGCTCTCCGAGGTAAGCCGACGCATCGCTCCCCCTGCCCTCCGTGACGGCCTCCGTCATCTTAAACAGCATGATGACCGAATATATAAAGGCCGCGGACGATCCCGTGGCTATAAGGCTGTCCATGTTGGGGGCTCCGTGGAAGAGGCTCTTAAAGCCGCTTACAAAGAAATGCTGGTTTATGATCATCACTATGGCCGAAAGCATCAGCTCCATAAGGCCGACCGCAACGGGATTTCCTGTAAAAAAGCCCGGAAGCGGCAGGTGAAGCATCATATGCCCCATGGAAAAATACATTAATACCAGCATGAAAAGAACAGAGCTGACAAGCCTTTTTTTAAGGACAGGCGTGGTCTTATCCTTAAGCGCCTCCTCCTCAGCAAGGAGCTTTTCGGAATATGAGCCCTTTTTGTCCTTACCCTCGCTATCCCTTATGCTGGCACCATACCCCGCTGCCTCAACGGCCTTAATGACCTCCGAGGGTGCTGCCGCGCCCTCAACTCCCAGAGTATTTGTAAGAAGACTTACGCTGCACGATGAAACCCCCGGGACTGCCGAGACCGCCTTCTCGACCCTCGCCTGACAGGCGGCACAGCTCATTCCCGTAACATTATATTTTTCCATAATACTCCATTATCCGATGTCAGGGTCAAAAGTGCCATGTGACTTCTGACCCTGACATGATTATACTGCCTTAAGCTTTGATTTATGCATGCTCTTAAGTACTCCTGTCTCGTTGAGCACATCCTCGACCGTTGAAACAGGTATTATCTCAAGAGCCTCTCTGACCTCAGAGGCCACATCCTTAAGATCAAATTCATTATCCTTCGGTATAAACACCTTCCTGACCCCTGCCCTGTGGGCGGCCATAAGCTTCTCAGGCAGCCCTCCTATGGGGTTTACATTGCCCTGAAGGGAGACCTCGCCTGTCATGGCGATCCTCGGAGTCACCGCGTTTCCGGTGGCCAGAGAGGCTATGGCGATAGTCAGCGTGATGCCTGCCGAGGGTCCGTCCTTGGGCGTGGCACCGTCCGGAACATGGATATGAAGGTCGTTCTTTGAAAACAGCTCGGCCTTTTCGGGAAATACCGACTTAACAAGACTTACGGCTATCTTTGCCGATTCCTTCATAACATCCCCGAGCTGTCCCGTTATGATCACCTGTCCCGAGCCCTTTGTAAACATGGTCTCTATATAAAGGATATCGCCCCCGACACTTGTCCAGGCAAGCCCCGTTATGATCCCCGGCTTTGCCTTTTCCTTCACAAATTTGTGATGAACAGGGCTCATGTCAAGGAAGTCCTTCAGATTGTCCGTATTTACATCGATGACCCCTTTTATGCGCTCCTTCAAAGCCGGAGTCCTGAGGGTCTCCTCTCTGCCTTCTTCCGTCTCTGTCAGAGCCCTGCCGTTCTCCCCGGCTGCGGCGGGAGACTCGCTTTTATTACCCTCAGGCGCAGTCTGAGACGCACTGTTATTATCCTCGGGTGCAGCCTGAGACGCGCTCTCCGCAGAAGCCTTCTCTCCGCTCTTTTCTGCCGTATCCTGCGCGTCAGGCTCCTTGTAATTTTCCACAAGCTTTACGGCCGCGCTCCTGCATATTGTGTCTATCCGCTTTTTCAGCCCTCTGACACCCGCTTCCCTGGTGTAATCCTCTATGATCCTGTCTACGGCATCATCCGTTATCTGAAGAGCTCCCTCCGGTATCCCAACCGCCTTTAATGCCTTAGGTATAAGGTGCTGTGTTGCGATAGAGTGCTTTTCGATCGGCGTATAGCCCTGGAATTCTATGACCTCCATACGGTTTAAAAGCGGCTCCGGGATGGTATCCACGGTATTTGCCGTACAGATGAACAGCACATCCGAAAGGTCATAGGGAACATTCAGGTAATGATCGGTAAAGGTATGGTTCTGTTCGGGGTCAAGCACCTCAAGAAGAGCGCTTGCGGGATCCCCGTTATAGCTCTGCGAGAGCTTATCCACCTCGTCAAGGACCATTACCGGATTGGACACTCCGCTCTTTTCTATCCCGTCTATGATACGTCCGGGCATTGCTCCTATATAGGTCCTTCTGTGGCCCCTTATGTCTGCCTCGTCCCTTACGCCTCCAAGGCTCACCCTCACATACTTACGGTCGAGCGCCTTTGCGATGCTCTGTCCTATGCTTGTCTTTCCGGTACCGGGAGCACCCACAAACAGAAGGATGGAGCCGGACTGCTCTCCCTTCAGGTTCATAACGGCGATCTGCTCTATGATCCTTTTCTTGACCTTTTTCAGGCCGTAATGATCCTCCTCAAGCACTGCCCTTGCATCATCAAGCTTTATCGTCTTTGCCTCCTGCTTGTCCCATGGGAGTGAGGTCAGGAAATCCAGATAGTCAAGCAGCATCCCCGATTCGGCGCTGTTGTGACCCTCGGACTTCAAACGGTTTAAAAGCTTCCTTCCCTCCTTCTTAGCCGTTTCGTTCATGCTCGATTCCTCAAGCTTTATCTCGAGCCTTCTGATATCCGAAACGCTTTCGGGATGGAGATCGTCCATTTCCTTCTGGAGGTATTCCATCTGCTTTTTAATGGCGGATTCCCTGTAGATCTTCTGGTAATCCTCCTCCTGAGCGGTCTTTGCCTGAGCCTGCACCCGGGTAAGCTCAAGGTTCTCATAGATCATCTTCTCAAGCTTGTCAAACCTTTTCTGGAGGCTGTCCTCCGCAAGCACCTCATAGCGCTCCTTATTGGGATTTATCATCCAGGGAGACATAGCCGCCGCAAGCTCCGCTATCCTTGTCCACCTTGCGGCATAGCCCCTTATCACCGCCCCCATCTGGTAGTTATCCGAAAAACGCACTATCTCGCTCTTTAAGTTCATAAGACGTTTTTCGGCGTCGTCCCGGTCAAGGTCGTCTATATCGCTTCGCTTTTCTATGGAAAGGTCTATGCTGTGATTGGGAAAAACAGTCGCCTCCTCGATATTGATCCTGTTCTTGAGGTGGATAACGATATATCCGTTTTCGTTTACCTCTGTAATGGTGCCGGTGATCCCCACCGGATAAAAGCTGTCGCTTACAATGTCCTTTCGGGAAAGCTCCTCTTTTAAAATAACGATAGTTATTTTATCATCCACTGCCGGAACCTTTCCCGTCATTCTCTGATAATAATCAGTTTTAAGGTATATATTGGAATCCGGCACGGTTATCATGTTGTATACAGGCAGAACAGCCATCTTCTAACCCTCCTTCCGCATTCTGAGATCTGTTTCAGATACTGACAAATGAATAAATGACTCGTATCCAGTTCGTTATTAGCACTCTATAGTGTCGAGTGCTGATAATAATATACTATCGAATCCTTCAAATGTCAACTACCCAAAGCACTATCTTTTCGGAACCCGGAGTTACGGTTCACCAGCAATGTCATTAACTTAAGCTGCCATATGTTATAGACGACTCTGCGAAGGTTTCCGATTCTGTGTCGAGATGACGCTTCCCTCCGAAGAGCTCGTCCACGAATTTCTAAGACGCTCAGGAAGAGCCTTCGCGCCTAAGAAATTCGGGACGGATCTCTTCTACGGTCAAAACGCGTCTGAACATCTCGACACAGAATGGAACCTTCACTGAGTCGTAATCTACGCTGTGAGCTTAAGTTAATGACATTGTAGGTGAACTGTCACACAGGAGCCGCTTCCCCGGCGTCAGCGGCATTGTCGGGCTCGTTGGCATTCCCGGTATTTTTCCCGTCCGTTCCCTCAGGCTCTTCAAAGAGCTCATCCAGCCGTATTCTGCTGCTTTCATCTATAAGTTTTTTCATAACGGCCTCGTCAAGACACTCCATATCCTTTTTCAGAGCCCTCTTTGCGGCCTTCACCGCCTTTTCTGTCTTACTGTCGATATTATCCGAACGAAGAAATGCTTCGGCTGCCTACAGCGCCTCAGAGCACCTTTTTCTGAGCTCCTCGGCCACGGGAAGATTAATGTCGTCCCTTCCGGGCTTTAGTCCAAGCTTCTGCAGACCGGTATTATAATGCTCAAAGCACCTGTCAAATTCCCTGTACTCAGCCGTATCCATGCTGCCTGCTTCCTTAAGTCCGTTTTTTGCGTTTTCTATCCTTTTAAAGCTTCCGGGCTCACAGCCGTAAGCTTTGCGGTAGGCCATTCCCGTGGTCTCGGTCATATCCCTGTCAAGACGCTTTTTCAGGCTGCTCCTTACCTGGTTGCCCCTTTCCCGCAGCTGCCTTGAGCGGGAGGCCTCCTCCGCTCCGACATTGCTCAGGTCCACATAAAAGTTCTTATACTTCACCTCCGCAGGATTCCCTGAAGCCTTGTAATAATACTGCTCCTTAAGATAGCTTCTTAAGCTCATTCCATCCACATAGAGGCAGTCGATCACATTGTTTATGCCCATGCTGCTGTAGAACCCCGTACCGCCGTCATCAAAGCTCCCAGCCCAGGTGCTCAGCTGCATGAAAAAGTGTCTGGCGGCCTCCTTTGCCTTAAGGGTGAAATCGCCGTTTTGAACCACATCTCCCGTAAACACCTTAAGATCCGATCTTGCCTTTATAAAATCATGAGCCTCCTCCGACTGAACATTCTTCACATCCTCAGTCTGCTCTTCCCGTCTCATTTTCGATGTAAGGGCAATGTCCTCACTGTTCTGGGTATGGATCCTTGTATCCATCAGAGGCCCCTTATTTGCCATGGTGTTTACCCTGCTCTGGTAGGCCAGCATTGCAGGAGAAAACGCATAGGGATTTTTTCGCTGCTTTCCTCATCACCTGTCTGGAACAGCGCCGCACCGGTATTAATGCCTCCGGTCTTATTAAGCTCCTCATTTTTCTTTTTTATATTTCCTATCTGAAGATTACCCGCATCACTCATATAAGCTTTCCTGTTTATGCCGACGATTAATGCTCCGCCGCTTTGCCTGATCCGGAACATAGTTTGCCCGTTATCTTATGGCACCGTGGAATACCGGTGCTCATAAGATAGATTTTGATAACCACTACATAGACTCGCAAATCGCTGAAAAGCCGCGATTTGCTCGTTATCTTATGGCACCGTGGAATACCGGTGCTCATAAGATATTTTACTACATCGGTAAACACGTATCAAGTTCTTGCCTTAAGCCCGCGGCTTATCTATAATGTATAAGGTATGGAAGGTCAGCATTCACGGGTAACCCTGACCCTCCCGAATAAAAATAAGAAGGTATCCCAATGCTTTTGTTCTTTATGTTTATCATATCGATCACGGCGTTCATCATCGTGATGCTCACAGAAAAAAGGACCATCTTCAGCGGCTTTCTTCTGCTGCTTTCAGCCTTTCTCCTGGGCTGCTTCTTGATATCCGAGGCCCGTTTCAGGCCGGAATGGTTTTCGGAGCATATCATTCTTCATATCCTGCTTGATCTGGAGCTTCTCTTTCTGGCCCTGCTGCTTTTCATATATCCGGCGGTCATGATACCGCTCTTTCTCGCAGGCGGGTTGATCATTATGAAAAAGGAAGGCATCCGCTTAAGGAATGCCCTTTCTATGGGCCTTGCCGTAATGCTGCTCCTGTATGAGATCATTTATCCGCTGGTCTTTGATATAACGACGAGGGGGCCTGCCGTATGGGTTTACTGGTATATGACCATTATTTCCCTCTATCTCATAATCCAGCTTATCTCCTACTCCTTGTCCAATGTCCTGAATCTGATCCATTTCAGGAAAAACATGGGACTTAAGTATGTGGTCGTGCTTGGAGCCGGGCTGTCCGGGCGGAAGCCTACCCCTCTTCTTCAGGGGCGCATTGACCGCGGCATCACCGTCTATCGGGACAATCCCGGCTCAAGGCTTATCTTCTCGGGAGGACAGGGATCGGACGAGCTTCTGCCCGAAAGCCATGCCATGGCGGAATATGCTATCTCTGCCGGGGTTCCCGAAGTTGACATAATACGTGAGGACGCCTCGGTAAACACCTGGGAAAACATCCTTTTTTCCGCAAGGCTTATGGAAAAGGGGGAGGCTCCCTCTTTGGGGAAAAGTTCCGGGAAGGCTGAGTTTGCAGTCGTTACCAGCTCCTATCACGTAATAAGGGCGCTTATGATAGCAAGGCGTCAGAAGCTTAAATGCATAGGCTACGGCTCCAGGACCAGGCTGTATTTCTCACTTAACTCGATGATCCGTGAATACGTGGCTTATTTACGGGATACACGCACTTCTCAAATAATTATCTTACTGCTCCTGACCATAATATATATCCTCTTTATCTCCGCAACCGCCTGATCCCTGCCGTCAGAGTACGTTAACGCGGTGATGCTCCGTAAAGCAGTGACATTGTCCGCAAAAAGCAACTTTTTTTGCCATATTCTCTCCGATGGCGTATAAAGATAAGAGACAATGATAAAGGCATTAAGGGGGAGTACAAATGAAGAGAGACAATATGCTTAATGATGAAATGTTTGGAGAAGTGGTCGGCGGCAGCGAGATGCGTTACGGTATCGAGAACGATCCTCTTTTTAAGAAGTTCACCTCAATATGGGATAATGAGCGCGGAAGCTCAAATTCCGGCATGAACTCCCGGGCCGAATTGCTCGATGCCTTCCGAGGCTGGCTTCAGAGCGGCATGCCCGGCAGTCTCCCGAATGATTCCGAGGAAAGGAATATATAGGGGATTTTCACAGGAAAGGAAGGTTATAAAATGTCAGAAAAAAGAAGCTCGATGGCAATGATCTGAAGAAAGCGGTATCAGACAGCAAAAAGCTTGATGATTCAGCCCTTGAAAAGGTATCCGGCGGCTTTGTCGAGACCCTTGGCTACGCGAAGGCACACGAGATAATGTGTCCCGTATGCCACAACGCGGCAGAATCCAATTTCGCATGGTGGGAGGAGACCTCCTTCAAGCAGAACGGCTACACCTGCGAAAACTGCGGAACCAGCTTCTGGGTGGATGCCTACGGATACTACTATGATGCGGCAAATAACATGCTGCCCTTCGTAGCCGACTGATACCGCACCGTTTTAATCTATTTTTTCCCTGTAAGGAGGCATGAGCCTGACAATGTCAGCCACACTGCCTCCTTTTTTGTCATGAATTCGCCGCTGTCCGTCGGGATGATCCTTACCTCCTCAAAGCCCTCTTCCCTGAGCTCCTTTACAAGCCTTCTCATATCCCCGTATCTTGCACGGGTCATTATATCATGTATCGCAAAGGTCCCGCCCTTTTTAAGGACCCTGAGAGTCTCCTTTATAAGCTTCTGCCTGTCCACACCCGTAATATTATGATAAACGTAATTGCTGGTAACGGCATCAAAGGTCTCACCCGGAAAGCCCAGGTTTAAGGCGTCCCCCTTCTGGAAGCTTGCATTATGCACGCCCTCTGCAAGGGCGTTTTTCTCGCATAAGGCCTTTCCATAGGTCCTGTATGCACCCTCCCAGCTGTCAATGCCTAAAAACCTTGCCTTCGGATTACGTTTGGCGCAGGCTATGGTAAGAGCCCCGCTTCCGCAGCCTACGTCAAGTCCGGTTCCGCCTTCGGGAAGGTTAACATATTCCGCGGTGCCCTCAACTATGCTCTTCATGAGCTTTCGTTCCCCTTTGTAGGAAAACTGCCTGCGTGCGGCCACAGACCACGCAGAGACAAGGCCAAAGCCCGCAAAGCCCACTCCCGAAACGATCCTTATTATTTTTTTAACCGTCCCCGGAAGCCTCTCCCCGCAGACAAACGAGGCTATACCCGCAGCGGCAAAGGCCGCGGCACCTGACACATAACCAAGAACAACTCTTTTGGGAATCCAGTTTTTATATTCTGCCTTCATTTCTCACTCCTTATCTGCGCCATAAGGCCCTGTCAGGCCTTTATCATTTTTTCCAGTGTTTCAAACAGGATATCCGGCTGCACGGGCTTGCTCAGATGGGCATTAAGCCCCGCCTGTAGGCTCCGCTGCACATCCTCGTCAAAAGCGTTTGCGGTAAGGGCGATAACGGGAATGCTTGCCGCATCCTCTCTCTTCATCTCCCTTATCCTTGCTGTGGCGGTAAGTCCGTCCATCTCAGGCATCCTCATGTCCATAAGGATCGCGTCATAATACCCCACGGGGCTTTCCGAAAACATCTCAACCGCGATCCTTCCGTTTGAGGCAAGCTCTGCCGTGATATTTCTGGTCTTAAGTATCTCCATCATGATCTCGGCATTTATTTCCATATCCTCAGCCAGAAGTATCCTTCTTCCGTCAAGGTCCGCCTTGGCGGCCTGCTTTTCCGAAGCGGCTCTCCTTCTCTTAAGCGCCTCCTTGAACTCCTCTAAGAGGCTTCCCGTAAACAGAGGCTTTGAGATAAAGCTGTCGACTCCGGCAGCCCTGGCCTCCTCATGTATATCGTCCCAGCTGTAGGCGGTAAGGATAATGATAGCGGATTCGTCGCCGATTATCGAGCGTATCTCTCTGGTGGTCTCCACTCCGTCCATGCCCGGCATTCTCAGGTCTACTATGATAAGATTATAGGGCTCCTGCCTGGCCTTTCTGACCTTCACCATTTCCAGCGCTTCCTCGCCGGAGGCAGCGATCTCAGAGGCTATGCCTGCCTTGTCAAGCACCAGCTTTGCGTGATCGCAGGCCACAGGATCATCATCTATAACCAGAACGCTGATTTCATGAGGACGTATCTCGATGTCCTTATCCTCCTCGGATATCCTTTTATCCGAATCCATCAGAGTGATCGTAACGGTAAACTCCGTCCCCACACCCTTTTCGCTGGTCACCTCGATCTTACCGTTCATCATCTCAACGATGCTCTTTGTGATGGCCATTCCGAGCCCGGAGCTGCCGTACTTATTGGTGGCGCCTGAATCCTCCTGACTGAAGGTGTCAAATATCCTCGGAAGATATTCCCTGCTCATGCCGATCCCGGTATCCCTGATTGAGAACCTGAGCGTACTCTTCCCGTCAAAGCCCGCGACCTTCTCAACGGAGAACTCCACCTTTCCTCCCTCGGGAGTAAATTTGACAGCGTTTCCCAGAATGTTTATGAGCACCTGCCTGAGCTTTGTACTGTCCCCGATGTAATAATCCGCGATATCGCCGCTTACATGACAGTTGTATTCAAGCCCCTTGTCCTCGCACTGCCCGTTCATGATGATGTTTATCTGCTCTAATAGCTTCGGGAAGGCAAACTCCTCATTACGCAGGCTCATCCGTCCGGATTCGATCCTCGACATATCCAGGATATCGTTTATCAGACTCAGAAGATGCTCTGCGGAGCTTCCTATCTTTTCGAGATAGCTCTTTACAGACTCCGGCAGATCCGGTTCATGCAGGGCAAGACTGTCAAGGCCTATGATGGCGTTCATGGGCGTCCTGATCTCGTGGCTCATGTTGGAAAGGAAGGCTGTTTTTGCCTTGTTGGCCTCCTCGGCGGTCTTTAAGGCGTCGCTTAAGGCCTGGTTCTTATCCAGCGCCTCCCTCATTTCGGAATCTATGTCGGTAAAGCCCGCGCCTACCGCGTGGATCATGTTATCGTCCCGATCCTCCGGATGCCTGACCCCGGCCATCCTTAGCATCTCATAGCTTTCCCTGCCGTCTCTTCTTACCAGGTACCGGTAGGCGATGATCTCCTCCTTCTCAAGGCCCGCCCGGATAGAGTCGGGCTCTATGAATTTCATAAAGCCGTCACGGTAATCCTCCGCCACATATTTGTGCGCGTATTCGGCGAATACACTATGGAAGCGAAAATGCTCTCCCTCGGCGATGTAGTCCTCCATCTTGCTGTCACTGCGGTAGCAGATGCTGTCATCCCGGTCAAGATCGACGTAGTATACGCTTCGGTAATCAGAGGCAAGGGCTGTGATCATGCTGTCCTGCTCCGTTCTCTTCTTCTCCTGCTCCAAAAGCTCGTCCTGAAGCGCTATCCTCTCTTCAAGCTCCTGCTGGGTGATTTCATTGGTCTCCTTTTCCACCATGAGCCTTGCGGCCTTCCTCGTCTGATATATAAGAAAGGCACATATGCCCACAAACACCAGGGCTGTAAGCACGGACTGTAAAAAGCTCCTTCTTATGATGCCCTGGGAAATGGTATTGATCTGCTCACTTATCACGCTTTCCCTGATAAGATAGGTGAGCATCCAGTTTGTCCTATGTATCGGAACATAATAGAGAGTCTCCTTTACGCCGTTATAATCAAATGAAACAACGCCCTTTCTCTGGGACAGGAAATCCTCTCTCATTATTTCGATATCATATCCGTCTTCGAGATCCGCGTCCTCAAGCGCGGCAAGAAGGTTATTCCCGCTTGCAAGCCCTCCTAAAACGATATTTGTAAGGGAGGCACCCTCAGTGGTATAAATATTGCAGAAGGTAGTGCTGTTGTTCTCTGCCTGCAGGGATATCTCCTGAAGCAGATGATCCATGTCTATCTCCATGAAGCACGCCACCAGATAATGACCATCAAAGGGAATGGAATCAACGGGAACGGCGATCACTACCTTTTTATCGTTCCCGTCATTGTTTTTGATGGAGATCTCGGGCCCGGAGATCGTCTGCGGGTCAAAAAGATACTGGTCTATGTCACTTCTTGTCCCCCTGGAGGTATAGATAAGACCCTCCTCATTTACAAAGGCAAACTTCTCAAGACTGTAAAGCTGCTTCATCCTTGCCTGATATGCCTGAAGGCTGTCCACGCTCTCAACGTCATGCTTTTCCATGATCCCAAGCGCCACATCAAGGTCGTTTATATACCCGTTCAGGGTGGATGAGACTACCTGCTCCCGTCTGCCGGCCAGCTCGTCAAGATACAGAAGGCTTACGTTATGTACCGCAGTCTCCGTATCCCTGCTTGCGTTTTTCCCGGTCCATACCGTGCCCAGGATAAGAACAGACGCAACGACCAGGCTCCCCATAAGGATCACATTTATGATATTTCTGTTATTGATAAGCTTCATCATATCAGAACCGATGCCCTGCCTTTTTTAATAATTCATCCGATTTCCTTTGATCATATTTCCGTGCTGCTTTTCAAGCTTAAGCATAAGCTCATAGACCGGCACCCCCGGCTCCTCCCCGGAAATAACCTCAAACTCCTTAAGTATCTCATGTATCCTTACGGAAAGGAGGTCAAGCCTCTCCTGTGCCGGCATTTCTCCGGCATCCGAATTTACGGCACCGGGCCACGCGCCCTCCTTAATGCCGTCCAGATAATTTTCAAGCCTTCCGCCCGTATAGCAGGGCCTTCCGTCCTTTGTCCCTATCCCTAAAAAAAGCTCTACCATTTCAGGCAAAAGCCTTCCGAAGGCGGCGTAAACTCCTGTACAGTCCGCCACCACCTCATCCCACACAGGATCCTTATCCTCAGGAAAGAGCCTCCTGCATATAAAGTGGGTACATTCGTGATACCTTCTTATGACATCCGACCTTTCGATCCATTCCTCATAAGGCAACCCTGCCCTGTCCGCCGAAACTCCGCTGTAGGGACCGACGCTTAAGATGATAAGAGCATCCTTAAAATTGTTCCCGTCCGAGGTGAAGCGTTCAAACTCGCTGTCCCAGTCAGGCTCGGTATTGCCCTTTTCAAGCTCCTTTCTGTAAAACTCCCGTTCATGCGCCTCTATCCTTCTCCAGTTTATGACGCCTCCAAGGTATGAGGCCCCCTGAGAGGCAGGTATCTCAGTCCTTTTGCACCTCTCTGCCATTATCTGCAGAAAGGTCTCAAAATCCCTTCTGTTGTAAAGAGTTATCACCCTTACAGAGCCGGCAGGAGTTTCCTCAAAGCTCATCCTGTCTCTGTCATCCGTAATAAAATGAGAAAGAGACCGCTTCAGGGGTTCTTCACCCCTTAAGACAACCTCCCTGTACTCTGCTTCACCCTCCTCCCCCGGCCTTAAATAAAGCTGGTTGTAGGTCTCCGCAAGAGTCCATATAACGTCCTTACCGTATACAGCCCCTGCTTCCATCACATTCCTCTGCCGCCATACCGGCCGCGGTGCCCTTCTTCAGGCCTCAGAGCTCTATCGCGAGCTCATATATCCTGGGATTCAGTTCCTTTATCTTGCTCATATGCTCGTTAAGCAGATCGATATTGCTGTCGTAATCCTTATGAAAATATCTTATGAGATTATAATAAGCCCACGCCGAATTCGCATCCGGATATACCGTGGCCTTCATAAAATAATCCTTGGCAAGAGAGGGGGCGATATGCCTGCGGTAATGAAAGGACCCCTCACTTCCCCGTATCTCACCGTTAATATAGAAAAGTCCCAGCCTGTTTGCCGCGTAGGGCTCGTATTTGTCCGCGGCACGCTTAAGATATTCTGTATATTTCCTGACCCTTTCAGGGATCTCAGGATCCTCCTTATCCCTTTGCGCAAGAGCCAGTATAGCCCCGGCCTCCCTTGCCGCAAGGTTATTGCAGGCATATACATAGCCTTCCGAGGCAGCCCTCTTAAAGAACAGCTCGGAAGCCCCGGACAGCCCGGATGCCGAGGAAGGATCAACCTTTCCGGCCATCTTCTTAAAGGCCCCGGACTCCTTCAGGGCATTACTTACCTGCCCGCCAAGGGAATTAAAAAGCGCCGTATCCTCTGATATCTCCTTGAGGATACGTCCGATGAGATTGTACGCTCCCGGAACGTCGATATGCTCTATGCAGGAGAGCGCCAGATAAAAGGCCGTCTCAAGCCTTTTTTCTATAGTCATGCCCTCGATGGTCTCTATTGTCTCGCTGTGCTTTAAACCCGATTCCCTTTTGTAATTTACCAGATAATAGCCAAGCATCCAGTAGGCGACCGGGTATGAGGAGCCCTGTGAACGCCACCCTCCGTCCTCTCCGATAACGATATCCGAAGATCTCAGATAAAGAGCAAAGGCCTCGGAATAAGGCCTCCTGCGCAGTATCTTCCGATAAAAGACAAGATCGGCGCAAAGCTTTAAAGCAACCGTGTTTCCCGCATCCGCCAGATACATTATCTCCCTCTCCGCATTCGGAGAAGCAACGCCGGATATGTTAAGCACCTGCTCCGAAAACTCCGTCAGATCCGCCTTATAACACTCATTGCAGTAAAAACCGTCCATATGACTAATTTTCCTTTTTTTTGCCGGATTTGTAACACACTATGCCCCTTTTGCCTGAGCTCTTTACCTTGTACAGAGCCTTGTCGGCAAGCTCAAGGATCCCTGCCATGTCATAGAGGTTTCCCGGAAGCTTCACGTCCACATAGCCTATGCTCACAGAGACAGGCGTTCCCCCGTATGACGAGTACTTCTCTATCCTTTTGCTTATTTCCTTAAGGCGGTTTCCTGCCTCGACCGTGTTTCCCGGGATTATTCCCACAAATTCGTCTCCGCCCCACCGGCACACCTGATATTCATACCTCACTGCGTGCCTCAGCTGATCCGCTACCAGACGCAGGGCCGCGTCTCCCTCGTTATGACCCTTCTGATCATTTATCTGTTTGAAATCATCAAGGTCAAGGATGAAGAGCACCGCCTCCGAATAGTCCTTCTTCCTGCAGTTCTGATACCACCAGACGGTAAAGCTGTCCCTGCCGTAAAGACCCGTAAGCTTATCCTTTGAAGCCTGCTTGAATTCATGCCACAGGTCCAGCCTTGCCTCTGTGCATACATATATAAGTATGACGGACTGCCCTTCGGATACACTGCCAGAGGGAATAATGAGCTCATCCCCGTCCTTTAACGATACCCTGTCGCCGGGCGTCAGAAGCTGGCCCTTATACAGGATCCCGTTAGTCGTCTCAGCGGCCGTATAGAAGGACTCTCCGACCTCCGTATCAAAGAAGCCGTGCTTTCTGGACACGAAGCGGTCAAAGACCGGGATGTCCGGTGCCGAATCATACGCCGGCCGGCCCATCTCCTGACGTCCCATGAGCCTGTATTCCGTGATCGTGCGCCCCTGGCATACAAACAGCGTCGGAATTATGTCAGGGCTCCGATCCTGTTCGGCAGCCCCTATACCATCTAAGATTATTTCGGTATTGTCTCTGTTATTGTCTGTCATTGCCTGTATACTTCCCCTGCTATCCCCTGAAAACAAAACTATATATATAATATCTGCAAATATTTTTAAAATCAATAGCCTCTGAGCGGATATATGTTTTTCTCAAAAATTCAAAAATTATTTGCCAATCATTTCATAATGTCGTATAAAATAATAGAAACAAGCAAACAACATTGATCCAAGGAGGAAATTATCATGAAAGAATCACTGAAGAATAATATACTTAATGATGAGGAATTAAATGCTGTATCAGGCGGCTTTTTATTTAACGCAAGCGGTATTCAGGGCTCGGATCCGAATCATCCCTGGGAGGTCATAGATAATACCAACGGCAACGTGCTCGGCAGGTTTTCATCCCAGCAGGAGGCCACCATCTGGGCAGTAAAGTCCTTCGGCGGCATGAATACCGACGACATTACTCAGATCAACTGGGACAATGTCCAGAGACTGCGTAGCGGTTACGCTATAATAAGATAAAGAGTCGGCATATAACACTATCGGCTCCCTGTCCGTGAAAGGACAGGGAGCCTTTTTACGCACTTTCCCACAGCCCGTTTACGGTGAACGGATCTGATCCGGCTGCCGCAGCTATGAATTGCCCAGTATCCCGCTTACTTCTCTGTGTCGCACGTACCTTTCATAATCCGCCGAGCTTACATAACATCCCAGCACGAAGATTCCGTCTTCCCTTTCAACATGTCTGATCACGCATCTTATATTGATCACATCAGACTCAACATCCCTTCCAAAGGTGAAATTGTCCACAAACTGAAGATCAAGGGCATTTCCCTTTATGAGATGCTCTGCATCGCCCTCAAAGGGCTCCACCTCAAGAGACAGTCCCTTTTCACTGATATTCCGTATCCTGCAGGGCACTTCACCGCTTATCTGTTTAAAAAAGACACAGGCTTTTATTTCAAGGCTCATACGTGAGTATGACCTCCTGTCCCTTTCATCGACAGGCTTGCCCTTAGACGCCTTACCCGCTGACAGCTCTTCCATATTTACCCCCCGTTTTTTATGCTCGCAGACGCAATGTCTGCACCGATCTGCCTGCCCGCATTTACCAAACTCTCTTTTATACCGGAGATTTACTGCTCCATGTATGCTTCCATAAGCTCCCTGACCCTTTTTTCGGTCCATTCCGAGGCTTCGCCGTTTTCTATGAGAGGCTGAATGGAGCCTCCCTCAAACTCCGCCCCCGCATCGCTGACAGCCTTCTCCTTCTCCCTTATCCAGGCTCTCTGCTCTTCTGTCAGCTTCTCCATTTCATCGGCACCTTTATGCTTAAGGGTATCGATTCTTACCTTACTCCTCGTATTATACTCACAAATCCCGTTTAATTCAATGACGACCCGGAACGATCGCTTACTATCCTCATTACATTTCCTTCGGTGAACTGTTGCATACCCTCATAACCCCGGCGGGATATGCGGATCATAAAAAGCCCGTATCTGAGCTTTTGCGCAACTCACTTAACGAAAAGCGATTTTTATGGAAAACCTTTCAACCCTGTTTGAGCTCGCGTACTAAATTCCCTTGGTAACTGTGAAGCGAGTTGTTGAAAG
>DFEA01000042.1 GCA_002368575.1 Lachnospiraceae bacterium UBA3814 | reverse complement strand
ATTATAGTTTTAATTAAATTGATTATCAAGTTATATTCAGGGCTGCTCAGGGCAATCGTAATACCCTCATAACCCCGGCGGGATATGCAGATCATAAAAAGTCCGGATCTGAGCTTTTGCGCAACTCACTTGACGAAAAGCGATTTTTATAGAAAACCTTTCAACCCTGTTTGAGCTCGCGAACTGAATTCCCTCGACAACTGTGAAGCGAGTTGTTGAAAGGTTTTCTGATTATAAAAATTGCTTTAAGTCTAGTGAGTTGCAGCCGCGAAGAGCCGGACTTTCTTATGATCGGCATATCCCTCACAACCTTACGCTATTAAACGACTAAGCGACTACCCTGAAGCCAGCTATATCTCCATCGGAACCTGGGAATACGCATAAACCGTTTCCCTTATAAACTCACAGCTTAATGGAGTCCGTTTCGGATCGCATTCAAATACAAGCCCCGCTCCGTTTCCCACGCTCCACTGATAGAAGCTCCGTCCGGGCCTTCCACAGGCTTCCGCGATCGCCATGATCGTGCCTCCGTGGGAAACGATCACAGCCTCCCTCCTGTCCGCTTCAGCGCATTCCCTTATCACCTCTTCAAAAGCAGCAAGTACCCTTCCGCAAAAGCCCGCCTTGTCCTCCCCTCCCGGGCACCGTGATTCACAGTTATCCGAAACCCATTTACGGTACGCGTCATCCTTCTCCATCTCATCCGCGCTCCTTCCCTCAAAGGCTCCGAAATTCATCTCATTAAACCCGCTCACTCTTTTAAGCCGCGCCCCCGGAAAAAGTATCTTTGCGGTCTCCGCCGTCCTTCTCAATCCCGAGACATAAACCGTTTCGGGCTCAAAGTCCGCCTTAAAAAGCTTGCTCCTTCCCTCCGCGGAAAGCGGGATGTCAACAGCACCCTGATATTTTTTTGATTTATTGAATTCAGTCTCACCGTGTCTTATCAAATACAACAGCATAGTCATACCCGTCCTGAAGGCCCGGCGAAAGCGCCCCTGCCAGCCCTCCTATGCGCCTGCCGTATACGTGCCGATCCTCCGGGGCGGCTTCGCGGTAACTATAAAGACCGGATTTTCGGCCTTCATCATATGCCCTTCGTTTACGTTCACCGACCTGCTTACCGATACAAGCTCGGCCTCTGTCTCATAGGACAGCTCCTTCAGTACAGAGAGTCCCTCTCCCAGAGTCTCCGGCATCACCGCCGTAAAGCATATGAGCGCCTCCGGAAAGCTCCCGTTCAGATACCTGATAAGCCCGGCAAGCCTTCCGCCGCTTCCTCCTATGAATATTTTTGAGACCCTGCCCTCAAAATGAGCCTCATACAGAGCCTCGGGCGCCTCACCCTTTATGATGTCAAGGTTCCGGGCACTAAACCTTTCCCTGTTTTTTTCTATAAGCTGTATCCCTTCCTCTTCCCTCTCTATCGCATAGACCCTTCCGGCAAACATCGAAAGCTCGATGCTTACGCTGCCGGTCCCTGCTCCGATATCCAGTACCGTATCCTCTCTGCCCGGATTCATCCCGGAGATTATGAGAGCCCTTATGCTCCGCTTGGTCATAGGCCGCCCTCCCCGGATGAATTCCTCATCCGGGATGCCGGGAATACCGCGATGAAAGGCTTTGCCGGGACAGATAAGAAGGACCGCAAGATCCGGCCCGGTATGCAGCCCGTCCCCCCCAAGGCCTCTTTTCTCTTTATAGGAATCTATTGCTTTGCTGACCCTTTCGGCAGAATCCTTTATCACAAGCTCATCCGGATAGGACAGATTGATCCCGGCCGCCACCGTACAGTCCAGATACTCCTTAAGGGCAAGCTCCCTGCAGATATCCGCGGCGCTTTGAATGCCGTTCGTCAAAAGAAAGACCGGCCTTCCGTCCTTAAGCTCCGCGTAAATATTTACCCTTTTCCCGTGGGCTGAAACAAGCTTCCAGTCCTGCCAGCCCTCGTTAAGCCTTGCGGCAAAATACTGAACGCTCGAGCAGCCCGGGATCAGCTTTACCTCCCGCTCCTTTTCACGGATAAGCTCATTAAGCTTAAGCGCGCCTGAAAAGAAGGTACTGTCCCCTCCGTAAAGGACCGAGATCACAGCCTCCCCGCCTTTTCTGCACAGACTTTCCTGCGCCTCATCGATAAGCCGCAGAGCCTCATCGGTGTAGGTCCTTACCATGACCAGCCCGGTTATTTTCCCCCCGGCTTTATCAGCCATTCTGACATTGACAGGATCGTTTTCCGCCGCGGAGCCCGCCGAAAGCTCCTCATAGCCCTCTTCGGAAAGCAGCGCCTTTGCCTGAAGAAGGAGCCGTCCCGTTCCCAAAACGATCTCAGAGCCTTTAATGATACGGACTGCTTCGGTCGACAGCTCCTTTACTCCTCCCGGTCCGCAGCCAATGAGGAATATCCGCAGTCTCCCGTTTTTTTCGCCCTTATCCTCCTTCATGCAGCCTCCTTATTATCTCTGAGATGGTAAAGCCCTCTTCCTCGGGCCTTTTTATCACAACGGCATGACAGCCTGTCTCCTCTGCCGCGTAAAGCTTTTCCGGAAATCCCCCTTCTCTTCCGCTTTCCTTAGTGACCATATAGGCGACATCAAATTGCCGTATTATCGCGGCATTGAATTCCTTTGAAAAGGGGCCCCACGCGGCGATGATATTTTTTCTCGGTATCCCCGCCTTCAGACAGGCTTCTATGGACTCGCAGGCCGGAAGCACTCTTGCGATAAGCCTTTCCCCCTGAAGAGAGGAGTATTCCAAAAGCTCCTTTGCCCCGGTCGTTAAAAGAATGCTGCCGCTTTTTCCGGAAAGAAAGCTTACTGCCTCCCGTGTTGAGGAAACAACCGTTACCGCAGACTTAAGGCCTTCCTTATAAAGCTGTGAAAGCCCGGCGGACTGTTCCCTTAAAAGCCGGTAAAGGGGGATACCCTTCTTTCGGCAGACGACCTCAAGGTTTTCGGTTATCTCCTTTGCATAGGGATGAGTCGCATCGATACAGGCATCAAAGCGTGAAACCAGTTCACAGAGCCCGTCACGATCCCTTCTTCCGGTCAAAAGCCTTATATCCGGCGCCTCAAAAGTGATATCTTCGGCAGAGCCCTCCCTGTTTTCAAAGGGACTCAGGCTGTCTCCCCGGCTATCAAGCCCCATGGCCTCCCCGCCTATCCCGGTAGCAACGCTTACCGTGACCTGCGCTCCCGATGCCGAAAGCTCCCGGGCAGCCATACGTCCCTCAGTTGTTCCTCCGAATATGATCACCCTCATAGTCTTCCTTCACTGTATCCCCTGCCGGTCACCATTTTTGTCTCCTCCTGCGGAGAACAGAGCCTTTCAGTATTGGAAGCGCCTATGAATACCGTAGTGAACATATCAAGCGCCGTATCCTTAAGCTCGGAAAGGGTCAGTACCCGGCTCTCCTCTCCTTCTCTTCCTATATTCCTCACATATCCGCAGACCGTTTCCGGCGCCTTTTCTTCAAGCAGTATCTCACAGGCCTTTTTCAGATGCTCCGGCCTGTTTACTGACATCGGATTATACAGGACTATGGAGAAATCACCCGCGGCCGCTTCCCTCAGCCTTTTTTCTATGACCCCCCAGGGAGTCATAAGGTCCGAAAGAGAGATCACGCAGAAATCGTTCATAAGAGGCGCTCCAAGCTTAGCCGCTCCCGACACCGCGGCAGTGATCCCCGGAACTATATCCACCTTTACATCGTACTCTCCCGCAAGCTTAAGGATAACCCCGGCCATCCCGTAGATGCCGGCATCCCCGCTGCATAGCATGCCCACAGTCCTTCCCTCAGCCGCCCTCTCACAGGCATAACGGCACCGTTCAAGCTCCTTCCTCATGGGCGTTGAGAAATACTCCTTATCCGGAAGGTATTCCTTTACAATATCGATATATACCTTATAGCCGCAGAGCAGGTCGCAGGCCTCCATTGCCTCTCTGGCCCTGAAGGTAAGCTGTTCATAAGCCCCCGGTCCTATACCTATCACAAAAAGCTTTCCCATGGCTTAACGCACTCCCAATGAAAAGGTCACTCCTTCACGGGCATATTTTCGGATATAAGGAGCATTCCCACAGGAAAGGGCCGCGCATCTTTCGCATACGCAGTCAACGCCGGTCGTGTCCTTAACAAATTCCGAGGAGCTGAATTCTCCCTCAACGCCGTTCAATTCCTCCGCGCTGTAAAACCTAAGCGCAAGCCCGTGATCCGAGCAGAATTCCTTAAGCCCGCTCTCATCCCTCTTTATATCTATGCTTGAGGCGCCTTGTATACAATCCGCAAGAAGCCTGTTTTCGGAAACGAAGTCCCTAAAGACCTCTTCAAGCTGCTCTTTTTTTACGCCTCTCCTGCAGCCTATCCCGAGATATCCCGTTTTCGGACAGAGCTTAAGGCAGGGTCTGTCACTGTCCGTAACGTCGATCACCACAAGCCCCGAAGGAGCATTCTCCCCGGCTTCCCCGTCCTTATGCTCCCCGCGGGACTCCTTAAATACCTTTCCGTCAAAAAGGTATCTGTAACGCCCGTTCCTTAAACCGTCCTCCGCTGCCCTTAGCCTGTTATCCCGCCTGCGGCCGTTTTCTCCGAAGCAGATCCTTCCCTCCGGCGAGATCGGGTAAAGGCTTTCAAAAACAATGCTCTCTCCCCGGAGCACAGCCGATGAAATGACCTTGATATACTCCGGATTAATTACCTTAAGCCCCTGCTCCGCTGCCCAGCTGTCCACGGCAAAGGAAGCATTAATATCGGTAGCGGTCGTTATTACCGCATTTCCTCCCGTGATCCCCGCGATGCGCGCAGACATCCGGTTTGCGCCTCCCAGATGCCCGCTAAGGAGCGGGATCACATTTTTACCGTACTCATCCACCGCTATTACCGCCGGATCATAAGCCTTACTCTCTACGAAGGGCGCGACAGCTCTCACCGCTATTCCCGCGGCCCCTACAAAAATAAGGGCATCGGCCTCGTAGAAATATCTTCTTACCCATTCGGAAACGGGAGTGTCCTCTCCGCCTCTGGAAACGGTTATCTCCGCTGTCGGTTCGCTGAGCCCGTCTCTTATAAGCCGCGCGGTCCCTTCTCCCCTGTCCGTAAAGGCAATGAGCCTTATCCCTCCGGCCTTAAGGCCCCTTCTGAACCCCGTGGAAAAATCCTCCGCGTAAAGCTTGCTTTTTTCGTAGCTGTCCCCGAGGAAATTCCCTACGATCATCAGGGCAGTCCTGGTTATCCCGTTGTCCTTTGCCGTTTCATAGAGCTGTGAAAGCCTGCAGCGAAATACCCTTTCCTCCTTCCAGGTCACCCTGTAAACGATGGCCGCGGGTGTATCCTCATTATAGGCTCCGCCCTTAAGCAGCTCCTCCTGAACCTCCTTTACGAGCCCCATAGAAAGAAAGATGACCATGGTGGCTCCGTGGGCGGCAAGGCTACTCAGCTTTTCTCCCTGAGGGACGGCAGTGCGCCCCTCCATCCGGGTTATTATAACGCTCTGGCTGACACCCGCCACTGTATATTCGCTCTGAAGGGCTGCCGCGGCCGCATTGAAGCTTGATACTCCCGGTGTAATGTCAAAGTCTATCCCAAGCCTTTTCAGCTCATCGATCTGTTCCCTGATCGCCCCGTAAAGCCCCGGATCACCTGAATGGAGCCTGACTATGCTTACCTGGCTTTTTGCACCGTTCCCATCGCCGGCGGGCACTACAGAGGCCTCTCCCGCAAGAGACCTTCCCTCCGCCTTTGCAATGATCTCAATGACCTCTGAAAGCGACAGCCTTGCGCTGTCATAGAGCCTTGCATTTTCCCCGCATAAGCCAAGGATGCCCGGATTCACCAGGCTCCCCGCATATATAACTATGTCCGCCTCTCTTAAAAGCTCCGCACCCCGAAGGGTTATAAGGTCCTCTGCACCGGGACCCGCTCCCACAAAATGTACCATATCCTGCCTGTTCTCCCGCATGCCCGGAATAACCGG
>DFEA01000046.1 GCA_002368575.1 Lachnospiraceae bacterium UBA3814 | reverse complement strand
GCGGGTATGAGACCATAGATACTCCCGCCACGATCGACTTCAGTAACGAAAGCTTCGCGCTCAAATGCACAAGGCTGCAGCTTACAAAGGATTCGGACGGCAACCCGGCGGCGCTTTTGTATTTTACCTTTGTCAACAAGACAGAAACTCCTCTCTCGATGTCGGAGGTCTTTCCTCCCATGGTGGTTCAGGACGAGATCATGTGCGAGACCTTCGCCCCCCTTGACAGTCCGCCCGACGAGTTTTATAACAGGGATACTCAGATCGCAAACGGAGAGGGTATAAACTGCGCCTATTCGGTAAAGCTGCAGAACACAGACGACCCTGTAACCCTTACCATTCATGATAATTACGAGACCTATGAGGACGTTGCCTCAACTGTCATAAACCTTAAGTGATTTCCGGGAAGAGCTATAGTGAACGGATTTGATTCGTTTGCTATATATCCGGGTCACCGGGAGAAGGCTTTGGTAAATGAACAATAACGATAAGAAAAGAGCCCGCTATCTGGCCGTTTCCATCACCTTTCTGATCGCGGCGGTGATCCTCGGGCTTTCGGCGGCCGGCTACAAGCTTAAGCGGTTAAGGACGCTTAATCATCAGCCTGCCCTGAGGGATGAGGCAGAGGAGGCGGAGGAGGAAAAGGTAAATATCTGGAACGGGATAGTCGTTCCCGACAAAGGGATCGACTGGGCGGCTCTTAAGCTTCAGAACGCTGATATTTTTGCCTGGATCTATATTCCTGGAACAAGGGTGGATTACCCCGTGCTCAGGTCTGCCGGGGATCCTTACTTTTATTATTCCCACGCGGAGGAGGGGGAGAGCTCCGAAAACGGGGCGATCTTTGCCGGAGGGGATTTCAGGGGCTTTTCCCTGAGCAACATGGTGGTATACGGAAGGGAGCTTTCGGACGGGTCAAGGTTTTCCACCTTAAGCTATTACGAGGATGCGGACTTCTTTGACAGAAGCCCTTATATTTTTGTGTATACACCCTTAAAGACCTATATCTTTGAGATCTTTGCGGCCTACCGTTACGGAGAGGTGCCGCTTGAGACTGAGTTTGGCGCAAAGGAGGATTTTACGGCCTATATTGAGTCGGTTTTCGGACAGAAGGATCTTAACTCCAATTTCAGGAGGGATACGAAAACGGCTCTTAATGAGGAGGCGAGAGTCCTTTCCTGCGCGTCTCTCGGGGGTCCTGAGGATATAAGGTATGTGGTGCAGGCGGTTCTGTTAAACGGAGGGGATCAGTAGGCTTGAGGCATGAGGATGCTTTCGAAATATGCAGCATAACGGGAACGGATTTTGCGGCCGCGACCATTAAGTCCGCGGCACGCTTTGTAACGGAGAACGCGAAGGAGCTTTCCGGAGAGTATATCTGCTTTTCAAACGTTCACACAACGGTCATGGCCCATGACGATGCCCTGTACAGGCAGGTGCTCAATTCCTCGGCCCTTACCTTTCCGGACGGGGCGCCGGTGGCACGGCTCATGAGGAAAAGGGGCTTTGAGACCGAAAGGGTCGCGGGTCCTGATTTTATGGAGGAGGTATTTAAGCTTACCGCCCGGGACGGAAGGCTGTCTCATTTTTTTTACGGCTCCTCCGAGAAAACCCTTGCTTTATTAAAGGAGAGGCTTAACAGCCGTTTTCCGGGTATAAGGATAGCGGGAATGTATTCGCCTCCCTTCAGGGAGCTTACTAAAGAGGAGGATGAGGCTGTCACAGAGAGGATAAAAAGCTCCGGGGCGGAGCTTATCTGGATAGGGCTTGGGGCTCCCAAACAGGAAAAGTGGATGTTTAAGCATAAGGGGGCGTTTTGCGGCGTTATGCTCGGGGTGGGCGCGGGCTTTGATTTTCATGCCGGCACGGTGAAAAGGGCGCCGCTCTCCTGGCAGAGGCTGGGGCTTGAGTGGCTGTACAGGCTGATATCCGATCCGCGCAGGCTTTTTAAAAGATATCTCGTCACAAACACAAAGTTTATCCTCTATACCGCGGGGATGGGGAGAACTGGGAGTAAACGGAAAAAAAAATAAATTTATACTTTAAAGCGGTGTGTTTTATGGTATTATATATTGAAGTGGCGTAAATGGGCAGATACGAAGTGACATAGCTGCCCGGTCAGGGTTTGTCTGATATTATCAGGGAGGTATATGATATTGCGAGGCAGAAGATTATATGAGTGGCTGTTGACCCTATCCTTTGTAGCAATGGTCGCCGTATTTTTATACTTGAATCTGTTTTCCAGCCAGAAGGAGGGGCTTGCGAGCATCGTCGTCAACGCGGTGATGTTCATTATAGTGGGGCTTATCTTTATCAACTGTGAGCTTCACAGCTTCAGGCCCGTAAACAGTATGATCGTGGATCTTAAGAAGGTAGCGGGAAAGATCCGGATCGATGCCATGAATTCCCATCAGTTTCTCTGGATGCGCTATGACGAGAACGAGAAGGGCCTTTTTGAGGACCCTATCCTTAAAAAGGAATTCAACGATTACCTGAATGAGCTGAACCGTATATCGCATATCGACAATGCCTATTATAAATGCGATATCGAGGACTATATCAATTTTGACCTCGTGGACAAGGTGATCCACAGGAATCTTTTAAACCAGGTTTCAGGCGCGATGACGGGTCTCGGTATCCTGGGTACCTTCGTTGGACTGTCCCTTGGTCTTCAGAGCTTTTCGACGGGCTCCACCGCGGAGATCACCAATTCCATCGCTCCTCTCATGAGCGGTATCAAGGTGGCCTTCCATACCTCCATTTACGGTATGATCTTTTCTCTTGTGTTCAACTATGTATACAAGAGGAAGGTCGATGAGGCTGAGTCGGCCGTCGCGGAGTTTCTGAACATGTATAAGAAGTATGTGCTGCCCGATACCACTACCGACGGTATCAACAAGCTGATGGAGCTTCAGGAGCAGCAGACGACCGCCATCAATTCCCTGGCCAATACGGTCGCACACCAGCTTTCACAGGGGCTTGCGGATCTTCTGGAGCCGCAGTTCGACCGTTTCGACAAGACCATTACAAGCTTCGGCATGATGGCCACGAGGAACCAGCTTGATGCTCTTTCGGTGGTCGTTAACCAGTTCATCAAGGAGATGAACAGATCGCTCAGCAATTCCTTCGATAATCTGGCGGATACCATTAATAAGGCCTACAGCCTCCAGGAGTCGAACGCGAAGCAGATGGAGGATATACTGCAGAGAACGGGAAGCTCTGCCGCGAATCTCAGGGAGATCGATATCCAGTCGGCAAACATCGTTCAGGCTCTGGATTCCTATACAAAGGACGTTATGACCGTCCAGGGGGAGATGAGCAAGAATCTCCTGGCCATAGAGCAGAGCATCAATACGGATGCCCAGTTCCTGGAGCAGGAGAGGAATTACATGAACGATCTCGGGGCCTACAGGAAGGCTCTGGAGGCCTCCGCAATGTCCTTCAACGAGCAGCTTAAGAACCAGAAGCTCCTCCTTGAGGATATCAACAAGCTTGTTACAAGGACTCCCGAGAGCATTAAGGAGACCTTTAAGGTCATAGAGGATGATCTTGTAAAGATCGAAACTCACTTTAAGAGCACCATCACGGATATTCAGGATGCTACGGAGAGGGTTTCGGGCGTCGTGAACAATTCAAGCGTTTATCTGGAGAAGGCCTTTGACAGGGCATACTATTCCATCGAGCAGCTGACACAGGCAGTAGACAGGATGCGCAGGAGCCTGTAGGCGGTATAAGGACCTGCGCAGAGGACTATAATATATGGGACACAGAAGACATCAAAGGAAGATGGACGAGGAGACCACGTACTGGCTGTCTTACTCGGATATGATGGCCGGACTTCTCCTTTGTTTTGTACTTATCATATCGTTTACGCTGCTTCAGGCGAAGGTCCAGTTTGACCTTGATGAGGCTAAGCTCATCGGCAAGGAGAAGGAGCTTATCATCCAGTCCGATGCTCTTGAAAAGGAAAGGCAGACCATCGCCTCCCAGCAAAAGCTTCTGGATCAGCAGACCCTTACCATGAGCCAGCAGCAGAAGACTCTGGAGGAGCAGGAGGAGGAGCTTATCCGTCAGGAGACTGCCATAAAGATGCAGTCTGAGGAGATCGCGAAGCAGCAGAAGATGATGGAGGAGCTCAGAAAGACCCTGGCCGACCAGCAGATAAAGCTTGACAACATCATCGGCGTAAGGGGCGAGCTTATCGAGGATTTAAAGGAAGAGTTCAATAAATCCTCAATGAATATCAAGGTGGATGAGCAGACCGGTGCCATAACCTTTGATTCCAGCATCCTTTATGAATACAGCAAGGATGAGCTGAGAGATACCGGTAAGGATTTCCTCGGGGATTTCATCCCCAGGTATTTAAGGATCCTTATGGGCTCCAGGTACAGGCAGTATGTTGCGGAAATTATCATAGAGGGCCATACGGACGATGCCGGTACCTATATTTATAACCTGGACCTTTCTCAGAGAAGGGCTCTTTCGGTTGCGGAGTACATCCTGGACGAGAAGAACAGAGTGCTCGACAAACAGCAGATAGAGTCTCTTGAGGATATACTTACGGTCACGGGTAAATCCTTCAGCAATCCGATCTACAAGGCAAACGGCGATATAGATCAGGATGCCTCAAGAAGAGTCGAATTCCTGTTCAGACTCAAGGATGAGGAAATGATACAGGAAATGATGGATATATTAAGTGAAGAAATGGAGCGATAAAAGATGAGAAAGCGCAGGCACAGGGAACGTCTGATCTTAATAGGAGGACTGGTGGTAGTAGGTATCATTATAGTGGTAGTGATACTGCTCCTGCTTCTGAACAGGAAGAAGCTTGAATACCTGACGCTTACCCCCACCTTCCAGGAAACGGAGCTTGATGTCAATTCGGATTACGTGTTCATGGTGACTACGGAGCCTGAGGGCATAAAGCTTAAGGATCTGGAATATTCGGTCGATGATCCTACGGCTGTTTTTTCGACCGCCAGCGAGGACAATACCCAGGCAGTGCTCCACACCGGAGCCGAGGGTACGGTCAATATCTATGTAAAGCAGGGCGATGTGGTAAGTAACTATATGTCCTTTTCGGTGGTGGATATAACCGCTCAGGCTCAGCTTGAGGCAGAAAGGCAGCAGCAGGAGCAGGCGGAGCTTGAAGCCCAGCAGGCTATCGAGGCTGAGCAGGCCGCGGCTGCAGAGGAGGTAAAGCTCTATGTTCAGACCACCACGAAGGTCCGGGTAAGAAGCTCGGCTTCTACCGCCGCTGATGATAATATCATTACCATGGTGGATAAGGGCTCAAAGTTTGTTAAGACCGGCGATGCGAGCGATGAAGGCGGCGCGGCCTGGACTGTAATAGATTACAATGGTGAAGAGGGCTATATCAGGTCCGATATGGTAGAGGAAATATCGGAGGAGGAATATAACGGCGCAGCACCTCAGGCTGAGGGCGAGACCTCCGCGGAGGCGGCAGGCGAGGGCGATAATAAGCCCGAGGAAGAGAAGAAGAAGGAGGAAAAGCCTGCAGAGGCTCCCGCACAGGCATCCGCGGAGGAGCAGGCGGCTCAGGCAGCTCAGGCGGCTGCGGCGGCAGCCCAGAAGGCTCAGGAGGACGCGGCTGCGGCAGCAGCGGCAGCGGCGGCAGAGCAGCAGGCACAGCTTGAAGCGGCAGCGGCAGCCCAGGCGGCAGTAGCGGCTGCGGCAGCGGCGGCAGGCAAGACGATACAGTGTACCGACGGGACCATGACAGTTACACCCGCCCAGTATAAATGTCTTGAGGGCTACTGGTCCTACACCGGGGATACCGACGGGATGATCTCGCACCATTCAAAGGGTGAGATACAGCAGCTGCTTTCCCTGAACGGACTGTGATGCGGTCTGTATGAAAAGAAGGCTGATGAGTGAGAACAGATAAAAACCTGACACTATGATAAAAGCCGGATCCTTAAGAACGGATCCGGCCTTTATTATCGGCTTTGTGCGAGTCTGTTTGATTCTATTACTTCTTCTTCGGTTGGTGTGTGTGTTTCAACTATTGCGATAAAGCTGTTTATTTTTGTGTCATCCCAGCCTTCTTTTCGTAATTGAAGTATTATATTGGTTGCTTTCCTCTGAGACATATGTAAATCCTCCTTTTACCATTATACTAATTGTATCTTTCAGGCGATTTGTGAGTTTTTTACATGCTGCTTATAATATATCATAATGTTGGGATCCAATCAATCGTATACGGTGAAACTGCAGTTAATTGCGTTCACGACTATTAGAAGGAGTAGGGTATGTATGATTATCTTATTGTAGGGGCCGGGCTTTTCGGTGCTGTCTTTGCGTGTGAGGCAGGGAGGGCAGGAAAACGGTGCCTTGTGATCGACAAAAGGCCTCACGTTGGCGGTAATATCTACACAGAGGAGATAGTGGGCATCAATGTTCATAAGTACGGCGCTCATATTTTCCACACTTCGGATAAGGCAGTATGGGATTATATGAACTCCTTTGCGGAGTTCAACCGCTATACCAACTCACCTGTGGCAAGATATAAGGACGAGCTGTATAACCTTCCGTTTAACATGAATACCTTTCATGAGCTCTGGGGGGTAAGGACTCCTGAGGAGGCGGCGCGGATGATCGAAGGACAGCGCCTTGAGGCTTTGGAGGAAATGCGCTCCCGGGGGGTCACTGAGCCCGGAAACCTTAAGGAACAGGCTCTGTGCCTTGCCGGAAGGGATATATATGAGAAGCTCATAGAGGGCTATACGGAGAAGCAGTGGGGGAGGAGAGCCTCTGAGCTTCCGGCTTTTATCATTAAACGTCTTCCCTTCAGGTTCACCTATGACAATAATTATTTCAACGACAGGTATCAGGGGATCCCGGAGGGTGGTTATACAGGGATCATAGATAAGATGCTTGAAAGGACAGAGGTCAGGCTTTCGACGGATTTCTTCAGGGACAGGGAGGGGCTTTCGGAGCTTGCGGATAAGCTTGTCTTTACGGGTATGATAGATGAGTTCTATGATTACAGGTTCGGTGAGCTTGAGTACAGGAGCCTCCGGTTTGAGACAGAGGTCCTGGACACCGGGAATTTCCAGGGAAACGCGGTGGTTAATTATACCGAATATGAGGTGCCCTATACCCGGATCATAGAACACAGGCATTTTGAGTTTTTCGGTTCCTCCTCGGAGGCGGGGCCTGCTGACCGGACGGTAATAACTAAGGAATATCCAGCACCCTTTAAACGGGGGGAGGAGCCTTATTATCCGGTCAATGATGAGGCGAATAACGGGCTGTATGAAAAATACAGGGAGCTTGCCGAAAGGGAGGACAGGGTGATCTTCGGAGGCAGGCTTTCCGAGTATAAATATTACGACATGCATCAGGTGGTCAGAAAGGCGCTTGAGTGCGTGAACAGGGAAATAAGATGAGATGATAAAACAAGCCCCGGGTAAAAAAGCCCGGGGCTTGTTTGCGCCGATTTTTGGTTGTAGGGAACAGCTTGCCTGTTCAGCCTGTTTTATCAGCAGTACCCGGAAAACATCATTCCGCTGTAGCTGCTCGTCACATAGGGCGAGGCGAAGGAATGTCCGGGATTTTTATATTCTACGACCTTCCGCATCGTATACTGCATGGGATCTAAGGAGACCTCGTTTGCCTTATTCAAGACACTTGTAGCAAAATTCCGTATCATACCGAAGCTCTCCGCCGCATTATCGGTCTGGGCGCTCGACTGGATCCTGTCCTTGTCTATCTCTATCGTTCCGTCATCCTGAAAATTTATACCTATATTTCCGAGGGACTCCCGGTATCTTAAGGAGAGACTGTGCATCTCTCTCAGGAGAGCCTTGGAGTTAGGCTGGCTTTCAAGATATTCGGAGGCATGCTTTATAAAGTTATTATATCCTCCGATCAGATGGCCGATATTATCGGTGATGGATTCAACATCGGTCTTGAGCCCGATGTTTATCTGCTGTCCCTCACCCGTGGTCTCCTTCAGGGTGAGGTCATAGGTGTCTTCAATGGTAAAGTGGTTGGAGGCGGAGCTCCCTTCCATGCCGTTTATGGTAAATTCGGCATTTGTCGGCGGCCTCGCGATGTTATCGAGCCCGAAGTAGCTTACCGCGCCGCTTGTTTTGCTGGTGCGGTCGTCGGAAACGATGAACTGATCCTCGCCGTTCTTGCGCCCGGTCTCATCGGACTCAAGCTCCAGGGCGGTATTACCGTTTTCATCCTTTACGGTCGAGGCCTTTATCCCGATATTCGAACGGTTGATAAGCCTTGCCAGCTTCTCCTGTATTGACCCGTTAGTATCGTTTTCGCCGATATTGAACTGGAACTCGTAGTCGGTATCCTTGGTGTGGACATCGAAGGAGTAGGTATCGGGAGGCAGATTTGCCTTTTCGTCCGGAAGGAACCTGCCTGTATTTTTCTGGGTCTGGGCAAGCTGTGTGATCACGAGGTTGAAGTTCGTTATCGTATTGTCGCTCAGCTTTTCGCCGATATACGAGACCTCTACGGCCTCGGGATCGCTTACCGCAACCGTTTTTTTGGATAAAAGCTCTGCCTCCTCGGTTTCGTTGGAAACTGAGGAAATTGTATTTTTAAGGTTTCTCGCGCTTTCCTTTAATGAAACCGCGAAATTTTTTGTTTCGTTACTGGTATCGAGAAGAAATACGGGGGACTCTTTGGTCTTTTCTACAATGGAGTTATAAACACCACGCAGCTCGCTCTTTTTGTGAGTATCATACTTGGTATTGATACCCATCATGGGCGCATACATTGTAGTAAGATTGCTATAGACGTTATTTAACGATGAAGAAATGTCTGCTGCCATACGCTGCCCCTCCTTTCTTCCATGAAATACAGGAGCCGTGAAAACGAAGATCCGATATAACGCTTCCACAGATCCATGCGCTTAAACGGACACCTTTCCGTTTATCCGTCGGTCGTACTGTAAACAGCTGCCGGACCTCATCCTTAAGATCCGATGCAGAACCACCGGCAAAACGCGTGAGCAAGCATGTGCGAAATATTTATAAGGTACTTAGCCTTATTTAGGAGATACAATTAGCGCAAATCCACAGCCCCCTTCCAACTGCCTATTTGCGTTGCATCTCAGGTCCCTGACCTCCTATATATACTCCACCCATTTATGTACACTTATCATATAGCAAAGCCAGTGAAAAAACAAGGGTTTTTTTATAAAATAACTTAGAAATTTATTGAAAATATGGGGCTTTCGGGAATTTGCTACTATATATTGTAGGGGCTCATGATACCCGGTTTTCAGTAAATTAATGACATGATGTCAGGGTCGAAAGTGCCATGTGGCAAAGCCACATGTGCAATATGCGTAAAAATCGTCATGGCAAGCTAGCTTGCCAGCACGATTTTTGCGCTTATTCACCATGGCACAATAGTGTTACGGATTAAGGCTCACATAGCCGCAGCAGCACTATTGTGCCATGGCACTTTTGACCCTGACATCATGGCATTGACTCAGCGGCCCTGAATGGAACTGTTCCCGGCGGAAATATAAAAAGTCAGATATAATTCACGTAATATTATCAGTATTACTTGACAGACCCTGACCGCTGCTATATCATCTTAAAAGAATTCAGCACTTTAAACTGATAAAGCAGGTCACGGCCGTGATCAGGACAGAAGCCGTGATCAGGACAGAAGCCGTGATCAGGGCCGAAACCGTGAACAGGGCCAAAACCGTGATCACGGCCGAAACCGGCAGGAGTTCAGTGCGTGCTCAGAGCAGCAATCAATATACGCAGGGAAAGGAAAAAGCTATGATAAAAGAGGCTATCGTAAAGATCGTCAATAAGGAAGATTTAAGCTATGAAGAGGCTTATGGGGTCATGAATGAGATAATGAGCGGTGAGACCACGCCCACACAGAACGCCGCCTTTCTGGCTGCTCTGTCGACGAAAAGCGCAAGAGCGGAGACAACCGATGAGATAGCGGGCTGCGCGGCTGCCATGCGCGCCCATGCCACAAGGGTTGAAACGGGTATGGAGGTGCTTGAGATCGTGGGTACCGGAGGCGACAGCGCGAAAAGCTTTAATATCTCAACGACCTCTGCGCTTGTGGCTGCCTCCGGGGGAGTAAAGGTCGCAAAGCACGGCAACAGAGCCGCCTCCTCCCTCTGCGGGACGGCAGACTGTCTGGAGGCTCTGGGCGTTAATATCGACCAGGATCCTGAGAAATGCGTGGAGCTTTTAAAGGAGGCGGGGATATGCTTCTTCTTTGCGCAGAAGTATCATACCTCCATGAAATACGTGGGCGCCATCCGTAAGGAGCTGGGGTTCCGTACCGTATTCAACATCCTGGGGCCCTTAACCAATCCGGCCTCACCCTCGATGCAGCTTCTGGGGGTATACGACGATTATCTGGTGGAGCCTCTGGCGCAGGTCCTTGCAAGCCTTGGGGTCAGGCGCGGAATGGTCGTTTACGGAATGGATAAGCTGGATGAGATATCCTTAAGCGCTCCTACAAAGCTGTGTGAGATAAGGGACGGATGGTATAAGACAAGACTTATAACGCCTGAGGAGTTCGGCTTTGAAAGGTGCAGCAGGGAGGATCTTTGCGGGGGGACCCCTGAGGAAAACGCGGCTATCACGAGGAAGATACTGAGCGGCGAAAAGGGCCACAAGCGAAACGCGGTCCTTATGAACGCGGGAGCGGCCCTCTATATTGCGGGAAAGGCCGCGGGCATGAAGGAGGGAACGGAGCTTGCAGCCTCCCTTATAGATTCCGGGAAGGCCGCACAGACTCTTGACAGGTTCATTGAGCTCAGCAATGTGAGAGGCTGAAAAGATGACAATACTTGATGAGATAGCGGGACGCGCAAGGGAGCGTGTGGAGTCGGCAAAAAGGATCGTCCCGGCAGAGGAGATGAGGAAAAGGGCCCTTTCAACGGAGCAGGGAGACTTTGCCTTTGAAAGGGCATTGAGGAAGCCGGGGCTTTCCTTCATCCTAGAGTGCAAAAAGGCCTCACCCTCAAAGGGAGTCATAGCAGAGACTTTTGATCCGGTATCGATCGCGCTGGATTATGAGAGGTGCGGTGCCGACGCGGTATCGGTGCTTACCGAGCCGTTCTGGTTTATGGGCAGAAACGAATATCTTAAGGACGTGGCAAAAAGGCTTGAAATACCGGTGTTAAGAAAGGATTTCACCGTGGATGAATATATGCTCTACGAGGCAAAGCTTCTGGGGGCATCGGCTGTTCTGCTTATCACCGCCATCCTTTCTGCGGGGCAGCTTTCGGAATATACGGGTATTTGTGACGAGCTGGGGCTTTCCGCTCTGGTTGAGGTACACGACGAGGAGGAGGCCCAAAGGGCCGCAGACTGCAATGCAAGGATCATAGGAGTCAATAACCGGAACCTTAAGGATTTTTCCGTAGACACGCAAAACAGCAGGCGGTTACGGAGGCTTATTCCGGAGGATATCCTGTTTGTGTCGGAGAGCGGCGTAAGGGATGAAGCGGATATCAGAAGGATCACGGAGCTGGGAGCGGATGCGGTGCTCATAGGCGAGACCATGATGAGGGCGGCGGATAAGAGGGCCATGCTCGAGGCTCTGAAAAGAGGAGCCGTATGACAAGGATAAAGCTGTGCGGGCTTACAAGAGCAGAGGATATAAAAGCGGTAAATCTGCTGAGGCCCGAGTATGCGGGCTTTGTATTTGCAAAAAAAAGCAGCAGATATATCGACAGGGAGGCTGCATACTCCTTAAGAAAGGGACTGTCTGACGGGATAACGCCGGTCGGGGTCTTTGTAAACGAGGAGCCTGAGACGGTGGCGGGCCTTCTTTCCGAGGGCGTGATCGATATGGCCCAGCTTCACGGAAACGAGGATGAGGCATACATAAACGCCCTCAGGGCTCTTACGGAAAAGCCGGTCATTAAGGCCTTCAGGATAAGGAGTGCGGCTGATCTTACGGCCGCAGCCAAAAGCAGTGCCGATCACATACTGCTGGACGCGGGAGCAGGGGACGGGAAAAGCTTTGACTGGTCGCTGCTTAAGGGGTTTGAAAGGCCATTTTTCCTGGCGGGAGGGCTTGACCCAGGTAACGTGCGGGAGGCGCTACGTGGCCGTGATGTCTTTGCGGTGGATGTGAGCTCGGGGATAGAGACCGGCGGCAGGAAGGATGCGGAGAAAATGAAAGCGTTTGTTGACGCGGTAAGGAAGCATGCCGCTTTCAGAGGTTTGGAGCCGGCAAAGTAACGGATTAAGGGCAAATGCCTGATTCGCTTACTATATTTTTAACGGAGGAAAACAGATGGAGAAAAAGGGGAGATTCGGCGCTCACGGCGGTCAGTATATCCCGGAGACTCTGATGAATGCCGTGATAGAGCTTGAGGAGGCATACAACAGGTTAAAGGCTGATGAGGCGTTTAACAGGGAGCTTACGGAGCTTCTTAATGAATACGCGGGAAGACCTTCGCGGCTTTATTTTGCGCAGAAGCTTACGAGGGAGCTTGGAGGGGCAAGGATTTATCTTAAGAGGGAGGATCTGAACC
>DFEA01000047.1:3986-6516 GCA_002368575.1 Lachnospiraceae bacterium UBA3814 | reverse complement strand
GTTCCGATAGCCCAGATAGGCTCATAGGCGATGACCATGCTCTTCACCTGATCGGCACTTACACCGGTAAGGTCTGACTTGATCTGGAAACGTATCCAGTCCATGGTAACTCCCATCTCTCTCTGCTCAAGGCTCTCGCCGCAGCAAAGGATAGGTGTAAGACCGGCCTCAAAGGCCTTCTTTACCTTCTTGTTCAACAGAGCGTCATCCTCCTTGAAGTAATCCCTTCTCTCGGAATGGCCAATGATGACATACTCGGCACCGGCATCCTTTATCATAGCGGCCGATATTTCACCGGTATACGCTCCCTTCTCCTCAAAATACATGTTTTCGGCTCCAACCTTTACGTTGGTACCCTTTACGGCGTTGACCACCGGTACGATATCGATAGCGGGAACGCAGTATACAACGTCAACGCTGTCGCTCTTTACAAGATCCTTTAATTCATCACAAAGCTTAATGGCCTCACTGGGAGTCATATTCATCTTCCAGTTGCCTGCTACGATTTTACGTCTTGACATTTATTTTCTCCTTTATTATCACTCCGGGTTCTTCGCTCCCGCTCAGAACACCGGAGTTTATTTATGATGATTGGGTTTGCTCACGCAAACTCATTATCGCAAAAAACATCTGAAGATGTTTTTTGCCCTCTGAGTTTTCCTCTGCGAGGAAAACTCAGAGCTTATTAATATTGATAGAGTTTGCTTCGCAAACTCATTATCGCAAAAAACATCTGAAGATGTTTTTTGCCCTCTGAGTTTTCCTCTGCGAGGAAAACTCAGAGTTTATTTATCATCTGCTGCTACTACTCCGGGAAGCTCCTTGCCCTCAAGGAACTCAAGGGATGCGCCTCCGCCTGTTGAAATGTGACTCATCTTATCCGCGAATCCGAGCTGATTGCAGGCAGCCGCCGAATCACCGCCGCCGATTATGGTAGTCGCGTCGGTCTCTGCAAGAGCCTTTGCTACAGCGATGGTGCCCTCTGCAAGAACAGGGTTCTCAAATACACCCATGGGACCGTTCCAGACCACAGTTTTAGCATTCTTTACAGCATCAGCAAAAAGCTCCCTTGTCTTAGGTCCGATATCCAGGCCTTCCATATCTGCGGGGATCTTATCCGAATCTACATGAGATACCTCTATGGGACCGTCGATAGGATCGGGGAAGCCTGCCGCAACAGTCGTATCAATGGGAAGCAGCAGCTTTTTGCCGAGCTTCTCCGCCTTCTCAGTCATTTCCCTGCAGTAATCGAGCTTTTCATCATCCACCAGTGACTTCCCGATCTCATTGCCCTTAGCCTTTAAGAAGGTAAACGCCATACCTCCGCCGATGATGAGAGTATCGCATTTCTCAAGCAGGTTATTGATGACATTAAGCTTGTCAGCCACCTTCGCACCGCCCAGTATGGCTACGAAAGGCCTTACGGGATTTTCAACAGCGTTCCCGAGGAAGTCTATCTCCTTCTGCATAAGGTAACCTACCGCGCAGTTGCCTCCCTTTTCGCGTACATATTTGGTGACGACCGCTACAGACGCATGAGCTCTGTGAGCCGACCCGAAGGCATCACATACATAATCGTCACAAAGATCCGCAAGCTCCTTTGCAAATGCCTCGCCTGCCTCCTTGGGCTTTGTCTCTTCCTTGCCCCTGAAGCGGGTGTTCTGCAGCAGGACTACGTCTCCCTCCTTCATATTGTTGACGGCATCGGTAGCAGCCTGTCCGGTAACATTATAATCACCGACAAAAACCACTTCCCTGCCGAGCTTCTCAGTAAGCTTTTTTGCGACCGGAGCCAGTGATTCACCTTCGTTAGGCCCATTCTTTACCTTTCCGAGATGAGAGCAGAGGATGACCTTTCCGCCATCCCCTATAAGCTTCTTTATCGTGGGAAGGGCCGCATTGATCCTGGTCTCATCAGTGATCTCGCCATTCTTTAAGGGCACGTTAAAATCACAGCGAACAAGGACTCTCTTGCCCTTAGCGTTAAAATCATCAACAGATTTCTTATTCAATGACATCTTTTCCTCTCCTTATTATGTTTGAATATGTTCAAAAACTTAAACGATCCGGCCCTTACGGACCGGACCGTTCTGATTTCCGTTCTGAATGTGCGCCGATCCTCGGATCGGGCCATCTTACAGCAAGCTTCCCAAATATCTCAGCTCACGGGTATATCACATCAATGTGATCAGCCAAGCTCTGCGAAGTACTTGATAGTCCTTACCATCTGGCTTGTGTATGAATTCTCGTTATCATACCATGAAACAACCTGAACGAGGTTATCAGCACCTACCATCGTCTGGGTGGCATCAAAGATTGAGCCGTAGGTGGAGCCGATGATATCGGAGGATACGATCTCATCCTCGTTATAACCGAAGGACTCGGATGAAGCAGCCTTCATGGCAGCGTTGATCTCTTCCTTGGTAACTGACTTCTCAACGGTAGCAACAAGGATGGTTGTTGAACCTGTAGGGGTGGGAACTCTCTGTGCGGAGCCGATAAGCTTTCCGTTCAGCTCAGGGATAACAAG
>DFEA01000047.1:0-3914 GCA_002368575.1 Lachnospiraceae bacterium UBA3814 | reverse complement strand
GGATAACAAGGCCGATAGCCTTTGCTGCGCCTGTTGAGTTGGGAACGATGTTGATAGCACCTGCACGTGATCTTCTTAAATCGCCCTTTCTCTGAGGTCCGTCGAGGATCATCTGATCGCCTGTGTATGCATGGATCGTGCTCATGATACCGGACTTGATCGTAGCAAGGTCATTAAGAGCCTTGGCCATGGGAGCAAGACAGTTGGTGGTACATGAAGCAGCCGAAATGATTTTGTCGTCCTTTGTAAGGGTCTCATGGTTAACATTGTAAACAATGGTAGGAAGATCGTTTCCTGCAGGAGCGGAAATAACAACCTTCTTTGCACCTGCGTTAAGGTGTGCCTGAGCCTTTTCCTTAGAGGTATAGAACCCTGAACACTCAAGAACAACGTCTACGCCAAGCTCACCCCAAGGGCAGTTATTGGCATCGGGCTCTTTGTATATCTTAAGCGTCTTTCCGTCAACAGTAATGGAATCCTCACCTGCGGAAACCGTATCGGCCTTAGCATACTTGCCCTGTGAAGAATCATACTTGAGAAGGTGAGCCAACATCTTAGGTGAAGTAAGATCGTTGATAGCCACTACATCGTATCCCTCTGCTCCGAACATCTGACGGAAAGCAAGACGTCCGATACGACCAAAACCATTGATTGCTACTTTTACTGACATATTTGAATCCTCCTAAAAATGAATTACATTTATAACCGCTCATATTCTACTCAAAAAAGCAGTAAAATACAAGTGGAATTTTCATATATTGCCAAGTTTAACACATTTTTTATAAGAGTCACGCCGGAACCTTTCATCAGTTTACGGAAAGCTTCTGATCCTCCCCGATCGTTACGGTGACCCTGAGCGGTTCCGTATGGGTAAGCTCGAGGCTTCTTTCATCAGGCTGTGAGCCGCCTGCAAACACAGTATAGCTTCCGGAAAGGAGCTTTCTTTCCCCGTTTTCCGCAAAAGAGGCAAAGCTATCCTTTTTAATGGTAAACCCTATGCATGCCTCCTCACCCTTTAAAAGCCTTACAGATCGGAAATCCGCAAGATAGTGTACGGGCTTTTCAAAAGCCTCTCCCTCATAGCGGATATATATCTCGGCTATCTCCGTTGCGTCAAAGCTCCCGGTGTTTTTAAGGCTGACGGTAAGAGCAAGCTCCTCCCCGTCCGTTTCGGCCTTCAGGCCGCTGTATGAAAACTCCGAATACGACAGTCCGTAACCGAAGGGATACCAGGGCTTTTCCTCAAGGAATTTGTAGGTCCTGCCCTTCATATGGTAGTCGGTAAATTCGGGAAGCTTCTGATCATTATAATAGAAGGTCACGGGAAGCTTTCCGGAAGGGCTTATATCTCCGAACAGTATCTCCGCCAGAGCCTTTCCTCCGCTCTCTCCGCTGTACCAGGCCTGAAGGACAGCTCCCGCCTTATCCTCCCAGGCGCTTAGATCAAGAGCGCTTCCGCTGTTTATCACAATGATGAGCGGCTTCCCGAGAGCTGTTATCCTGTCGCAGAGCCTTCTCTGCGAAGCAGTCAGCAGAAGATCGGGCTTGTCGCCGGAGGCAAAGGCATTTCCCGTATCGCCCTCTTCACCCTCAAGATCCGCATCCAGCCCTACACAGAGTATGGTCACATCGCTTATCGAGGCTATCTCCTCGGCCTCACTCAGATATTTTCCGGGCTTTGCCAGGGGATCCTCCTGTTCCTCAAATATGTCACAGCCCTTACTGTAGTAAATGCGTATGTCATCACCGGCTGCCTCTCTGATCCCATCCAGATTGGTACAGAAATGTCCGCTGTCTCCGTTGTAATTACCGTACAGAGCCTTTGCGCTGTATGCATTGGGCCCGATCACCGCTATGCTCTTAAGCTTAGATCTGTCAAGAGGAAGGATACCATCGTTTTTCAGAAGGACTGCCGAGTTTTCGGCGGCCCTGACCGCCAGCTCCTGATGCTCTCTGCAGTTTACCACACAGTAGGGGATCTTCTCATAGGAGCAATCCGCATCAAACATGCCGAGCAGGAACCTTGTAGTGAACACTCTCACGGCAGCGCTCCTTATCTCCTCCTCTGTGATGAGCCCGTCGTTAAGGGCAAATATCAAGTTTTCATATGTACAGCCGCAGTTCAGATCGCAGCCCCGCCTTACCGCAAGCGCGGCCGATTCCTCCGGCGTCTTTGTGAAATGATGATCTCCGTGCATATCCTTTACGGCCCAGCAGTCGGAAACGATATGCCCCTCAAAGCCCCACTCCTCCTTCAAGATCCGGTTGATAAGGCGGTCGTTTGCGCAGCAGGGCTCCCCGAACACGCTGTTATACGCGGTCATGACCGCTTCGACCTCCCCATCTCTTACCGCCTCCTTAAAGGCCGGCAGATATGTTTCATTAAGATCCTTTTCGGTCGGGGTCACATCAAAGCCGTGCCTCAGAGCCTCCGGCCCCGAGTGTACCGCAAAATGCTTGGCACAGGCCGCGATCTTAAGATACCCCTTTTCATCCTTCTGCTGAAGTCCTTTTATAAAAGCCTTGCCGAGCCTTCCGGTAAGGACAGGATCCTCTCCGTAGGTCTCGTGTCCTCTCCCCCATCGGGGGTCACGGAATATATTAATGTTAGGGCTCCAGTAGGTCAGCCCCTTATATATGTCTCTGTCGCCGTGCCTTTTTGCCGCATTGTATTTTGCCCTGGCTTCCGTAGCTATGACCTCTGCCTCCTTTTCCAGGAAGTCATCATCAAAGGCGGCGGCCATCCCTATCGCCTGCGGGAAGACCGTGGCGATCCCGGCACGGGCCACACCGTGAAGTCCCTCGCTCCACCAGTTATACTCCGGTATATCCAGTCTTTCTATGGCGGGTGACTGGTGCAGAAGCTGAGAGGCCGCTTCCTCCACAGTCATTCTTCCAACCAGCTCCTCGGCTTTTTTTCTGCAGCTTTCTCTGTTCTCCATACAAATTCCCCCATTCCTTCCCGTGCGTTACAGTTCACATGAGGATGAACTATTATGATTTTGTCTGGATTATAGCATAAACACGTAAAGCCCGATTTGCAAAAATTGCTGGATATGGTTCATAATTTGCTTCATGAAGGATCATGGGGATTCCATAAAGATGATGATGTTGTTGGGATCAAAATGATATCGGAGCTAAAGCACCAGACGGCAGATTCCGCCCCGATATCACGAAATCTATATAGCGATAAACTCCGGTTTTCTGTCTGCAAAGACAGTATAGTATTTAAATCCGGCGCTTTTCAGCAGGTCCTCTACACTGTCAAAGCGGAAGGCGACCCTTTCCGCTTTATGTGCATCCGACCCTATTGTGATTATCTCACCGCCCAGCTCCCTGTAACGTCTGAGAATGTCCTCCCTTGGGTTCGGATGGTCCAGGCCGTTTGCAAAGCCTCCGCTGTTGACCTCTATCCCCTTGCCCTTCTCTATTATGCGTTTCAGTATCTCATCGAGTATCCCGGAATACTCCTTATAGGAAAAGAACCTGTCCCTGTTCGGACCGTACCTTACCACGTAATCCAGGTGTCCGTAAACGTCGAAGTTATCAAAGGTCTCAACGCATTCAAGCTCGCTCTCAAAATATTCAAGATACGCCTCTCTCTCGCTTCTTCCCCTGAAATAATAAGGAAGATAGGGATCCTTTCCGTTTGCGAGATGGGAGGAGCCTATGACAAAGTCAAAGGGCCAGGCGTTCAGATATTCAATGCTCCTTTGTTTAAGATGGGGCTGCAGTCCGTATTCAACTCCGAACCTGATCTTAAGCTGCCCACCGTATTTCTCCCTGACCAGAAGATAATGCTCATAGTAGCTGCCGGTATCCAGCTCGAAGCTGTATTCCTCAGCCTCTGATCCGGCATCCGTCTCCCCGTTTTCCTCACATCCCGGGGCCTTAGCCATATTAAAATCCATATC
>DFEA01000081.1 GCA_002368575.1 Lachnospiraceae bacterium UBA3814 | reverse complement strand
CAGCTGCAAAAACTTTCTTTGTGATCTCACTTTTAAAAAGAGAACGGAGAAACTCAAGATAATCCTTCTGGGTCTTTACTGTGCTGTAGGGATCGCGGATCGGTGCGTCCCATTCGTCAATAATGGCGATGAATTTACGTCCGGTCTGCTCCACGATTGCCGCAAGGGCCTCTTTTATCGAATCTCCGGGATCTACATCAGGAAAGTCTTTCCTGACATCCCTTATCACTCTCTCGCAAATATAATCCGAAAGCCCCTCCAAAGTCGTATATGCCATAAATCCGGTAATATCCAGATAAAGTACGTTATATTGATTCAGGTGCTTCTCATAGCTTTCGTTTTTCGTAATCTCCAGTCCTTCAAATAAGTCATGGGAATCACAGCTGCAGTCGTAGTAAGCCTCCAGCATATTCGCGGCATAAGATTTCCCGAACCGCCTTGGACGGCTGACGCAGGAAAGCATGCTTTTTGTATTGATCGTATCGTTGATTACGGCTATCATCCCTGTTTTATCAATATATCCCGCATTTATAATGAACCGGAAATTCTCATTTCCCGGATTAATATAATATCCCATCTGCTTCCTCCTCTCATGCTGCCGTCATATCCTGATTATATCAAAAAAGAGGGGATGCCGCTATCATAACTGTATCTAAGGAAAGACTGACTTAATCATTCTTTCCTTAACAAGCATCAGCTCCGGCCCTCGACTATTGCCTGTTATTCCTCTTCATGAATAATTCTGATATCTGTAATTGCGCATTGATCTCCTGTTAAGGCTACAAAAATGTCACCCGTTCTGTCCGGTATCGTTGTTATATTCTTAACTGAGATACCCTGATTTTCCATGCTCATCGTAATTGTCTGCCCCTGCCTTACAAAGACCGCCGAGGAATAAAACCCCTCCTTGTTTTTCTCTTTCCATGCATCCCACCCCATAAAGCTCTCCTGGGTACTGGTGATCAGCTTGTTTTCGGCATTTTTGTCGTCCGCCTGATTTTCTCCATCCAGTCTTATGAGTGCATATTCTTTATAGCCTTTACCGCCCACCGATCCGTCCTTTGAGGTAAAAATGACATAATACGGGCAGTGCCATACGAGTCTGGCCGTAGGCAGGCTCTTCGTATGAAAGCTTATTTTCAGTTTGTCATTTACAGGTACTCCTGACGTGGCAGCAGATCTGTGGCCGTCGATCTGCAGATTTGGTAAATCACCGCTTTCACCCACAATATAACTTATCTTTTCCGCTATTCTGGTAATATATTCATCCGGTACCGGCGTTTCGTCTGCCGTAATGCTGACTTCACTGATAAGACACTGCTCTCCTGTAAGGCCAATATACGCATATCTGGAGCTGTCCGGAAGGGCCACGATGATCCTGATCGTCTTTTCATTGTCAGATATGCTTATCTGTACATGATCACCGCATTTTACCGCTTCTGCCTCATATACGCCATAAGAGGATTCCGCTCTTCCTTTCTTCCGCTCCTCATCCTCCGTTTCAACCTGTATTTTTCTTGCCCCTTTATTGTGGAACTGTCCATCAAAAAACAGCTCACAATACTCATAATAGCAAAGCTCTTTCCTTTCAGTCCCACCATGAACGCGTCCGTCAAGTGAATCAAACAGCACCATTGCGGCTTTGCCGTTTTTATCCTTTACGGTGACCTTCATATGTATTCTTGTAATACTCTGCGTTAAAAGGATCCCGGTTGAAATGCTGCTCCGGTATGCCTCGCAGTCAAGCTCATCTTTTCCCGCAAGCTCATCGAATACATTCTTCTCCCGCAGCTGATATTCAGTATCAAGATCGATCAGCTGAAGCATTGCTTTTGCAGGAAACGGGTCAAACTGCGTGCCTATGCCTTTTACGATCTCCTCTCTCACAAGCTGCTGAGGAATAGCTTCTCTGTAGCTTCTGTTTGAGGACATTGCATCATATGCGTCCGCCACCGAAATGATCCTTGCTATCTCCGGTATATCCCCTCCCTTTAAGTGATCGGGATATCCTCTTCCGTCATATCGCTCATGATGATAATGTGCACCAATACTCAGATACGGGTATTCACTGATGCTTGAAAGGATCTGGCTTCCTTTTGCCGGATGCTCTTTAACGACTTCATATTCTTCATCTGTAAGCTTCCCCTTCTTATTGATTATGCTTAAAGGGATCCCTATTTTTCCAACGTCATGAAGCAGCGCCGCATAATATATCCTCTCACATTCCTCATCGTCCTTTTTCAGTATCCGGGCAATCTTCCTTGAATATTCAGCCACCCTTAATGAATGTCCGTGAGAGTAAGTATCCTTTGCGTCGATCGCATTGACAAGCGCGGTGGCCGTCTGCTCAAACAATCGATAGGAAGCCTCCTGCCTGTCCTTCAGATACTCTGTCTCCCTCTTCTGATAGCTTTCTATCTTCCTGTTTCTCTGATATATAAAAAACAACGCTAAAATGGTCAGGAGATTCCCAAAAAGCCCGGGCAGGCCAGAATAATCATGCTGTATCACAAACCCGCTTATCATCCTGGGAAATTGTACAATGATCAGAACAGATGCTGTAATAAATCCGGTTTTCCCGTATTCGACTGCCAGAACTATAAGACAGATGTTAGCAATGGATGAAAGTACCCCCGTAAATGTCGAAACAGGGATCACACTGCCCATAAAGGGAATCACCTCTGTGGAGTGAACGGTTCCTCGCAGAAAAAAGGACGCGATAATATGAACCAGCAAAAAGATAACATACATTGCGTTATGCAGTATACCCTGATTGTGTTTTGATTTTTTCCTGTTCATTTCAGCTCTTCCATAGACGATAGCTATGTTTATCCTTCCCGTTAATCATATCTTCAAGGGTAGCGGACAACCGTGCAAGTCCTTCCTTATCTCTCTCATCAAACCATGACGGAACCGGACCGTCAATATCCAATACCGTGGTAAAATAAAAGAACCAGGGATGATTAACAGGGACAAAAATCCGCTAAAACTCCGGTAAAATTGCAGTTTCCCTTGGTTCCGTGAAACAGAATATCCTCTTTCTTACCCCTGAGCAGAGAAAACTCATCACCGGTGCTATAAAATTGACCCCTTGACCTGACCCCATTTTGACCCCATTTCCCTTAAAAACTACGTGAAATTACGTTAAAACTCCTCACTGCTCGCCTTCTCCGAGATCCGCTCCAGATCGCTTGTTGCGGGCTTGTTTGCGGCGATCTCCCGAAGATCATACGGGGTGCTCTGATAAACGTAGTAGTTGACCCAGTTTGAATAAAAGAGCTGTGCTGCTGCCCGCCAGTGGACGACAGGCCTTTTTCCGGGATCATCATCCGGAAAATAATGCTCAGGCACAGCTGGATCTATTCCCTTTGCCAGGTCCCTTTCATACTCATTTTTAAGCGTGTCCCAGTCATACTCAAGATGGCAGAGCGCAAAGAAGCGCTTTGAATCCTCAGTCTTAAGCAGAGTAACGCCGGCCTCCTCGGAATCCGCTAAAAGCTCAAGCTCCGTAACCCTCTTTACATCCTCATAATCCACATATATCCCTCTGGAATGAGGAGCATCGAAGACATCGTCAAAGCCCCTGAACAGGGGAGAGGTACGCTTAAGAAGACGGTGCTTATATACACCGGAAAGCTTTTTGTCATAATGCTTTTTATCTATCCCGTAAAAATAATAGAGTGCGGCAAAGGCCCCCCAGCAAAGATAGAGCGTGGAATGAACATGATGCGTGGACCAGTCCATGATCTTGCAGAGCTCCTTCCAGTAGCTCACCTCCTCATAGCTGATATGCTCAAGAGGTGCTCCCGTGATTATCATACCATCGTATTTATTGTCCTTCACCTCTGAGAAGGTACGATAAAAGCTCTCCAGATGACCCGGATCAACATGCTGAGGGACATAGCTCTCTGTCTGAAGGAACTCCACATCCACCTGCAGCGGGGAATTTGAAAGCTTACGCAGAAGCTGTGTCTCAGTGACCACCTTTGTGGGCATCAGATTGAGGATCAGTACCTGAAGCGGACGGATATCCTGATGCATCGCCCTGTGCTCAGTCATGACAAAGATATTCTCCGATTCCAGTATGGCCTGAGCAGGCATAGAGTCCTTAATCTTTATAGGCATTATTACACCTCCGTTTAATATATGTGTTTTAATGGCAGCGGCTCATCTGTGAGTGAACTGTTATTTTAAGGCTCCTCACCGAGCATCGACATGATCTCATCCTCTGTTATTATGCGTACAGAAAGCTCCTTGGCCTTTTTATTCTTTGAAGAATTACTGTTGATATCGTTATTAACAAGATAGTCCGTATTGGAGGACACGGAACCGGCCACCCTTCCTCCCGCCTTTTCGATGGCGTCCTTTAATTCACTCCGATTCGAGAAATTATGTAAACCACCCGTTATAACAAAGGTCTTACCGGCTATACCCTCTATCTGCCCGCTGTCCCCGCTCTTTTCAATTATCACCTCGGAGAGAAGATCGTCAAGCACTCTGTTATTTTCCGCATCCCTGAAGAAGCTGCTGAAGGTCCCGGCTATGACCTCCCCTATCCCCCCGATCAGGGTAAGCTCCTCCTCTGAGGCCTTCCTTATCCTGTTAAGATCATCTCCGAAATGCCTGCATATGAGCCTTGCATTCGAAAGCCCCGTATTAGGTATCCCGAGACTGTATATCAGCCTTGCCGTCTCGATATGCCTGGCTTTTTCGATGCTTTCGATCAGATTGTTGTAGGATTTCTCCCCAAACCCGTCCATATTGCATATCTCATCACGGTATCTGTGAAGCCTGAATATATCCGCAGGCTCTGAAATAAAGCCGCGGCCTATGAACTTCTCAAGCGTCATCTCCGACAGGCCGTCTATGTTCATGGCATCCCGGCTGACAAAGAGAACAAAGCCCTTAAGCTTCTTTGCGGGACAGGACGGATTGGGACAGATCAGTACCTCAACATCATTATCCTGCCTTATCTCTGTCCCTTCACCGCAGGCGGGACAGGAATCCGGTATCCTTATATTTCCGGACCCGGTAAGGTCTTCCTCTATCTGGGGAATTATCATATTGGCCTTGTAAACCGTGATCCGATCGCCGATCCCGAGCCTTAAGCTCTTAATAATGCTGAGATTATGGACGCTCGCCCTTTTAACCGTTGTCCCCTCAAGCTCCACGGGATCAAAGACCGCTATGGGGTTAATGAGCCCGGTCCTTGAGGGACTCCATTCTATCTCCCTGAGCACCGTCTCCGCCTTTTCATCGGCCCACTTAAAGGCTATCGAATTTCTGGGGAATTTAGCCGTGCGTCCCAGCGAAAGGCCATAGGCAATATCCTCATAGGTCAGCACCAGACCGTCAGAGGGGATGTCATAGTCCGAAACAGCCTCCGCAAAAAAACGGATACGCTCAAGGATGTCCCCGGCAGTGACCCTGTAATACTCCACGACCTCAAAGCCCTGCTCCTTAAGGAATTCAAGCTGAGCGCTCCTTCTGTTTCCGAAATCAACGCCCTCTGCCCTTACTAACGAAAACGCCTTAAGCCTCACCCTTCTCTGTGCGGTGACCTCACTGTTCAGCGCCCTTACGGACCCCGAGCACAGATTACGGGGATTTTTATACCTGGCTTCCGAGTCGGCGATCCTTAAATTAAGCTCCTCAAAATCGGTATAGCTTATAACGGCCTCTCCCCTGAGTATAAGCTCTCCCTTATAGGGTATCCTGAGCGGTAGATTTATGAAGGTCCTGGCATTGGGGGTGATCACCTCGCCAATCTCACCGTTTCCTCTTGTAACCGCCTTTGAAAGCTCCCCGTTATTATAGGTAAGGACTATCGTAAGCCCGTCAAGCTTCCAGGAAAGCAGCCCCTCCTTATCTCCGAGCCAGTCTCTGAGCTCCTCCCTGCTCTTTGTCTTGTCAAGGGAAAGCATCGGCTCCTCATGAGCCTCCCTTGGAAGATCATCAACAGCCTCATAGCCCACCCTGACCGTTGGACTGTTTGAAAATACAGTCCCTGTTTCCTCCTCAAGCTCCTTAAGCTCGTCATACAGCCTGTCGTATTCATAATTGCTCATTATCTCTGTATCTTCCTGATAATAAGCCCTGGATGCCCTGTTTAACAGAGCGGTCAGTTCCCTGATCCTGTCTGTTTTACTCATTCCTCTCCTATCGACCTTTTGAGCCCCGAGAGCTCCTCCCCGGTAAGCTCTCTGTAGCGTCCCGTCTTTAAAGCCCCGAGCTCTATATTGCTGACCCTTATCCTTTTGATGCTTCTTACCCTGAAGCCAAGCGCCAGGCACATCCGTTTTATCTGCCGGTTAAGTCCCTGTGTAAGGATTATAGCAAATGACCTGTCCGATAAACGTCTCACCTTACAGGGTCTTGTCGTAATATCAAGCTCCTCAAGATAAACCCCTGCCCGCATGTCCCTTATGAAGTCCGCGGTCATTTTCCTGTCCACGCTCACCTCATATTCCTTTTCATGCATATTGCCGGCTCGCATCAGCCCGTCTATCATGGCGCCGTCATTGGTAAGAAGGATAAGCCCCTCCGAGTCCTTATCCAGCCTTCCGGCATAGGTTATCCTTACAGGATAGCCCACCGCATCGATTATGTTGTTTTTTTCTCTCCGTTCAGAGGTGCATACAACGCCGGCAGGCTTGTTATAAGCCAGATACACCTTTTTATCGGCAAGCTTTGCTTCCTTCCCGTTTACGGTCACAACGGCGTCCTCAGCTACCCTGTCCCCGCAAAGAGCGGTCTTCCCATTGATGCACACCTTACCGCGGCTTATGAGCAGATCGGCCTCTCTTCTTGAGCATATGCCCGCATCCGCGATATATTTATTGATCCTTATCCCCTGTGCCATCTGACCTCCTGCGCCGATTAATTTCCTTTATACTGAAAACCAGACAGCTCACTACGCTGTCTGGCTCACCAACGCTATAATGACGGTAAACGGATCTGAAGCCCCCGCACCTCTAAGGTGCGGTACCAAACGCTCCGTATCATCGTAACAGTTCACCCTTCGGCGAACTATATCATTCAACAAAATCCGAGCTGATATACGCCTCCTGACCGTTATAGATTATCTTACACCAGCCGTCCAGCCTTTCCACCAGCTCAAAGGAATCGCCCCCGTGGGCGGAGCCTATCTTATTGGAACTATCACTGGTGCTTGCTGAGGAACGTATGTTTATCGTGCCCGCACCACTCTTTACCTTCACGGTCTCCGCACCTGTACCATCCGCCGGCGCCGTTGATTCCGCGCTCTGGACCTCCTCAAGATAATCCGATTTGATATAGGCCTCGGTCCCGTTGTAGTCTATCTTGCTCCAGCCGTTATCCATGGCCTCATATCTGGTAAAGGTATCTCCCGTATTTGTTTTCCCGAGAGCACTCGCATCGGTACTGGGTGAGGACCTGACATTAACGTTTGCTGTCGTCCTTACCTGAGTGGCGCTTGCCGCCTGAGCCGCCGCCTGTGCCGCAGCCTCCTCCTGAGCCGCAGCCTCGGCCTCAAGCCTCTGCTGCTCCGAAAGCCGTTCCTTCACTGTACGGCTGACCTCCGTATCGATATCCGCAAGGACCTGAGCCAGATTGGGATCCTCTTCTATAGCCTTGTTATAATCAACATTTACCTTGTCTATCAGCTCTTCAACATCGGCCTGCACGGTAAGCTCCAAAAGGTATGCCTGCTCCTCCTCCGACAGATCAGATTTGTTCACGTAAAGAGCTCCGCTCTCGTTGGTGCATACATAGGTGGAATCCAGCGAAGGAGCGGGAGTGGCCGCGCCTGAATACAGGATATCAAAGGTGACCAGGACAAAATAGGAATTCTCCCTGTAGCCCTTCTTAGTATACACGACAAAATCATCGGCGGACTGATAGTACTTCGCCTTTTCCTCCATCCTGAAGCGCTCGGCATCGGAAAGGACATCGCATACACTTGCTATCGTATCCGTGTCGCCGTTCATCATTGCCGTATAATAGGTTTCCATAAGGGAATTGACATTCGGATAGGCATTTACCTCGTATTTGTCCTTGGGCACCTCCACCGTGCTTGTCTGTGCCCCCGCTGCGCCCGCATCCTCCTTGTCATTACCCTTTCTGGTAAGCAGGAAAACAACAAGTATGATGATGAGAACAAGAAAAACGCCCCCGATGATGAAGTACCGGTAATGCCTTTCAAGAATATCGGAAATTTTATTTCGTGCCATAGATACTGATGCCTTTCACAAAAGACGGATCATTCTTTACAGGATAACTGCACCCGAGAGGATTCGAACCCCCGACACGCGGAACCGGAATCCGCTGCTCTATCCACTGAGCTACGAGTGCCTGATATACAAATAATAACAAATATATTTTACCCGGCGCTTCTGTGTTTCTGTCACCGTAAATGTAATCATACCATAACAGCTTGAAAATAACAAGTCAAAAGCCCGTTACAGGTCCATACAAGTCCATACGTGACCGCACCCGGTCATCATTCTGTCTTACCGCTGCATCTGGATGCGGCACAGAGCTTTTCCAGCTCGTCCACCCCTTTATTAAGGAACTCATCCGGCCGGACCGTTCTGTCGTCCACGTAAAAGCCCCTGTGACCGGCCCAGACCTTGCCGTAAACTATCTCATCATAAGGGATATCCCATTTTTCCAGCCATTCGGTGAGGATCCTTGCCGTATGCTTATTTATGAGTCCCATGTTTCCATGATAGGTATTCATGTTCCTTGAGGTGAAAAGAATTATCCTTGCTCCGTTATCATGATAATAGCGCAGCTTTTCCACCATTTCCTTATAGGGGACAAGATCCTCATATTTTTCATCCCTGCCCTTTATAGGGCAGAGCGTCCCGTCTATGTCAAAAACAAAGGAATACTCTTCATACATCATCGGTCTCCGAACAAAAAAGCCTCTGACACAAATGAATGCGCAAAGGCTTTTTATCATATGTCAAATATGAATTATACTCTGGACAGATATTCTCCGGTCCTGGTATCGATCTTGATCCTGTCGCCTATCTCCACGAAGAGAGGAACATTAACGCTTGCCCCGGTCTCAACCGTTGCGGGCTTATTTGCACCGGTAGCCGTATCGCCCTTGAACCCGGGCTCCGTTTCCGTGACCTCAAGCTCTACGAACATCGGAGGCTCCACCGCAAAAACGCTTCCGTTATAGGAGCAGATCTTAACCATATCATTTTCCTTGACGAACTTTAAAGCGTCGCCGATGGTGTTCTTATCAAGAGCTACCTGATCATAGGTCTCCGTATTCATGAAATTATACAGATCCCCGTCAGCATACAGGTACTGCATATCATTCCTGTCTATGCGGGCCTGCGGGAACTTCTCCGTAGGTCTGAAGCTCTTTTCAACTACACCGCCATTTATAACGTTCTTAAGCTTAGTTCTTACAAAGGCCGCGCCTTTTCCGGGCTTTACGTGCTGAAATTCCAGAATCTGAAATACCGAACCGTCCATCTCCACAGTCAGTCCGTTTCTAAAATCACCGGCTGAAATCATATAATATCCTCCCAAACAAACCTGTGTCTCTGTTTTTAACCTACGTTAGTTTAAACGAAAACAGCTTACATTTCAACTGTTTTTTTCCGTTCCTCTTCTTTTTTTGCCTGCTCGGCCTTAAGCCTTTCCTTATCGGACATCTCACAGGACTCGCTTTCGTCCTGCGCCTTCAGTATCTCCTGCGCCGTGAATTCGGCGTTGTTCTTTATCATATAATCGACCGCGTCGATATAGCCCTCATAGCCTCTTCCCATTATGACCTCATTGCAGGCCGGGCCGATAACGTTTATATGCCTCCAGTCTTCCTTACGCTTGTTAAGATCCGCTATGTGAACCTGGACCTTGGGTATAGGAACTGACATAAGAGCATCATAGATACAGTAGCTGTAATGCGCATAGGCGCCGGGATTGATTATTATCCCTGTCGTCCCGTCCGCGATAGTCTCATGAATGCGGTCAATTATCCTGCCCTCATGATTGCTTTGAAATATATCGATCAGAATATTCATTGCCGCAGCCTTTTTTGCGATCTGCTGACAAAGAAAGTCATAATCCTTCCTTCCGAACACCTCAACCTCTCTGGTCCCAAGTGATGCAAGACTTGGTCCGTTAATAACTAACAGCTTCATATTAACCTCTCTCCTTTTAGCACTACCTCTTCAGTACTCATCCCATCCGTATCGATGATAACGTCAGACACGGCCTCATAGATGCTTCCTCTGGAAAGCAGCAGGCTTTCAAGCCTGCCCTCCATGTCCCCCTTAAGCAGCGGACGGTCGGAAGTATTCCTGATCCTTTTTAAAAGTGTCTCCTTCGATGCTCTTAAGTATACCACAGTACCTGTTTTTTTTAAATAGCTACGATTACATTCCCTGACCACAAGTCCTCCGCCCGTGGAAACGACCGTTCCTTCCTTCCCGCAGTTCTCGCTTATTTCCCTGATAACGGCTGTTTCCAGCTCACGAAAATATTCCTCTCCGTTTTCCTTAAATATTTCGTTGATGCTCCTACCTTCCCGTTCCTCTATGAGGACATCGGTATCAACGAAGCGCCATGAGAGCCTGTCCGCGAGCATTTTCCCCACCGTGGTCTTTCCGGCACCCATAAGGCCTGTCAGCACTATCCCTCTCTTACCGGAGCGGGACAGCATCCCGTAAACGGTCTCCGTTACGTTTTCGGGGACCTTCACCCCGTGCCAGATCTCATACGCACATACTGCCTGATACAGAAGCATCCCCAGTCCGTTCACGCACCTCACCCCGTACTGTCTGCAAAGCTGCATAAACCTCGTCACCTTCGGGGAGTAGACCACATCCACCGCAAATGAAAGTCTTTTATAAAAATCAGCCGACTCTGTCACCGCATGATCCGAGGCCGGGGACAGCCCAACCGAGGTGCACTGTATGGCGACATAGCTCTCGCCGGTAAGGGCATCCAGCTCATCAAGGCCAAGCACGCCGACGGACGGAGCCTTAAGCCCGCTTTTATCGCAGTAATCCTTCATGGACCGGGCAAGCTCCTCAGCCTTCTCAGTGCTTCGGTTAACAAGCGTTATGCTAAGGGCCTTACCTGTAAGCAGCATAAAAGCCGCTGCCCTTGCGGCACCTCCTGCACCGAGTACGATAAAGTCACTGCCGTCGATTTTGATGGCCTCTTTTTCGAACACACGTCTCAGCCCCTCGATATCGGTATTATAGCCCGTATAGCCTCCGCTAACGGCCTTCAGGGTGTTTACGGCGCCAATGGCCTCCGCCGGAGGATCGACAGCCTTAAGGTACGGCATCACCTCTGACTTATAGGGCACGGTTATGTTAAGGCCCCTGACCCCCTCCGAATAAAGCTCCTTAATCCTTTCACCAAGCCTCTCCCTTACATGAAAAAGCCTGTATTCACAATCGAGAGCAAGCTCTCCCGATATGGTGTTATGTATAAGCGGCGAAAGCGAATGCTCCACCGGGTCTCCCACAAGTCCGTATATCTCCATGCCCATCCTCCCGCACTGCACCGATTTCCAAAGGAAATCGTGTGCTTAGGCACAAACTTCAGTTTGTGCCGATCCG
>DFEA01000058.1:22721-26733 GCA_002368575.1 Lachnospiraceae bacterium UBA3814 | reverse complement strand
TCCATAAGGAATACCTTAGGATTACGGACAATAGCACGTCCCATAGCCACACGCTGTCTCTGACCTCCGGAAAGAGCCTTGGGCTTACGATCAAGGAGCTTGGTCAGATCAAGTATCTTTGCAGCCTCTCTTACCATCTTGTCTATCTCGTCCTTCGGAACCTTACGCAGCTTAAGTCCGAAAGCCATATTATCATAAACGGTCATATGCGGATAAAGAGCATAGTTCTGGAATACCATTGCTATATCCCTGTCCTTGGGCTCTACATCGTTTACGACCCTGTCGCCTATCTTCAGTTCACCGGATGAGATTTCCTCAAGACCGGCTATCATTCTGAGAGTAGTTGATTTTCCACACCCTGAAGGACCAACGAAGATGATAAACTCCTGATCAGCGATCTCAAGATTAAAATTCTTCACAGCCTCAAATCCGTTAGGATAAACCTTACAGATATTCTTTAATGATAAACTTGACATTTCATTTCCTCCCTAAATATAATCTCTTCCTCCCAGGAACCACGCTAAAGTCCCTGCATAAGATAGTATATCAAAATACAGGTTTTCTTTAAATACCGCTAACTTCACAAAGTTTAACGTTAAATCTGTACATTTTGCCAAAGCTTTAGCCGCCTGTCCTCACCCTCAGCTTATTACTCTATTTCAAAAAACTCTGTAAGGGACCCGATGAACTTCCCCGTTCCCGTTATTTTGACCATCGCTGTCCCCGGCCTGTCGTTATAATAATACGCTACGGTATTTGTCATACTGATCCCCTCTGGAAGCTCTGAGGGCTCCGGCCTTATCTCCGGGCATATCTCCGTTCCCTCTTCGTAATAATATATCTCATCAAGAACAGAAAGATCGAAATACTCCTCCCTCAGCTTATATCGTGAGGTAAGCCTCAGCACGGCCTTAGCCCCGTTAAGGCTTACGGTGATCCTCGTCTCCCTGCCGGCCTTTTTCGGAGTTATCCTGAGCTTTATCTCATTTCCCGAAACTTCTGTTATCTCGGCTTCAGCACAGGAATTGGAGCATTTTACGGAGGGGCTTATGCCGAGCTCCTTTTCCATATCCTCTGCGGTAAGCAGCTTCTTCGATATCTTTACATACACGGAAACGTCAAACTGATCTGCGGAATCAAATATGGCATCCCGGTTTTTACAGGTCATCTGCTTTTCCGAAGCATTGTTGTCAAATTTCAGCTTTGTTTTGCATACATATACCCTGCAGGTCTTTTCCACCCCTCCTACAGTAAGCGTGATGTCCGCTGTTCCGTTTTTTAACGCCCTGACCTTTCCATTTGAATTTACAGTGGCAACGCTTGTGTCACTGCTGCTCCAGGTCCTTGCGTAATAGAAGGGTACCGAATCGGTATAATATACCCCAAGCTTTTTCTTATCCCCGGCCTTAAGTATGAGCCATGAGTCGGAAAGCTCAAAGGAGTCCTCCGTAAGCCCTGACGGCAGCGGTGTAGGCGTTGCTGTCGGAGCAGGCGACGGGGTCGGTGTGACCTCAGAGGTCGGTACAGGCGTAACCGAAGGCGTCGGTATTATGACCGGTGTCGGTGTAGGTGTAGGTACAGCGGTCGGCACCAAAGAAGGGGTCGGTGTGGGTATGACTGTCGGCATCACAGTGGGGGTCGGTGTGGGTATGACTGTCGGTACCAAAGTGGGGGTCGGCGTAGGTTCTGTCACCTCCGGGGTCTTTTTTTCATAATCGTATGAGGGAAGCGCAGGGAAGGAAAAAGCCATACCTCCGTTAAAATGCGTGCCGTCCGGTACCCTGCCGCGGTATTCCGCCTGAGGCCGCCCGACGAGAAAATATTTGTCGTTAGAGCCCGAGCCGCTGTCATTCCAGGTCGGATCAAGAAGGTACCAGGAGCCGCTCAGATATACATAATTCCAGGCATGGCCGGCAGAGCCGTAGTTACTGCTGGAATCCACCGCTCCGCAAACATACATATTCCGTATCCCCGCATCATCCAATACCCTTGTGGCGGCCTTGGCATAGCTTTCGCATACCCCGTAGCCGTATAAGAGAACTCCGTAGCTGCTGTGACAGTTGAAGTATACCTCGGTGGTCTTGTTATTAGAGCTGGTCCCGCTCTGATTGTAATAATTGTTTTCACAGATCCAGTCGTTAATATACCTGACTATCCCATATGAAACATCTGAAGGGTAGTTTGCCCGTGCATAAGTCCTTGCGTCGGAGGCAAGCTTTTTCGCCTTAACCTCCGCCAGATTTTCCAGACTTTTGCTGTAATAAGGAGATTTTTCGATGGAGATCGTTGATTGTGCCCCGTAATCCCCGTACGAGGTGGAAAGGTTTATTGAGCCCCTGGCCCATTCAAATGCCCTGATATAGGTATTCATAGCCGCGCTTATCGCATTCGCGAAATCCATGATCCTGATATTGCCGTCCATCGTAAAGGAATTGATGCCATCCTCCGCGGCCTCTACAGAGGCATCGAATATTTCCTGTTCGACAGAATCCAACTGGTCCCTGAAATAATCCGAATCCTGCAGGGTCACATCGAAGGCTGTTTCCGGAAGGCTTACCGTTTCCGTTTTTATAATATCCATTTCCTTAAGAGCCTCAACGTTCTCGGAAACGGTCTGAAGCTCCTCAGAGCCCTCCTCCAGAAACTGCTCCTGAAGCCCGGCTGAGAATAATTCCTCCATCTCAAGCGTAACGAGGACATTCAGCTCTCCCCTGTCATTTACCGCAAGCACGGCCTCCTGCCCGATGCCGTTATTGATGCCCTCGGCTATATCATCGCAGGCATCGTAATAGTTCTGACGCATTTCCTCATTCAGTCTGCTGACCGCGCCGACCGAAAGGTATTCCACATCTTCATACTGCTTTCCGTCGCTGCCCACCGCTCTTGTTTCAAAATCCTCACAAAGTGCCCCGGGATCCCTGAGAACGGTCTCTTCAAGCTCCTCTGAGGATACTGACACAGCCTGCGCCGCGATCGCTCCGCTTATCTCATCCGCCCTTACCACGGCAGGAAAAGCCCCGGATACCGGCAAATACAATGCAATAATAAAAGCAAGAGTTCTGGATATTTTATTTTTCATCGGAACCTCCGTATCAATATTTTATTTCAAAATACTCCGATAATATTGTAGCACACAATACAACGGTTGTGTAAGACCTTCCTTTCGGCGGGCCTGTGCGAATTGAGCAGGGAAGATGAAATCGCACCCTGCTCACTGCGCGGCCCGTGCCCGGCATTGCCGGGATATTTCATTGCACGGGCCTGTGCAAAAAAAAGAAAAGCGCTTAATCGCGCTCTTCCGTTTCAGCCTCAGTATTTTCCACTATTGCCGCGTTTTCGGCTATGGATCGTTCGGTTGCTGCCTTCCTCTCCCTTAATTCCTTTTCCTCTTCTGCTCTTTCCGCCCGTTCCTTCTTCCAGTCAAGCCACAGATATCTGGCTCCGACAATAACAAAGTAAGCGCCCACTATAAGAAAAAGCAGAAGACAGGCTATTATGATCAGCTTCTGTCCACCCTCGTAATTACCGATGTTCTGTATTACGGAATAGTCAATATAAAGGAGGTAGCAGCCTACCAGCAGTCTGATGGTTATTACCGATTTAGGGGGAATACCCTTGTTTTCTTTTTTATCGTCCATTTTCCTAAGGTATATCGTCTCTGCCCGGTTACTCCGAACAGTTCCAGTTTATCACTGTATGTGCAGCCTCAGCAGCTCACCCGGAGATGACCGGCTGCCCGGATTGACCGGGCAGTCGAGTATATTTTCTCCTGACTTTTGTTGATATTACTTTGCATTGCTCTTCTTCGAGGCAAGAATGTCAAAGACGACTGCCGCCAGAAGAACTATTCCCTTTACTACCTTCTGCCAGTTGGCATCCACGCCCATCAGCGACATTCCGAGGTTTATCACACCTATAAGAGTTGCGCCAACGACCATTCCGAATACGTTTCCGGCACCGCCATAAGCGGAAACTCCGCCGACAACACAGGCTGCGATGGCATCCATCTCAT
>DFEA01000058.1:0-22601 GCA_002368575.1 Lachnospiraceae bacterium UBA3814 | reverse complement strand
ACGGTCAGGAACGCCATATTCAGATAGGCAAGGAACATGATCTTTTTGGTATCAACACCGGAGAGCCTGGTAGCCTCGGCGTTTCCTCCGATCGTATAAAAATATCTTCCCAAAGTGGTCTTTGAGGTAATAAAGTTGTAGATAAGGACAATGATCACTACCCATACAAGAGCCGTAGGAATACCTCCGGATAAGGAAAACTTATAGGCAAAGAGCAGGATGACCGCAACCGAAAGGACACTTTTGACAAGCAGAGAGGTCATGGATTCCGCCTCATAGCCCTTCCTGACCTTGACGGCCCTGTTCCTGAAGGAAAGAACTACCACGATGACACTGGCTATGATGCCTGCTGCCATGCAGACCATATTCATCTGGTTAACAGGAGTGGACAGAACCTTTCCGGAAAAGATCCCAAGGAAGGATTTCTGTGCCGCAAGAGAGATACTTCCGGTGCTGCTGTTTGAGCTCAGCAGAGCCGTTCCCCATCCACGGAAGGCAAGATAACCCGCAAGGGTGGCTATCCATGGGGGTATGTTGACGTAGGCTATCAGAAAACCGAGAACACAGCCATAAATGATACCTACGAGAAGCATTATGATTATCGATATACCTACATTAAGACCCTTCACCGACATGAGTATACCGCCAAGGGCTCCAAGAAAGCAGACAAATGAGCCGCAGGAAAGATCAATGTTCCCGCCCGTCAGCATACACATGAGCATACCCGTCGCCAGGATAAATACATATGCGTTCTGAGTGATAAGGGCATTGAAGTTCATTGCCTGGAACATCCCTCCGCCTGTCGCAACGGTAAAGAAGATATATACCAGGACAAGGACTATAAGCATCGCATTTTTCTTTAATATCTCGATATAATTCTTATTTGCCATGACTCCTCCTCCTTAATTTTTCTTCTTATTTGACAAAACATCAAAGATGATCGCGCCAAGAACAACAAGTCCCTTTATTACCTTCTGGTAATTGGCATCAGTACCCATGATGGACATACCCATGTTGATGACACCCATGAGCAGAGCACCGATCACGATACCGAATATATTTCCTTCTCCGCCGTAGGCTGAAGCGCCGCCGATAAAGCAGGCTGCGATGGCATCCATTTCATAGCCCTGTCCGAAGGTCGGCTGAGCCTGCGTAGCTCTTGCTATCGTAAGGATACCGCCAAGACCGGCCATAAGACCCATGTTCGTGTATGCAAAGAAGTAAACCTTTCTGGAATCGATACCTGAAAGATTGGTGGCCTTCTCATTTCCGCCGACCGCATACAGATAACGCCCCATTGTGGTATTGGAGGTAATATAGGAATAGGACAGAAGCACGATGCCTATCCAGATAAGAGAGGAAGGAATACCCTTGTACTGAGCCAGCTTATAGAAAAACCAGATCACCGCGGCACTTATAAGTACCAGCTTCACAAGCGCGGAATAAAAGGGTTCGACCTCATATCCCTTAGATCTGGCATTCACCCGGCTTTTTATGACCATGACCACATAGACCGCAACCAGTACGACACCCGCCAGCACACAGGTAAGGTTTAAGGAGCCGCTTCCGAAAAGATCGGGAACATAGCAGTCCGCGCCGCCTCCGAATACATTCAGAAAGCCCTCGTTTCTTATACCGACCGCGTATCCCTGAAGTACTACATTGGATAAGCCGCGGAACGCATACATGCCCGCAAGGGTGGCAATGAACGGAGGAACCTTCACATAGGCTATCCAGAAGCCCTGCCACGCTCCTACCAGAAGACCGCCCGCAAGCATAACGATAACCGCCAGAAACGCGGGAAGATCATGATCCATCATCACCGCTCCGATACCGCCGATAAAGCAGACCACGGAGCCGCAGGCCAGATCGATATTACCTCCCGTCAGAATACACAGAAGCATGCCTGCCGCAAGAACAAATACATAGGCATTCTGTGAGATCAGGTTGTTGATATTCTGGGCAAGCAGCATCTTTCCGCCTGTTGCGGCATGAAAAGCCAGAAGGACTACGATCAGGACCAATACCATGAAATATTTTTTCAGAACAGCTTTAATATTGATACTCATTTCACTTATCCCTCCCCGACTGTATTATATTAGCCATGATGCTCTCCTGTGTCGCCTCTGCCGAGCTGATCTCTCCAACGAACCTGCCCTCGTTCATGATATAGATCCTGTCGCTCATGCCTATGACCTCCGGAAGCTCGGAGGAGATCATCACTACTGACTTACCCTCCCTTACAAGATCATTGATGATACAGTAGATCTCGTATTTGGCTCCCACGTCTATACCTCTTGTAGGCTCGTCAAGGATCAGGATATCCGGATCCGTGAACATCCATTTGGCAAGGAGTACCTTCTGCTGGTTTCCTCCTGACAGATTACCTACATTCTGTTCCACCGTAGGTGTTTTTGTCTTAAGCTTGTCCTTATATTCTACGGCTACGGCATACTCCTTATCCACGTCTATGACGCCTCTTTCGCTGACGCTCTTCATATTGGCAAGGGAGGTATTTACCCTGATAGGATTGGAAAGCACCAGACCGTTGCCCTTCCGGTCCTCCGTAACATAGGCAAGCCCGGCTTCAATGGCCTCACGAGGAGTCTTCAGATCGACCTCTCTTCCGTGTATTTTCAGGCTTCCCGCGATACCGGAGCCATAGGATCTTCCGAATATGCTCATGGCAAGCTCGGTACGCCCGGCTCCCATAAGTCCGTAGATCCCGACGACCTCTCCGGCTCTTACGTTAAGGCTCACATTATCCACCACCTTACGCTCCGTGTATACAGGGTGATGGACAGTCCAGCCCTTCACCTCCATATTTATGTCGCCGATCTCAACATTTTCCCTCTTGGGGAAGCGGTTGGTGATCTCACGTCCTACCATTCCTCTTATGATCCTGTCTTCATCTATCTTCATCGAATGACAGTCCATGGTCTCGACAGTGGAGCCGTCACGGATAACGGTTATCTTATCCGCTACATATACCACCTCATTAAGCTTATGGGAAATAATTATCATGGTCATTCCCTGCTTCTTAAACTCGAGCATGAGATCAAGAAGAGCCCGGGAATCGGTTTCATTAAGGGATGAGGTAGGCTCATCCAGTATCAGAAGCTTTGCCTTCTTCGCAAGAGCCTTTGCTATTTCCACGAGCTGCTGTTTACCTGTTCCTATATCCTTTATAAGAACCCGTGATGATTCGGACAACCCTACCATCTTTAAGTATTTATCCGCTTCACCGTAGGTTTCATTCCAGTTTATCGCATTTTTCTTTCCACGCTCGTTTCCGAGGAACATATTTTCGCCTATGGACATCTGGGGGACGAGCGCCAGCTCCTGATGAATGATAACGATCCCTCGGCTTTCGGAATCCTTTATTTTCTGGAACTTGCAGACCTCCCCGTTATATATGATATCTCCTTCATAGGTTCCGTAAGGATAAATGCCGCTGAGCACATTCATGAGCGTGGATTTTCCGGCACCGTTTTCCCCCACCAGTGCGTGGATCTCACCTTCCTCAACCTCAAGGTTTACATTATCGAGCGCTTTTACGCCCGGGAAGGTTTTAGTGATATTTTTCATCTGAAGTATAACTTTACCCAAAAATATCCCTCCATTCAAAACAATTACGAATCTATCCTGTGTTGATATGATGTCTTATCGCGCAAGCAGGCGGGCTTTTACAAACCCGCCTGCTATAATGTTATGCTTTATACTGCCCTTTCAGGGCCGATATGATTACTTTAACTGATCCTCTGTGTAGTAACCTGAGTCGATGAGGAGCTCCTTATAGTTGTTTACATCTGCGAATACAGGCTCGCAAAGGTATGAAGGAACAGTTATAACGTTGTTGTTGTAGGTCTCGGTATCGTTAACGTCAACCTCTTCACCGTTAAGGATCTGGCCGACCATCTTAACAACCTGGCTGGCAAGTGTACGTGTATCCTTGAATACTGACATTGACTGCTTGCCTGCGATCATGTTCTTCACGTTCTCGATATCGCAGTCCTGACCGGTAATGATAGGATAGGTCCCGTTGTAGTTTGCTGCAAGAGCGTTCTCAACGCCGAGAGCTGTTGAGTCATTTGAACACAGCCATACGTCTACGTTGGTTCCGTCTGCATAGTAAGAGGAAAGGATGTTTTCTGCTCTGGACTGAGCTGTCTCAGTTGCCCATGTAGGGGTTGCGCACTGCTCAAAGGTGTTCTGTCCGGAAACGACTACGAGCTTGCCGGAATCGATATAGGGCTTAAGAACATCGTAAGCGCCGTTGAAGAAGTAGCCTGCGTTGTTGTCACCGGGATCACCTGCTGTAATCTCAAGGTTGAAGGGGCCTTCAGCATTTTCAAGATCAAGAGTATCTACTATATACTGACCCTGAACCGTACCAACCATGTAGTTATCGAAGGTTGCATAATAGGAAACCGCATCGGAATCCATAAGCAGACGGTCATAAGCGATAACGGGGATGCCCGCATCCTTTGCCATATCAAGAGCCTCACCAAGTGAAGAACCCTCGATCGCTGCGATAGCTAAAACGTTGCAGCCGCTTGAGATCATGTTTTCGATCTGTGAAAGCTGTGTCTGTACATCGTTGGAAGCATACTGAAGATCAACCTCATAGCCTGCTGCCTCAAGCTGGGTCTTCATGTTGTCGCCGTCCTGGTTCCATCTCTGAAGATCCTTCGTAGGCATCGATACGCCAACCTTTCCGCCTGCGCCGCCTGCGGGAGCCTCTGCTTCTGCTGCCGCATCATCTGCAGGAGCTTCTGCCTCAGCCTCTGCTGCGGGTGCTGCATCTGCCGCCGGTGCCGAGGTAGCTGCCGGAGCTGCACAGCCTGCGAGCAGTGAAGCTGCTAATGCCGTTGACAATAAAGCACTAAGAAGTTTTCTTTTCATTTTAGATCCTCCCTGTTTAGATTTTGTGCTTTTGCGCACTTATTTGATAATCATAAGTTTATCACGTTTTTTTGACAATAAAATAGGAAAAATTTGCTTCTTCATTGTGCATATAGTACAAAATTGCTCCGGTCCTTCCGACCGGAGCAATTTAATGCTATCTTTCCTTAAGATATACATCCTCCCTTAGATGAAAGCCGCTCCCGATTATGACATTATCAATATTTTCCTTATCTATCATTACCGGTTCTATGCTGACGTAAGGCACTTCATAGGTGCCGTCGCTCATACTGCCTTCATTTATGCTGTTTCCCCTGGCAAGGTTTATCGAATACTGCGCCGCCCGTTTCGCCAGCTCCTCTATGGGCTTGTAAACAGTCATGATCTGGGTGCCCTCGACTACTCTCTGGCAGGCATCCAGATCCGCGTCCTGTCCGACTATCGGGATATTTCCTGCCCTCCTTTTTTCCGAATAGTACCTGACGGCCTGTCCGGCCAGGGAATCGTTTCCGCACATGACCGCGTCTGCCCTGTCGGCGATTTCCGAATGCTCCGTAAGGTAATTGAAGGCCTCCTCCCCCTTCCATTCCGAAGCGTAATAGGTATCCTCAACCACTATGCCGGTTCCCGAGATCTCCTGATCGAAGCCTTTATTGACAAGGGAAACGTTATTATCCTTGGAAGGACCGTTTATCTTGATTATGCTGCCCTTCCCGCCCGTGGCTCTTATGATGGCGTCAGCCATGAACCTTCCGACCATCTCATTGTCAAAGGAGATATAAAGATCGACGTCGGCGTTGTTTACAAGCCTGTCATAGGCTACGACCTTTATTCCCGCATCTTTGGCATGTCTTACCTCACTGTTCAGCGCTTCACTGTCAACCGCTATGACCACTATGACATCCATTTTCTTTTCTATGAAATAGCCGATCTGCTCCTTCTGCTTCTCCACGCTTCCGTTTGCGTTCTGCACGTAGACCTCTGCCCCCAGGTCCTTCGCGGTTGAAACAAAGATATCACGATCTCTTTCCCAGCGCTCTATGACAAAGCTGTCGAAGGTAACTCCTATCTGAATGGCGTCATCCTCCGGATCAGGACTGTTTTTTTCGCTGACCTGACTGCCGGACTTCCCGCAGGAGGTAAGCAGTATGGATATAAGTATTGCAAGGAGGGCATAGATCCTGAGTTTTTTCATTCAGCTGTTCCGCCTTTCGGGTGCTTTCAGTGAGGTTGTGTGTAAGGGCTTTTGGCTCCACTACTCTTTGGCTGGGGTCTCACGAAGTCCCTTTTATTTTACTGACGATTCAAGGCTGTGTTGACTTCGTTCGACTGTTCCGCCTTTCGGTTCTAAGTGTTCTTATTATCAGATGTATGAACCGAAAGGCGGAACTCGGTAGGGGTAAGGCCTACATTTTTTTTGAAGATCCTTGAGAAGTAATTGGGGTCAAAATAGCCTACTGACTGTCCTATCTCACCTATTGCTATATGAGGATCCCTTATAAGCTCCTTTGCCCTGTTTATCCTGACACGGGTAAGGAACTCGACAAAGGTCTCTCCCGTTTCCTCCTTGAACATCCTCGTAAAATAGTAGGGACTCACATCCACACTGTTTGCAACGTCGTCCAGAGAAATATCCCTTGAAAAATTTTTCTCTATAAAATGCTTTGCCTCGGAGACCATGCTCCCCACCCTTTCCTCTTTCTTATGGGTAACGTTGCTGGCCGCCTCAGTCATTTTGTTTAAAAACCAGCGCCTGGTTTCCTTAAGATCCTTAAAACCCGTCACGGTGGGAAGATAGTCGGTCCTGTAGGTAAAAACATACATCATTCCGCCTGCCAGATACGCAAGCCTCTCGGCCCACAGCACAAATTCCAGGCATTTAAGCTTGATATCGGTAAGTCTGTCAGGATAGGTCCGCTCCATCCAGTTGAAAAACTGTCCCGAATAGTCCCCTGTTAAATATGTATCGCCGTTTTCAACAGCCAGAAAGAGTTTTTTTTCTATATCTATCGGGTAGTCGGGCTCGTAGCTGCACCCCACGGGCAGATCCTTTGCGTGTGCCACCCCCTGCTTTGAAAACTTAAGCGCCTCCAGAGCCTGTCTGTAGGAATTCGGAAGGGAGGGAATGGCTTCAATGCCCCCTATCCCTATCCTGAACATCTCACCCGTTTTTTCGTTAAGCTCCTGCCTTAGCTGCTCGCATTTTTCAATTATGGCTATCCTTCTCTCGTATTCCACTATGTTTTCGGAAACAGGAGTAAAGCAGATTATCTTATTGGAAAGCAGCGGTCCGGTCACACAGTTGAGCCTAAGCTTTATTATCTCCCTGAGCTTTCCGTATCGGTCCTGCAGCCTTATCCCCGTACCTACAGGATTTGAAAGCCCCTCCTCCTCGTCCGCCCCCGCTGCCACCACCAGCATATAGCCGTACTCCTCATCAATGCTCAGAAGCTCCTTATATTTTTCAGCGTCTCCCGCATAATTTTCCTGAAACAGCACGGAATAGATAAAGCCGCTTTCAATAACAGGTGTTACTGTTTCTATCTTTTCCCTGATAAGGAGCTCCCTGCTTCTTTTCTCCCGCTCCCTGCTGATCCTGTCCATGGCCCTTTCCAGAACCTTTACGATCATCTCCCTGGTAAAGGGCTTATTGAGGTATTCCATTACGCCAAGCCCTATTGCTTCCTTGGCGTAATCAAATTTGTCGTAGGCGCTCATGACTATGAAGATTATATTGGAATTAAAGCGCTTTATCTCCTTCATCGCCTCTATCCCGTTTATACCCGGCATCTGGATATCCATAAAGGCGATATCAGGCTTGAAGCTCTCGGCAAGCTCTATGACCGATCTTCCTGTCTTTGCCGATTCTATCTCACAAAGCCCTTCAAAATTCCTGTCTATTATGAATTTCAGCGAATCGATAACGATACCCTCATCGTCCGCAAGCATGATCTTATACATCTTTTTATCCATCTTTCTTTACAGGTATGGGGAAGCATCTATTGTTTCAGTCGTCTTCCCCGGAAAAGGGGATATGTATCCTTACGGTAGTACCCCTGTCCTCCCCCTCGCTTATTATTTCCAGTACATCCCTTATGTCATAAAAAAGCCTGAGCCTTGAGATCACATTGATAAGACCCACCCCGTTGCTGTCCTTCATGACCGGGTTTTCGGAAACGCTGCCGCTCATTACCTCGTCTATCCTGCTTTGGCTCATTCCGGCCCCGTTATCCGTTACCTCCGCTTCGATACAGCCGTCCTTTTTATATATCGAAAGCCTGATGAGCTTTTCCCTGTCTATATTTCTCACCCCGTAATTGACCGCGTTTTCGACGATGGGCTGAAGTATCATCCCGGGAACGGCCACATTCACACAGTCCTCGTCGATATCCTTTTCAAAATGAATCTCCCCTGAAAACCTTACGTTTAATATATAAATATAATTATCTACAAGACCGATCTCCTCCCTGAGGGTCGTCTCCTGATCGCTTCGTTTTATCTTATACCTGAAGAAGGCCGCCATATTCTGGATGAAATCATAGGTTCTGTCCGCTTCCTCAAGCATGGCAAGCTGAGCCCCGGCATTTAAGGTGTTAAACAGAAAATGCGGATTTATCTGGGCCTGCAGATATTTAAGCTCCGCATCCTTAAGATGGCTTTCCATCATGAGCTCACGCTCCTGAACGGGATCCATGATATTTTTTGTAATGACAGTGGTACATACGATATTTATCACAGCTACGATTATAAGTATGATGATCGTGACCATTTCAAGGTATCTTAAGGAGTCCCTGAGAGCCGCGTAGTTTTCCGAATTATATCTGAACTGTTCATTATTCAGGCTGTAAATATAAGAATTTATGTATCCGTATATCTCCTCTGCCTCCTCATAGGAAACATTATATTTTTCAACTACCCGTCCCCGCTTTGACTGTACCGTATCGGTCGCAATATTCAGATAGGTCTCCGAAAGATTTTTTATATCCTCAAGCATCGCGCTGCCGCTGCCGCCAAGCTCAATGGAGGAGTACAGCCTTTCACCGGTCCCGCTGTCTATGACTGCCTGCAGATCATCTCTGTATTTCTGCTCGTGATCATAATATCCTTCGATGGAATCCGAGGACTTTGTATTAAGGTATTCGGTCATGCTTGACTGGACCATTTCCAGTGAATCGGTGAGCACATTTATGAGCACATTAGTCTCATAGGCTCTGTTCAGGCTGTCAGTAATGTTATTTATGCTCACAAACATTACTATATTCACGATGATCACAAGCAGGGAGGTGACCGTATAGGACAGAAGAAGCTTGTTCTGGACCGAGATCTGCTTTCCTTTATTCAACGCCCTGCACCTCTCTGTCAATATAATGCTCTACGTTGGAGGCCGTGATCACCTTTATATCCGCCGGCAGATATTCATTCACAAAGCCATATTCCTTGTATTCCCTTACCGCATCCGCACAATACCTTCCCATCTGCGCGGTATCTACGGTTACAGTAGCCGTAAGGATATTCTTCCGGATATCCTCGAGTATGGTCCTATTTGTATAAAAGCCGTAAACACTCGTTTCACCGACCCTGTTATAGTCTACGAGAGCCTGGGCCACGCAGTTTGTATACAGCTCACTTAAGCAGATCATTATATCGGGAAGAGGCTCGTCGCCCATGATAAGATCCGAAATGCTCTCCTCGGCGCCGAAGGTGGAGCTCTCGGAGACGGCAAGCGTCCTAAGCCTGAAATATCTTGAGCTTTCAGATTTATTGATCGTATCTCTTATTCCCTGAAAGATGATGTTCTGGGCAGAGTTTTCCGTATCCTGCCTCATAAGCACCAGGACCGTCTGGGTCTCATCCTTTATTTCCTTAAGGATCTCCTTACCGTAGTTCTGCCCGAGGTCATAGTATCCGAAGCCCACAAAGGAATTGCGATGCGAAGAGGCATTGTCGGTACCCATGGTGATGACCGGGATGCCGCCTTCTGCCGCCTTATTTATGAGCTGTGTCATCTCCTCGCTGTCATCCGACTCTACGATGATCCCGTCTACCCTGGCATTTATAGCGATCTTCATGAGCTCGTATCTGGAATAAGGGATATTCAGGTTCTTGCCCATAAACTCCAGATAATCACCGCCGGCTTCAAATTCCTCGCTGGCGGCTCTGAATACCGCATTATTGAAATTATCCTGAGGGTTGTCACAGATAAAGGCATAATGACGGTCGTAGCTCACAGGTCCGTTGACCGGTGCAGTCAGTGTTCTCAGCCTGTTCCTGAAAAAGGCCAGGCTTATGACCGTCGCGAGTACCGTCACAAAAAGGCTGAAGATCACTATCAGATTTAAGGTCCTGTTTCCCGTCTGCTTCATGAAATACAGTATAATACATCCGGGGGATCGCAACAAGCTTATGAAATGAGGCGCGGTCAGTATTTTTCTTGCTTTTGTTGCGTGACTGGGCTATCATACTCATCGGAACAGATAAACGGAGGACTTTATAAATGCTTTTTAAGAACGAAAAAGAGAACGCTCATGATCATACCTTTCTTGACAGCATAAGGGAGCGTTTTTCACCTTCTCCCTCCGCAGGCACTATCGAGATAAAGGAGGAATATCTTGAGGACTGGCCGGCGCATTACTACGAGATCCGTGATATAAATGTAAGAGAGGCCTGTCTGAAAAAATACCTTGAAAAGCATCCCGATTCCAGGGCGGATAAAGAACGTCTTGAAATACTCGGAAGGCGTTTCGGAAGGCGTGCCACGGCTGAAAGGGGAGACAGGTTCATAAAAAGCTATATGATGATCCTTGTTTCATATCAGAACAACTTTCACAGCTTCGATATTTTAAAAAGGGAAAAGGAGCTGAGGAAGGGACTTAAGGAGCTGTGCGTGCTGGATGCCGACGGCTTCTCCGAGGATATTTTACGTGCGGAATGGGAGGATTTTGCGGACGTTTATTTAAGTACCTGCTCTTCCCACAGCTACCGCTCTACTCTTTTCGGGATAGTCACCTTAAAGGACGAGGTCGTCGCGGATAAGATAGCTTCCGAAATAGATACGGTGACCCGCCTCGCCCCGGGACAGTTCAACCTCGAGGCAGAGTGCTCGGGGCTTCGTGAGATACTTGTTAAGGCGTATATCTCCCGGCTTGCGAACGGAGAGGCCTGCTGGAATGCTTATATGTCAAAGCATCATGATGAATGAGGCCCGGGCTTAGGGTTCTTTATTATATATTTGAATATGGGGTTTCCGAGAGAAGAGAATTTCTCCTCATATTCCGTCATAATATTCGTCTGCATAGCCTCTTTATCGTTATGCAGGTCATAGCTTAAATAACAGACCTCCCACCCTGACTGCCCGGCTTCACTGAGTCCGAAATCAAAAAGCTCCCGGTTATCAGTCTTGAATTCGATACAGCCTCCCGGCCCAAGCAGCCTTTCAAACCTTTTAAGGTAGCTTGATGAGGGCAGCCTTCTTTTTGCGTGTCTGTCCTTAGGCCAGGGATCTGAAAAATTAAGGTAGATCCTGTTTATCTCATTTTCTCCGAATACATCCAGGATATATTCGGCATCCATCCTTATAAAGCGCAGATTATCAAGCACGTTTCCGGAAAATTTCCTTACCGCCTTTAAAAGCACGGTGGAATATTTCTCAATACCCAGATAATCCGCTGAAGGATCAGAGGCCGCAAGCTCCGTGATGAACCTTCCCTTGCCTGTTCCTATCTCTATGTTCAGAGGCCTGTCATTCCCGAATATTTCAGCCGTAAACCTTCCCTTATATTGCTCCGGCTCATGAATGACATATTCATTCTCCGCTATCATTTCCTTTGAACCTGTTATATTTCTTAAACGCAAATCCCTTACTCCCTTCAGGATAAAATTCAAAATATAAATAGAATCCCTTCTCTTTGTGAGGTATAATCACCTTATGAAAAGCTATTACCGCCTGCGCTTTATTATAATATTTCTTTTTGTACTATTTTTAAGGCTTTCCTGTCCTTTAACAGTTTATGCCGTAAATACGGCTCCTACCGCCGAGCAGCTTCAGGCTGCCGAGGAACGAAAGAACATCCCTGCCGAAACCAATCTTTTACCGGGATGGCCCGAGGGACCGGTCATCGGAGCCCAGTCCGCGATTTTGGTGGATGCCGTATCGGGAGCCGTTCTCTATGAAAAAAACATAAATGAGCGCCTCTATCCTGCCAGCACGACCAAGCTGATGACCGCTCTTCTTACCATAGAGAACTGCAGCATGAATGACGTCGTGACCTTTTCCTATGATTCGGTACATAATATAGAAAGCTCCTCTTCAAGGATAGGCATAGACGAAGGCGAGGAGCTTACCGTAGAGCAGTGCCTTTACGGTCTTCTCTTAGGCTCCGGCAATGAGGTGGCCTATGCCCTTGCGGAGCAGGTGGCGGGAAACGTGGACGATTTCGTAAAGATGATGAACGAAAGGGCACAGCTGCTTGGCTGTAAAAACACTCATTTCGTAAACGCCAACGGTCTTCCGGACCCGGAGCATTATGTCAGCGCCTACGATCTTTCCCTGATCGCCAGGGCCTGCTTCAAAAATGAATCCCTGGTCACGATCTCGGGGACAGCCAAATATACCATACCTCCCACAAATCTGCAGCCACAGGAGCGTCCTCTTGAGAATCATCATCTGATGGTCCCGGGGCTCCGTTATGAATACGAAGGCTTCATCGGAGGCAAGACCGGCTATACCAGGGATGCCAGGCAGACCCTTGTCACCTGCGCGGAGCGCGACGGAATGAGGCTTATCTGCGTTATCCTTAAGGAAGAGGCTCCCAATCAGTTCCTTGATACGAAGGCTCTCCTTGACTATGGCTTTGAAGGCTTTGCAAAGCTTAATATATCTGAGAACGAGGACAGATATACCTTAAACAGCTCCACCTTCTTCAAGACCAATCTGGATATACTGGGAAGCTCAAAGCCGATCCTTGAGCTCAACAGCTCCGATTATGTGGTGATACCGAAGACTGTTGAATTCAGCGAGCTTACGGTCTCGGTCAATTACGAAGACCTTCCGTTAAACGCCGTTGCCACCCTCGATTATTATTTTAACGGGCATAAGACAGGCTCTACCGCCATCGAATTTGCCGATGATACGATACAGCCCTTCGATTTTTCCAATGTAGTTAAGGCAGGCACCAGGGACGATATTCCCAAAAAGCTCATCCCTTCGAAAAATTTCATCTTTGTGAATATTACCAGGATAATAGCGATACTTGTCGGTGCCCTTTTCATCATCCTGATGATCATTTTTTCAAAAAATGCTGCTGCCAGATATAAATATTCCGCAAAACAGAATATGCTCAAGATAAAAAAGCGTTATAAAAAGCGGAGAAAAAGGCTGTTTACACCCATTAACCGGAAAAGGAAATAAAGGCTTTGCGGCCTGCCCTTCACTCCTCCGGTGCTTTCTTGGCCCTGCGTTTTTCAAGCCTCGCAAGCCTCAGCTTATCCTGCTTTACGGCTATCTCCCTTGCCTCCTCCTGAGAGACAAGCTTTGTGGTCTTTACAACGTACACACTTCCGTCGTCCGTTTTCTTCATGCGGATCTTTCCCTTTAAATAGCCGTGCTTTTTACAGCTTGCAATACAGTAATAATGCTTTCCGTTAACGGAAAACCATCCTATCTTCCGGGTCGCCGTCCTGCCGCAGAGATAGCATTTCATGGAGGCTACCTTTTTATCCTCTATGGCAGCGGTCTTGTCCGGAAATTCCCTTGAGATATATTTGGAATAGGTTTTGAAATTGACATCGATCTCTTCCTTTTTATCTCTGGGAGCTATGAAAACGTCATAGGAAACATACCGTTTGATCCTGGGCTTAAAGGCGTTTACCCTCTCAAATACCCTGGCGGTATAGCTGGCATCGTCATATGCCCGGTGAAAAGGGATATCCTTTTCAATATCCAGAAAATCGACCGCGGCTTCGAGCGCCCTGCGCTTTTTGCCGTCTTCATAGGCTATGCTGAAGAACTTCTGAATATCGTAATACTTCAGAGGCCCGTCCGCTAACATATCCATCCCGTAATACATCATATTACGCTGAAGCTCCGTGATATCGGAGGTCCCCCAGATGCAGAAGATATAGTCCTTCCCGCACCATTCAAGGAATTCGTTCATGGCTATCGGAAAGGGCTTTCCGTTTTCCAGCTCCTCCCCGGTAAGATGTACGATCTTCGTTGTGATATAATGAATATAGTGATATATCTGAGGCTTGATGACGACCTCAAAGGTATCGACTACCTTGAGTCTTCTGTTAAGCTTAACAGCCCCTATCTCAAGTATCTCAAAGGGGAGCCCCAGATCTCTGTTATGCCTGTCATTGGATTGATTCCATTCCAGATCAAATACGATATAGTGCATTACTCTTTCCGGCTAAAAACGGTACAAATCTGTTTATCAGCATTATCATCAGGGTCGTATACAAAAGCATGGTAAACACTATTATACCGTAACAGATATAGCCCCTTGCCCGTGTAAGATATTGATTTATATACATCGCACTCCTGAGCGCGAAGGTAAGGACCCTGCTGTTATTATGAACAGCCATGAATACCAGCGAGTTCATCCCGTAGAAGGTAAGCAGCGGAAATCCGTATTTCAGCCCGGACAGATTCTTTGATAAAAGGATCAGCCAGAACGACCCTGAAACAGCAGCCACATAGTATACAAAAACATTGTTGTGCACAAGAGACCGGAATTCCCCTACATTGTTATAATGCAGTACCTTCATGCTTATATAGATACACAGAATATTTATAACAAAAAAAGCAAAGGCAAGCAATACCTCTTTTACCGAAAACCCACTGCTCCTAAGCCTTTCCGTGAGCCCGAAGCTGTAATAGCCTATAGCTATAAAGGAGCAGGCAAACACAGGCCGCAGCAGGGTGATACAGAGCTCATGAAGCCTTTCGTAAAGGGCGGTATCAAAGGCAGCGTTCTGTAAAGACAGATTCAAAAAATATGCCGTGACCGTCAGGACCGCAATGATCATAAGAGACGTTCTGTCACTGAACCTTTTCCTTATCCATAAAAACAGCAGCTCTCCCAAAAATAACGCTGGAAGGAACCACAGCACGTTCATACCGTAAAGCCCCGCTACATACCACAGGTTTATGTAAAGGGTCGAGGGCGGGACCACCTTATCGACGAACATTCCGTAAAGAACTATCCCTATGTAGATAAGGCTGAAAAGGTAATAGGGCACCATTATCCCCTTGAAGCGTTTTTTTGCAAGCTCCCTGAAGTCCCTCCTAAGATCGTTTTTATACCGGATAAGCATTCCGCTGATTATAAAAAACAGAGGCATGTGAAAGGAAAATATCCAGATACAGAGATAAAGAATATAGGGGGAGAAATTTAATATCTCCCCCTGCAGATGGCCTATGAGAACAAGCACCATGCCCGCTCCCCTTGCTATATCAAAATATGTAAGCCTCTTTCCCATCAGAGCTCCTTATCTTCCGTAATAGGTATTTATCCCCTGAAGAAGTCCCGCCGCTATGCTGTTTAGCGCGGCATCAGAGTGATCAGAGGCCTTATCGCCAAGCTCTATATCAACGCTTGGTATTGTGGAATAGGATATCTGAGTGAGATCCATCTCCATAGAGCCTGTACCGTGGATCTTCCTTCCTGCCGTTTTAAGGCCTGCTATCAGACACTCGCCGAGCAGATCGCTCTTTGCCCAGGTAGAAGCCACCGGCTCCATCCTCTTGTAGGAAGCATTGTTTACAACCTTACCGTAAAAGGCTCCCTTATCCGAGGCTGTGCTGTCCCAATGCAGAGCAATGTGACAATCCGCATAATTGTTTGCCAGTACTGTCCTTGCCACATTGTCAAGCTGTACGTCAGCACTCTCCCTTATCATAAGGACGTTGTATCCGCTGTTTAAAAGAAGTCCCTTTAAGATGACGGCCTCCTTCAGGTTAACAGAAGCCTCGCTTACACCGTCCTTAAATACCATACCGGAGGATATCGCTAATGATTTTACGTTCCCTGAGGAGGTAGTACCCCCCGTGATCTTAGCACTCCCGTCCGGATGGCAAAAGGTCTTATATTTTTCCCCGCCGAGAGTTCCGTGTCCCGCGTTGACACAGACGGTTATTCCGTTGGCGTTCGCCGCCGTATTCGTGTAAAGGAGAGCCGCTCCGGTCTTTATGGCGGAAAAGGAAGCATAGGGCATGCTGTCTGTCACGATCACGGGAATTGCTGCGGCCTGAGAAGACAGCGCAGCAGCTGACGCCGTGCAGACATACACCGTCGCCGCTCCCGTTATAAAAACCGAAAGCACTATTATAGCAGATGTTATTTTTTTTATCAGCCTGTTCTTCATCAATAAATCTCCCAAAGAGTTACTATTCACAGCCTTTTGGGCTGTGATAGTAACGGGTTTTGCCATTATAAATCGCCTTCGGCGATGGGCAAAACCCATCTCAAGCCATAAGTTGTGGCCCGCAATCGCGCAGCAAGTGCGCGATTCGGCTGTGAATAGTAACCCCAAAGACTGTTTACTTTCCGGCTTTTATGCCTCTGATCCAGTCAATATATACGGCAAGAAGTATAACGAGTCCCTTTACAACGAACTGCCAGTTCGAATCTACTCCGAGAAGGTTAAGACCGTTGTTCAGAACACCGATTATCAGGACACCGATCAGAGTTCCGCCCAGAGTACCTGAGCCTCCGCTCATGGAGGTTCCTCCTACTACTACAGCGGCGATGGCATCCATCTCTGCTCCGTCACCCGCGGTAGGCTGTCCGGAATAAAGCCTTGACGCAACTACAACTCCTGCAAGGCCTGCCATGAGACCGGTATATACATAAACAATGAATTTGACCTTTTTAACATTTATGCCTGAGAATTTTGCGGCCTGAGTATTGCCTCCCACCGCGTATATGTGACGGCCAAGCTTTGTCCGGTTCATAATGATGCTCGCAAGTACAAATACTATGAGCATCAATATAACAGGCACCGGTATTACCCCGACATATCCCGTACCAGGATATTTAAAAGCGTCCGTCATGCATCTTATGGGAACACCCTGTGTGAATACCAGAACGATACCCTTGGCGATATTCATTGAGGCAAGGGTGACAATAAAGGGCGGGATATCCGTATTAGAGATAAAAAATGCATTAAACAGTCCTACTATACCGCCTACAAGGACAGCGGCAAGGAAACCGACTATCTCCGGAAGCCCCAGATTTACCGCGCAGAAAGCTGCGACACAGCCTGAAAGAGCGATGACCGAGCCTACCGAAAGCTCTATTCCACCCAAAATGATGACCATCGTCATTCCGGTAGCCAGGAAAAGGTTTGAGGAATTCTGCCTCAGAATATTAAAGATATTTTTGCTTGTGGCAAAGGTACTTCTTGTCGTCGGAAAGACAATAAGAAAAAGACACATTACGATAAGTGCTATGATAATACCGAGATTATGTTTAAAATAGGAGACAACTCCCTTCTGTATTTTGGATCCCATCTTCTCACTCCTTTATTTCCATATCAGGTATATATTACTGCCGGGTCTGCTCGTTCAGCGCGGCACGCTGCATTATGCTTTCCTGAGTTACATCCTTATGATCAAGACATCCCGTTACATTTCCTTCATACATAACATAAACCCTGTCGCTCATGTTTATTATTTCCGGCAGCTCCGAGGATATCATAATTATCGACATTCCATTCCTGGCAAGCTCATTCATTATGGAATAGATCTCAGCCTTCGCACCGACATCCACACCTCGTGTAGGCTCGTCCAGTATCAGTATTTCCGGATTTGTGGCCAGCCATCTTCCTATCATGACCTTCTGCTGGTTGCCTCCGGAAAGATTGCTTATCTTCTGCTCCTGGCTGGGAGTTTTAGTCGCCATCTTATCAATGTATCTCTGAGTGATCTCCTCTTCCTTTGCTATGTCCACTCTGAGATTCTTTATAAATTCCTCCAGAACCTCTATGGTAGAATTAAAGCGAACACTCTGAACCCCGTACAGGCCCTCATCCTTTCTGCTCTCAGGAACAAGAGCGATCCCGTACCTGAGCGCATCTACCGGGCTTTTTATCTCGACCCTTCTCCCCTTGACGTAAATATCTCCCTTTGATCCCGGAGTAAGGCCGAAGACAGCCTTCATGGTCTCGCTCCGTCCTGCTCCTACAAGACCGGCAAAGCCTACTATCTCACCCTTCTTAAGCTCAAAGGAAACATCCTTTACCATTTTCCCGTCGGAAATGTGATCGCACTTCATGACCACCTCTCCGCCTTCAGAGAAATCCCTTGTATAATAATTTGTAAGCTCACGACCGACCATCAACGAGATCAGCTCATCCGTGGTGGTCTCCTTCACAACCTTTGTGCCGACAGTCAGACCGTCTCTCATGACCGTGACCCTGTCGCATATCTCGGCAAGCTCACTCATCTTATGGGATATATAGATTATCCCTACCCCCTGTTTGATCAGGTTTCTCATGGTATCAAACAGGAAATTGACCTCTTTGTCCGAAATTGATGAGGTCGGCTCATCAAGCACAAGTATCTTTGCTTCAAATGAAATTGCCTTGACAATCTCGACCATCTGGCGCTGTGCTATCGTCAGCCTTTCAACCAGGCTGTCCGCGTCGATATTCATATCATATGCATCTAAGAGCCTCTGGGCATCCTCGGACATTTTTGTTCTGTTTACATTGAACCTTGTACCGGGCTCACGTCCGAGGAAAATGTTCTCCGCCACCGTCATATACGGCACGAGAACAAGCTCCTGATGCACTATCGAGATCCCGGCGTCACGGGCCGCTCCGACACCATCGATATTTACACGCTGACCATTTATAAAGATCTCACCGGATTCAGCCTGGTAAATCCCTCCAAGAACCTTTATAAGCGTTGATTTGCCCGCTCCGTTCTCTCCCAGAAGCGCGTGTACCTCTCCGGCCTTAAGTTCAAAATTTACATCCGACAAAGCCTTTACACCGGGAAATATCTTATTGACTCCCTTCATTTCTAGTAAATAACCTGTATCACTCACTATATTCACCACCTGTCTGTTTCCTGCCTGCTTTATCTGGCCGTATTCTTTTCATGAGGACACCGGACAGGCTCTCCCTGTCTGTCCGACCGTCTGTCCTGTGTATTCCTCAAAATAAAGGGCTTTACCCGACTTACTGAGCAAGGCAAAGCCCTTTTACGTTCTTTAATTATACGAAATTTTTACTGCCAGCCGTCTGTACCGTACTCATCAACATTATCTGCGGTGATGAGGAAGGTCTCGATGGGGATGAATGCCTCAACATCCTGTCCGTCTATCCATGCATAAGCAGTTTCAGCTATTGTCTTACCAATGGTCATGGGTGACTGAGCTCCGGTTCCTTCAAGTGCGCTGTCCTTTAAAAGAGCCTTTACATCGGGAGAACCGTCTACACCATAGATAAGAGGTGATACACCTGCTGCCTCGGCAGCTGCAAGACATCCGAGAGCTGTAGGATCATTGCCGCCCATTATTGCTACTACATCGGGATGAGCCGTCAGAAGATCGGTACATTTTTCCTGAGCAACCTGAAGGTTTCCTACTGCATCCTGTCTTCCGACTACGTTGAACTTAACGCCTGAATCCTCAATAGCCTTCTCAAAGCCTTCGATACGGTCAACAACAGACTGCATCGTAGGAGAATCGAGGATAAGGATATCTCCGCCTTCCGGGATCTTCTTTGCAAGATCCTCGCCGCAGACATAGCCTGCATTGAAGTTATCGGAGCCTGCATAGGATACAAGATAGCTCATATCGCCAACCTGTGTATCAAAGCCGAACATCGGGATGCCTGCTTCCTTGAGCATGTCAAGAGCGGGAATGATACCGTCTGCGTCTACAGGGTTAACGAACATGTAGTCGATACCTCTGGAGATAAGATCCTCTACCTGGTCGATCTGGGTATTTGAGTCGTTAAGAGGATCCACAGAAACAAGCGTATCTCCATGGCTTTCCACTACCTCTCTGATGGAGCCTTCAAGAGCTACAAAGAAGGGATTGGTTCCGTCCATACAGGTATAGCCGAAAACTTTACCGCCTTCTGCCGCAGGTGCTTCTGCAGTATCTCCGGCTTCCTCTGCGGGAGCTGCTTCCTCGGTTTCTGCGGGAGCACTGTCAGCTGCAGGAGCAGGAGCAGTAGCGGGAACCGCACAGCCTGCAAACAATGAGAGAACCATTGCTGAAGAAAGAATTGCGCTGATAATTTTCTTTTTCATTTTTTCCTCCTGTTTAAATTGATTTGTCAGATTTGCACAGATTTTATCTCTGCACAGTTATCATTATAAGCAAAACAAACAGTACCCGCAATAAGAAAAAATAAAATATACAAAAATTACTGATATATTTTCTATTCCCACTCCACCGTTGCCGGAGGCTTTGAAGAAATGTCGTACACTACTCTGGAGATCCCCGGTACTTCATTCGTGATCCTGACGCTGGCCCTTTCCAGCACCTCATATGGAAGACGTGTCCATTCCGCTGTCATAAAATCGTCGGTGCAAACGGCGCGAAGCGCCACCGTAAAACCATATGTCCGGGCGTCTCCCATGACACCTACGGTACGGGTGTCTGTAAGGACAGCGAAATACTGATCCGGCTCCTTTTCAAGAGAAGCACGGCTGATCTCTTCACAGAAAACCGCATCGGCCTCCCGCAGAAGCTTAAGCTTTTCCTTTGTAATCTCACCCGTGATCCGTACCGCAAGCCCGGGACCCGGAAACGGCTGCCGCCATACCAGCCTGGCGGGAAGGCCAAGCATCGTGCCCACGCTCCTGACCTCATCCTTAAAAAGATTGCGAAGCGGTTCAACTATCTCCTCAAAGGAGATCGTGTCCGGAAGCCCGCCTACATTATGGTGACTTTTGATCGTTGCGGATGCGCCTTTGCCGCTCTCGATCACATCCGGATAGATCGTCCCCTGGGCCAATACGTTTATATGCCCCAGCTTTTGCGCTTCCTCCTCGAACACGCGGATGAACTCCTCCCCGATATTCTTTCGCTTTATTTCCGGATCAGTGATCCCGGCAAGCCTTTCAAGAAAACGCTCCTGTGCGTTCACTCGCACAAGATTGATACCAAAGCTTCTGCGGAAGGTATCCTCCACATAATCTCCCTCACCTTTACGAAGAAGTCCGTGATCGACGAACACGCAAACCAGCCTCTGCCCGACCGCCCTGTGCAGAAGCAGGGCAGCCACGGAGGAATCCACACCGCCTGACAGAGCGAGGAGCACCTTTTTCCCGCAAAGCTTACTCCGGTATTCGTCAATCAGCTCCTGCGCATAATGTCTGGCATCCCAGTCGCCCCGGCAGCCGCAAACAGAAAAAAGAAAATTTCGAAGTATTTCTTTACCGAAAACGGTATGCGACACCTCCGGATGGAACTGAACACCGTAAAGCAGGCGGGTATCATCAGCCATGGCGGCACAGGGACAGTTTTCAGTCTGCGCGATCACTTCAAAGCCGGACGGCGGAGTACTGATAATGTCCGTATGACTCATCCAGCAGATGCTTTCCTTAGGAATGCCTTTAAAAAGCGGGTGCCCGTGGACCCAAAGTATCGTTTTTCCGTATTCGCCGGAGTGCTCCGCAAAGGAGACCCGGCCGCCTCCGAGCCAGGCCAGCAACTGGGCTCCGTAGCAAATGCCAAGGATCGGGATGCCAAGATCCATTACCGCGGCATCACAGCGGGGCGAATCAGGATCGTACACGCTGTTCGGTCCGCCGGTAAAGATGATGCCCTTATATCCTTCTACTTTGATCTCCTGAAGAGTGATCCCGTCCCAGGGCCTGATCTGAGCGTAAACACCCGCTTCCCGCACCCGGCGGGCAATGAGCTGATCATACTGACCTCCAAAATCCAGAACTAATACTTTTTCCATAAGTCTTTCTTTCTTCCTTTCATTCCGATTTCCGCTGCCGATACCTACGGATCATATGGCGGTCTGACCTTTCCGGGTAAGGGACTGCTGCAGAAAACAGGCAAAGGTGTATTAGTTGTTCTTCAGCAGTTCCTAAGCTTCGGAAAAATGAAAAAAGGCATCTTTAAGTGAAACACTTAAAGACGCCCTTGTCTTCATATGACGCATTCTACAGAGATACTTCTCCGATGTCAAGCGGCAAATTGCAGTTACCGGCTTACACCTTAGCCCGGTCTGTATACACCGGGATGCCGGAGCCTTATAAGATCGTGGCAGCTTATTTATTACTTCTGAAATTCTGCTTTCTGCCATGGTATCAGTCCTTCGAGACATATCGGTATTATTCTAAATGATTGTGTTTAGAAGAAATAGGGGATTGTTTTTAGGAAGGGATGCGTCACACAAATGTGCATTCGAACAAAAAGAAATGCGCCTGCATTAAAGCAAGCGCCGGTAAATCGCCAAAAGTGCAATGACCCGAAATGTTTTGGCGTTTTATACGTCTTAGAACTATTTTAACGATTTAAGGTAATCCTCTACATTCAGGTAACTGATACCATCGCATTCTGCCGGCTCACCCCGGTAGATCACATACTTTCCTGCTATATCACCATACCTGTGACTCGTCATAGAGCATTTCTCATCATCATTCAAATGACGAAATTGTTCAGGGATCTGTTCTTTACTGTACTTTACCTCATATATCCTGCAGGTGAGTTCTCTGGTAT
>DFEA01000101.1 GCA_002368575.1 Lachnospiraceae bacterium UBA3814 | reverse complement strand
TTTATTAATGTAAATGAAAATGAGGTCGATTGAATCATTAACATTTTATAAAGCCGTTGTTTTTTCAGAGTGCATATGTGATAATTAAATCAGAAGAAGATATCGGATATGAGTCTGAAAGGACCGGACTGTTAAGTATATAAAGAGAAGGATCCGGACGGTATACCGAACGGATCGGCGCGGGTCGGGGGTTTCGCGGAAGCACACGATTTCCCTACGGACCGGTGCAATCAAGATAATTTATCAAGGAGGTAGAGATATGAAAAAGGGAACACTTCTCGGGATCATAGCAGGGGTGGTAGTTGTCCCGCTTACCGTATGCGGTATCCTTATCGGGGTGAATCTCAGCAACAGAGGTACGATCGGGGATGAATCCGCGTTTCGTTCAAGTGCCGATATAGCATCGGATAACGTACACTATTTTGACAGCGAGGCAGTAGCTCTGGCTGATACCTCGGGCGATACGGCAGCACTCAGAAGTGAGGCACTAAGGGCGTTTAACCTTGTGAATGAGGAAAGACAGAGGTCAGGTCTCGGTACTCTTACATGGGATCAGAATATCGAGAGCTGCTCGGATGTGAGGGCCAAGGAGCAGGAGACGTTATTCTCACATACCCGTCCCAACAACACTCCGTGGTATACGGTAAACAGTGACATAATGGGCGGCGAGAATCTCGCGTTCGGTTACAATGATGCCTCAGCCGTTATGAGCGGCTGGATGAACAGCCCTACGCATAAGGAAAATATCCTGTATCCTTCCTTCACAAAGGTAGCGATCTCAGTATATGTGGCTGACGACGGCACCCACTACTGGGCACAGGAATTCGGATACTAAGGCGTTAAGCTTCATAAGGGTTTACAGATGGGTGTTCCTTCGGGAACACCCATTTTTGTGTTTTACTAAGGTTTGATACAGAAGCCGCACATAATTTATTGCAAATGAAAATCGAAAATGATACAATAGATTTCAGTTGGTGCAACATAATACATTCCATTTGGCAGCTGCCCGGATGAGTTCGTTCATCAGGGTGGAAAACTTTTTATGAACAGGAGGTAAAGAATGTTAAAAAGGAAGACCGGGGCTGCGGCCGTATTGTCCGCAATGATTTTTCTCCTGATGCCGCTCAGCGTATTTGCGAAGACTGATAAGGCATCTGACCTGAGGGAGCTTGCTAAGGTCGTAAGCGAGCACGGTGTTAAGAGAGAAGCAAGCTTTGATGTAAAGTACAAAGGTGACATGGCAGATATCGAAACGATCATCAATGACGGGGATTTCATCTTCTTTGAAAGCACCCTGGCTATGGTTGATGATCCGGGCACTCATGAGGACGCGGATTATCTGGCTGCTACGCTGAATCTGAGCAGTGACGCTTACTCGGTCGAAGCGGATGGGGATGTTGTCACCTTTAAACTGCCTTATTTTGAGACCCTTGAGCAGGCGAATTACGTTAAACAGAAGGTTCCCGGGATCCTTTCCGAGCTGGGAGTTTCCTCAATGGGCAATTATGAAAAGGTGAAGGCGATCCATGATTATGTCTGCAACCTGATCACCTATACGGGAGAGCCCCCTGAAGCAAATTCCAGCATGTATAACGCACTGTCTAAGGGAGAGGGACTCTGCAATGCTTACGCTTTATGTATGTACCGTCTCTGTGTCGAGGCAGGTGTTCCCTGCAAATTCGTAGGCGGAAAGGCCGGCACCGGAAGGGATGCCGATGCTCATGCCTGGAATATTGTAGCACTGGGTGATAAATGGTATTACGTTGACGCAACCTGGGACGATTCCACGGAAGGAATAAGCTATGATTATTTCCTTAAGGGAAGCTCCGACTTTGACGCTGCTGATAAAACTCAGCCGCACACGCTGGAAAAAGCCTACGGCACCGGAGAATTTGCCAGTGCCTTCCCTATTGCCGGCACGGCGTTTAAGGAGGGAATGGATGATGTCAACAATACCGTAAAGATCGGAAGCGATGATTATGATGATCCCACGCCGACCCCGACGCCTACGACAACACCGACACCGACGCCGACTCCCACAGAGACACCGACGCCGACTCCCGTACCGGTTGATTCTATCGTGATAACACCTTCATCAGCCACAGTCAATATCAATGAAAGCGTTACCCTTACGGCAGAGGGTGTTTCCGCAGGAGCAGCTGTGACATGGAGCTCTTCCGATGAGAAGATTGCTTCCGTTAAGGATGGGGTCGTTACCGGAGTAGCCGTCGGAACCGCGACGATAACTGCTTCAGACGGTTCTAAATCGGGAACAGCGGTTATAACGGTAACAGACGGTCAGCTCCAGATAGATTATACTATCGAGGTAAAAGACTCTGAAAAATTAAAGGCAGATGCAAAGATCAAATCATTTAAGGTATCTGAGCCGGGCATCGTCAAATGCAAAATGAAGGGAAAGAAATTGATCGTGAAGGGTAAAAATCCCGGAATCGTAGAGATCGCAGCCTATGATAAGCATGGTGACGAAATAGGCTATTGGGTAGTTGAGGTTATAGAGACCGAATAAAAAAAACACGTTTTAAGGACCCGGGATATGACCGGGTCCTTTTTATACCGGTTAACGAAAATCGATCCTGTTTTTTTTGGTCGAGAGGGTGGCAGACCCTCTTTTTTTTCTGTATAATAATACAGTAGTTGTACAGCGATTCACGGGTTAAGCGAGCGCCGGAACAGGTATATGTAGTGGTTATCATAATGTATGAAGAAAGGAAACAGAAAAATGGATAATGTAGTTTTACTTGACGGAGCGGTAGGGACCAGCCTGTGGGAAAAATCCGGAAACAATGATCCGGTATGGCAGTATAACCTGACAGCTCCCGATATAGTGAAGGAGCTTGCGGTTGAATATGCGGATGCCGGCGCGGAGATGATACTCTCCAACACATTTGGTATCAACAGGATAGTTGCCGATAAGTTCGGGTATGATGTAACAGAGGTGGTTGAGAAGGCAATGGAGCTTCTGCATGAGGCTGTCGACGGCAGGATCCCCGCCGGTTCTCCTTCGGCTGAGCCGGTAAAAACCATTCTTTCATCGGGACCTCTTACCGCGATACTGGAGCCCTATGGTGATCTTGAAGAGGACGAATGCGCGGCTATCTACAATGAGATACTTAAGGCCGGAGTGGCGGGAAAGCCTGATTACATCTGGTTTCAGACCTTTATAGACCTGAACATGATGGAGGTCGCGGTAAAGGAAGCGGCTAAATATGATATACCTGTTTTTTGCTCACTGAGCTTTGCAGAGGTGGGGAAAACCATGTTTGGCAATTCACCTGAGGATGTTGCAGAACGTCTGAGGCCCTATGAGCAGGTAAAGGCGATCGGCTTAAACTGTTCACTGGGACCTGACAAGGCAATGGGGATCGTAAAGCAATTCAGGGAATGCACCGATCTCCCGATAATTTTCAAGCCAAACGCCGGAATACCGATAACCGCGGCCGATGGCAGCAGCAGTACTCTCTATGACATAGATACCTTTGTCAGGGAGACCATTCCGGCTATAGAGTACGGGGTAAAATATATCGGAGGCTGCTGCGGAACAAATCCCCGGTATATAGAGGCTATGAGAAAGGCCCTTGGACGTGACTGACGGGCAATAAGGGATATTAAAGGAAATGATCCGGTCTGGGATGCAGACAGGGTGAGCGGGGCCTGCTATCGTATGACTTCCATTCATTAGCCCAACAGGGCTTAATCATGACGGCAGGCCCTTCCGACAGTCTCTCCCATCAGTACCGGAAGCTCCGTGTTTGTGTTCAGTGTTTTCAGAATATCGGGACGAAGCTCTGCGGCACCCTCAGGAAGGAGGATCATGACGGTAGAGCCCCCGAATTCGAAGTATCCTTTTTCCTCGCCCCTTTTCACATAAGCGGGAGCCCTTTTAAGGTTGACTATCCTTCCCACCAAAAGCGCCCCTACCTCCATCTGTACCGCCCGTCCGAAGGCTTCTGTATCGATCACCGTATATTCTCTGCTGTTCTCGATAAATACAGGATATTTTTCAAGGGCGACGGGCCTCACGGTGTGATAGACCCCCTTTATCCTTCTGGTTTTATGCTGCTTCCCTGAATCAAAATAGATATATCTGTGGTAATTGTCTACACACAGCCTGAAGACCAGGGCATATCCGCCTTCGAAGCCCGCGGAAAGAGAGGGATCCTTAAGGAGCCTGTCTATGGAAAAGCTGCTCTGCTTTACGCTGAGAACGGTCAGAGCGTTTATGCTGTATACGCTCAAAAGCCCGTCACAGGGCGCTATGAGCTCGTTTATGTCCCTGCTTACAGTCCGAAGACCCTTCTTAAGCCTTCGGCAGAAAAAATCATTAAAGCTTTTTATACCCTTAAGCCTGTAATCACTCAGCCTGATCCCCTGCTTTTTTACGAAGAAAGGAATGAGGACAGCTGACAGCCTGCTGTCCAGAAAGGCTCCCAAAAGCACGGAGACGGGCCTGCTGATAAGAGGCCTTAAGAGAATCCGTCCTGTTTTTGTATTATATAAAAAATCCTGAATGCTCATATAGAGGTTTTAAAGGCATAGACGCATGCGGCAAATTCGACAAGTCCGATAACGATAAGGATAAACAGCCCGATCTTTCCCGGCTTCTTTACCCTGACGTTCATGACGAAGGCTATGGCCATCAGAAGCATGACCAGAAAATAGATCACCGTAAGGTTCCATCTGCTGAATAAATGGATGATCATGACTAAGGGGAAGACGAGGGCGGAGGAAGTGACAGGAAGTCCTACATAATAGGACACCCCGCTTTTCTTAGCCTCCTCATTGCGCATATCGACGGTGCAGTTAAAATACGCGAGCCGTATGAGCGCGGCAAGTACATAGAAGACAGATATAACGAGCAGGATAACGAGCATCGGGAAGGAGCCCTCATAATCCTTTTTTTTGACGATCTCGGTAAAGATCCCGCTGATACGAAGCTGGGCAAGGCCGATAAGCGCCGGAAGGACTCCAAAACAGACGAGATCCGCCAGCGAATCGATCTGCACTCCGAAATTCTTCTCAAGCTCTGTCCTGTCCTTTTTTGTCCTTGCGACCGTTCCGTCCAGCGCATCCAGTATCCCGGACACCATGAGGAAGAAAATTCCGACCTCGGGATGTCCCGCTCCGGTTACGGCGATAATGATCCCAAGCACACCTGAGATCAGAGACAGATATGTAAGAATGACTGTATAATCATATACGCCTATCATTTTTATCCTCCGGGGTCAGGTACGGGCTGAGCTTACTCAGGCTTGTATCTGACCCGCCAATCATGCCTGAAGGTTTCTTATTTTAAATTAATGCTTGCGGAAGCAGAGCTCTTTTCATGCCTTTTTCCGCGCAGGAGCAGCCAGCCGGCCAGAGTAATGAGACCGCACACGGTAACGCAGATATAAAAGGTGATCCCGCGGCTTATAAGCTCGACTGCAATAGCGGTCCGTTCATCCATGATGCTGCTCAGGCTGTCGAGCATAAGGTAGTCCGAAACGCCCATGCCTCCGGGTATAGGGACGAAATTGTAACCGATCGTGACCAGGCACTGTCTGGAAAATATCCTGGCCATCCTGACATCGGGACCGCCAATGGAACGATATATCAGCATCGGAGTCATGAGCTGTGACGCTCTTTGAGCGAGATTCCAGTAAAAGGCGCCTGACAGCATTTTTCTGTTTTTCGAAAGCAGGTCAGAGCAGTTTTTATAATCGTTCCTTATTTTTTCAAGCTTTGCGAGCTTCCTGTCCTTTTCCCGTATTACCTTTTTATTATATAAAAATGTTATGAATTTTGAAAGCGGAATAAATATGAGCCGTTCATTTTTCAGAGAGATAAAGAAGAGGGCAGCCAGCGCGGACAGAATTATGAAGCCGAGCGCGATAAGGAATCTTGAAAGATCACCGAATTTAAGGAAACCACCGGGATCCATGATGACAGAGATGACGCCGAGAACGATGATCGATAAAGTATACATCGTCAGGTTTATAACAAGAGCGGCTGCCGTTATTCCCACGGGGATTCCGTCCCTTATCATGAAATACGCGCTGGCAGGCTGTCCGCCAGTAGCGGAAGGGGTGATCGCCGAAAAATAAATGTCAGAGGTACTGTATAGCAGGCTTTTAAGAGGGCTTTTCGGATATCCCGCCTTGCTCAGTATGGATCGCAGGGCAAGGCCCTCAAACCATACGTAAAGCATGGCGGTCATGACCCCGAGGATGAAAAAAAGCTTATCCGCGGCGGCTATGACATCAAGGAGACCGTCTACAGAAATATTTTTATTCTGCTTAAGGACGAGGTTGATCGTCAGAACCGCCAGGAGAATGGAAATGACGGTCCACAGTATGTTCTTGTTCAGCTTTCCTGCTTTTCTGAGTAACTCTGCCAGTTGCTTCACTGATCCGTTCAGCCCTTATTGTATTTTGCAAATGAATAGATCAATCGCGGTCTGAGCCTGTTAAGGCTCCTTTACCGGATACGGATCTGCGCCGTTTTACTTTGACCAGACATCATTATAGCACAGGCTCCGGTTTTGTAAAAGGAGACAGGTCCATACTGTGTTGAAAAAGCCCGTTAATCATGGTAGAATATCTTTCATAAATAAATGCGAGGCACTGAAAGCACCATTCCTATAGCGATCGTGTGCAGCAATGATGTATAGAGGGCCGGAAAGAGGCACAGAATTGGCAGGAAGAAAGAAGAACCCCAAGCAGACTGAGGCTACAAGGAAGGCATTCCTTAAGAAGGCCTATGAGCTGTTTTCCACAAGGAATATAGAGACCGTATCCATGATCGAGATAGCAAAGAAAAGCGGATACGGAACCATCACGCTTTACCGCTATTACAGCTCAAAGCCTGATCTTGTAGTGGCTGTAGCCGCATGGAAATGGGGAGAATACATGAATGAGAACCTGGGGCACATCACGGCTGCCGGGCTGGCTAATATGACAGCCTATGAGTGCTTCGAGTTTTATCTGGATTCTCTTCTTGACCTCTATGACGATCGCAGGGATATGCTTCGTTTCAACCAGTTTTTCAATATTTATGTTCATTCGGAGCATATTTCCCCTGAGGCGATGGCTCCTTATCAGGAGATCATCGAAGATCTTAAGGACCGTTTTCATATCATCTATGAAAAGGCGGGGGAGGACAGAACACTGAGAACGGATATATCCGAGGAGGAAATGTTTTCGACCACCATTCATCTGATGCTTGCGGCAGCAGCAAGGTATGCCGTCGGTCTTGTTTATATCCCCGAAAACGGATTCGACGACCGGAAGGAGCTTCGCACACAGAAGGAAATGCTGCTTGCAAGATACGGGAGTATGATCGCACCGGCACGGGAGCAATGAGACGTAGGAGCGGGAGAGTAAGCTATGTCGAATGAAAAGGACATCAAAAAGGATAAGGATAAAAGCGTCATATTTATTTTTTCTGTGGTTTCCGCCAGCTTTCTTCTGGCCATCATCGTATCGATCGTGTCCCTCGTCATGCTGGCAAGGGAAAACACGAAGGAGATCGATACCATGCTTTCTTATCGCATATATGACCGGATCTCCGGCAGCCTGAACGAGCCGATCATTGTCGCCCGGACCATGGCCTGTGATGATTTTCTGGATACCTTTCTGGAGCAGGAGGCCTCCATGAGTGAGGAGGAGTCGATACGGATAATGCAGAAATACCTGAGGGATTTAAAGGAGGGGCTATCCTACGATTCCGCCTTCCTTGTTTCGGAAAAGAGCAGGAGATATTACACCTATGAGGGGCTGAATAAGATCGTTGATCCTGAAAATGACAGCCATGATATATGGTATTCCCTTTTTACCGAAAAGGACGCGGCCTA
>DFEA01000043.1 GCA_002368575.1 Lachnospiraceae bacterium UBA3814 | reverse complement strand
ACGCCTCTTCCGCGGGATAACGGATCAACAGCAAAAAAATCCTCCGATACCAGCGGAACACAGGAGGAGGCAAGGGAGATCGAGCCGGAGGCTTTGGGCGACAGGGACCATATAAAGATTATCGAGGCGGACGGAAAAACCATATATTATGAGATCATGGATGAGGTGCCGAAGAACGAGTATGCCTTTGAGGGGAGCCTGTCGATGAAGAACGGGAGGCTTTCCTACAATGACGGGGATATAAGCTCCTTAAACGGTGTAACTGTCTCGAAAAGCCAGGGGCCCATAGACTGGCAGAGGGTCAGGGCGGACGGAACAGACTTTGCCATGATAAAGGTGGCTTCACGAGGGTATGATTCGGGTATAATATCCCTTGATGAGAGCTTCGTGGCAAATGCCAGGGGAGCCGCGGCGAACGGGATAGCCATAGGGGCTTATTTTACCACTCAGGCCGTAAACGAAACCGAAGCTACGGAGGAAGCCAATTTTACTGTAGGCGCAATCGCCCAGTACGGAATAACCTGGCCTGTAGCCATACATATCGAAAACATAAAAAATGATACCCCGAGGACCGAAAAGCTTTCCATGGAGGAGCGGACACGGCTTGTAAAGATCTGGCTTGATACCGTTAAAAGCTTTGGCTTTACTCCCATGATCCTTGCGGACAGGAACACCCTCATAAGGGACATAGATCTGAGCAGGCTCTCGGGTTTCCCGGTCTTTTTGTCGGATCCGGTGGATTACAGCCTTGCCAGAGACGCAGGACTGAGCGTCGACCCCGAGGTAAAGGTCACTGCCGCACCCTCTGTCCCTTCGGGTACAGGAAGCAGTACAGGGAGCCGTTTTAATTCAACGCAGAATACAATGCAGAATTCAATACCGAATTCAACGCAGAGCGTCACCACGACCTCCTCAAGCTCGGATATACAAAGACCGGTGTCAGGATCATCGGTTTATACGGATATAAGCGCCATGTCACAGAAAAGCTCATACGACAGAAAAAGCAGCAGTACAGCCGAAAGGGTGAGCGGGGAAGGAGAGGCAGCAGCGGAAAGCGGGGAAGAAGTGAAAACAGAACACTGGTATACGGATTTCCCCTATAGATTTTCGATATGGCAGTATAACAGGACAGGTACCGTAGACGGGATAAACGGACCGGTGAGCACGGATATCAGCTTCATAGATTACTCCGCGAGGTGAGCCCTTTCCCTCTCAAAGCCGTAGGCTCTGTCACAGACCTCCAGCCGTTTGAACACATATTCCTTAAATGAGGAGAGCTTAAGAGAGGGATCCTCAAAGGTGGCGTCAGGCCAGCGCTCCATTTCACGCAGGTATGCCCCTGAATCGAAGATCCGCTTTTCATAGTCGTCAAGCATGGCAAGTATGTTCTCGTCGGACCAGGCACCGGTTCTGAGGGCGGCATACTTGTCCGAAAGGGCTTTTGTAAGGCCTGCTCTGTCGTTTTTGATCATCTGGGGAAGATAGCCGCAGTTCAGCTCAAAGTTCTCCTCCGCGGAAAGATAATAGGAGCCGACCATGTTATGCACTATATCGCCCGCCCACAGGTTTCCCCAGGTCAGATTAAGATCCCAGGGACAGTACAGTCCCTTTATCCCGTCCTTTTCTTTGATCAGGGCAAGATAGATATTTTTTACGGAATCCGGCCGCACCTGATCGACTCCCTGGACAAGGTTTATAAAAAGCTGAAAGTCAATGGCGTTATCCATATCGATGCCTTTTGCGAGGAGCTCGTTATCATCACGGTGACTGTTCAGATAATCAAAGTATTTAAAAAAGAGACGATATTCCCTTTTACCGTAGCTTCCGTCGCTGTCTGGTGCTTCTCCGGGTGTGGGATGCTTGATCACGACTCCGTCTGCCGTGTTATTTTCATTTTTTTCGGGGTAATCTCCGATAAAATACTGGTATTTATACAGGACCTGCTTTGAAAGATCCCCGCTCAGTTCAAGCATTTTTTCATCAATGGGCGGGCATACGGCATAGAGACCATTGTACTCCCCGTTTAAAAACAGCTCCGCATATCTGTACTGCGTCCCGGTGGTCTTTCGGTAGCTGTTGTCCGTCAGACAGGACTCATACCAGAGGTTCTGCGAGAAAACATTCCTTATCTTTTCGGGGTCGCTGTAGGCCGCGTAAAGCAGCCAGTCATCGTCCTGTCTCATACCTAAAAGAGAGACATTGTTGTTTCTTAAAGAGCCTCCCGGCAAATCCATCTTAAGTGAAATATGATAATTGCTCTTAGGGTAAAGCGAGGAGGTGGCTCCTCTTGTATGTATGGTACCCTTTGATTCTACAAGACGTCTTTCACAGGTCCTGCCGTTATCGAAGATCGTGAAATTCATTTCGGAATTGGCAGTGCTTTCTATGGTGCCGGAGCAGTCTATATTGATCATGGGCAGGGTAGTTACCTTGAGAAAGAAGATCCCGTAATCCGTTTTATTGTATATGGAAAGCAGGACAGGGGTATTGCCGGCAATAAGCTCTTCGGTTATAAGGGAGGAGAACATGATCCTTGCGTCAGGCAGGGTGGTTGAAAGAAGGATATGGGGATCAAGGCCGCTTTTGGAGCCTTCCGTTACCGAATAATAGAAGGTGTTGCTTTTTTTGTCAAAAAACAGCCTTTCCTCATCAAAATAGATGATGGGTGGAGTGATGGCCTTCAGGTTCAGAGCCGACATCTCTTCAGCCATCTCATTTACGCTCGTTACATAATCGGATATCCTGGGCCTTTTGTCAAAGCTTATCAGAACGATCAGAAGAGCTGACAGTGATATAATGAAAAATACAGATCTGAGCCTGGTCCTCATGCCGTTATCACCGTTTTACAGTATGCTGTCTTCTTCATAGGAAATGAGTGAAAACCTTACGGCCCCGGCCTCCTCAAGCTGTTTCGTAAGAAGGTCTGCGGAAGGAGAGGAAACCTCCGTAGTATAGCGGATTATTCCGTTTGAGAAGCTTCTGTTCTTTATCTCTACTTTTTTATAGACTGTCCTGAGCAGCTCAAGCACATCCTGCTCCTTTTCGGGAAGGGATTCGAATACCAGGATGAGAGGCTTTTTGCCGATACGGGAATTCTCGAGGATTATAAGCACCAGGGTGGCGGTTATGGAGGTAAGCAACCCCACCTTATAAAGCTGACAGCCGCAGACTATGCCGGTATGAATGGACCATAGCAGATAGATCATATCAACAGGGTCCTTGACGGCGGTCCTGTAACGGATTATGGCAAGCGCACCGATGGTCCCCAGGGTGATCACGATGCTGGACTGAAGACAGAGGATGATGGTCGCTATGAAAAACGGCATTACCGTAATGCTTATATTGAAGGAGCGGTTATAGAAGGCCCGGTGTGAGACCAGCCTGTAAACAGCAAATTCCCAGGCACTAAGAAGAACGGAAAACAGCAGTACCGCCAGAATGACCGAGGTGGGAACGGAGGCCCCCTTAAAGGCTCCGCTTATGTTATCAAAGGTAAGGCTTAAAAGATCCATTTTTTACACTTCCTGAATTTTATGCTGCAATTATACTATAGTAAACGCATTAAGTAAATGCGTTTACTGTGCCGGAAAATCCTGCAGGGCAAGGAGCCTCTGCGAGATCCTTATCCGGGTATAGATATCCGCATATTCCTGAGGTGAGACCGAGTCTATATAGTTCATGTCATATTTCTTTTCCGGAAGCCTCTTCATCACAAGGTCTGCCGCCTTGTTATAGGCGATGGCCGCTTCCTGTTCCGTAGGGTAGGTCCCTATTATCCAGACACCGTTTATAAGGATCTTGGCGCGGTAACAGATCCTTCCGTTTTTTTCGTTCTTTTCGACCCCGAAATATCTGTTTATTATGTCGATATTTTCATATCTGTAATCGTAGCTGTCCCCGTTTATAAAGCGGTAGTCCCTGCCTGCCACCGCGTGCCTCCTGATGCCGTAGCGGGCATTGAGGTTGAGCTGCATCCCATAGTCGGCGACAAAAAAATGCCCTCCCCGTCTGGAGATATGATGGCTTGAATAGAAAAAAAGATCGTCGATATCGAATTTGAAAACGGTATCGGGATCGCAGTAATATCTGAAATACCGGTTAAGCAGATAGATGGGATTTTTAATATAAACGTTATTATCCCTGAAATTGACAAGGACCACATATTTTTCGAATTTAAGACTGAAGGAAGGCTCATATTCATCGATCGTAAGCCTTGAGTACAGGATCTCCTCCGCCTCGTAGTAGGCCTGAGCGGCCTCAGTTTCGGAAAGGTAGGTTCCGAGGCTGATATGCTTTCCCCTGTAGGTTATCGAGCTGCGGTAGCAGATCGTCCCGTTTTTCCTTTCAGCCCTGAAAACACCCTGCATTTTACCTCCATGTCCGGCTTTTCACCGGCTTCAGTTACATATAATATCATCACACCTGATATCTTTCAAGCGGCGGCTGT
>DFEA01000069.1 GCA_002368575.1 Lachnospiraceae bacterium UBA3814 | reverse complement strand
TAAGCGGTGTTTTTAATAATATTAAGGATATTGATGCTCCTGTCGTTATGCCTAGAGCGGAAACCGTAGTGACCTACCCTCACGAAAACGGGGATAATGCTGACAGCTCTCATGCGGACGAGGGCACCCTTGAGGCCGAAAAAAGGGCGGAGATATTCGAGGGGCTTGCCCGCTCGTTTTTTATCGCGTCGGTCCTTATAGAGGAGGATCCCGGGCTTACCCTTAACGGCATTTCGGTCAGGGATTATTATAAGCTTCATATTTTAAGAACCTGCACTGAGAAGGACAGCAGTGAATACGCGGGCTCCTATGAGGAAATGTTAAAGCTTACCGGAAGCGGCAATGCCGGGGAGGAAGGCTTTGATCCCTTCAGGCCCTTCCAGCAGACCGTAGAGACCTGCGCCCTTGTAATAGGGCTTTATATGAGCAGGAGGGCTTTATGGGAGAGGCTTGAAAAGGAGGAAAGGGATGCCATAGCAGACTTCCTGTACGGCTATGCGCATGCAAACACAGTCCCCCAGAACTGGCGTCTCTTTAATATGCTTGATATGGCATTCCTGAAGCTGTACGGCTATGAGATCAATGAAAGCATCATGCTGGATCACGCGCAGGCCATTCTTGCCTATTATGCGGGAGACGGCTGGTACAGAGACGGCCACAGCTTTGATTATTATTCCTGCTGGGCCTTCAATATGTATGCCCCTCTTTGGAATTTGTGGTACGGCTATGAACATATGCCTGAGATAGCAGCCCGCTTTGAGGAAAACTCAAACAGGCTTATGGAGACCTATCCTGACATGTTTGATGAGGACGGGTTTACCAATATGTGGGGAAGGAGCTGCATATACAGAAACGCCTCCACAAGTCCCTTTGACGGTAATCTTTTCCTGAAAAAGCCAGCCGTTGACATGGGGCTTGCGAGGCGGATAACTGCGGGGTCACTGCTTCAGTTTATCACAAGGGACGATCTTCTTATAAACGGGATACCGTCTCTTGGCTTCTACGGGCAGTTTACTCCCCTTGTGCAGCGATATTCCTGCGCGGAATCTCCCTTCTGGCTCGGAAAAGCCTTCTTATGCCTGCACCTTCCGGGTGACCATCCATTCTGGACGGCCAGGGAAAACAACGGGACCTGGGAGGGCTTTTTAAAGACCGGGGATGAGGACCTGAAAGCCCCGGGCAGCAGGGTGAAGGAAACCGTGCTTGAGGGACCGGCTCTTGTTTTTACAAATCATGAGGGCAACGGGGAAACTGTTTTAAGGACGGCAAAGGTCCTTAAGGACAAAGGCGATGTGCATGGGATGTGGAATTATTCAAAGCTGTGCTACAATACCAGATTCCCCTGGGAAAGCGGGGTAGATGCCGGCCCGTCAGGGGACTCTCTGCGGGAGGCTCCTGCGCTTAAGCTTGAATCCCAGCAGTATGTATTAAGGAGCCTTACAGATCTTCATACCGAAAGGGCAAACGTGACCTTTTATGCGGGAAGCCGTGACGGGGTCCTGTATCGAAGGCAGTTCTTTGATTATGACCTTGCGACCGAGTGTCACTGGCTTGAGGCCGTGGATCTTGCCGATTTTCCGGTCGGACTGGGCATCATGAGGGCAGACAGGTTCAGGATCTGCAAGCGTCCTGTGGAAATATATCTTGGATCCTACGGATTTCCGGACAACAGCTTTTCGGGCCAAAAGACAGAGATCACGACAGCCTCCGAAAACGGAGCGGAGGCTGTGATAATAAAAGGCTTTGACCACACGGGAAGGCCAAGGCGCATGGCTATGACGGTTTATACGGGCTTTGACAGGCTGTGGACCGTAAGGAGCAGGGGAACGAATCCCGATTCCGAGTATTCCTGTGTGATATTTGCCGGGGGTCGCCTTTTAAACCAGTATGATGCGAAGGAACCCTATGTTTTTATCTCGCAGGTCATCACCAAGGACCGGGATGAGGAATTTAAGTCAGAAGAGCTGTTTCCGATCATGGAGATACGCTTTTCAGACCGCGGTCTCAACGGGGAGGGAAGCGGCGCATACGGGCCGGTGAGCCTTCTGTTTAAGGACGGAAGCAAAAGGGTGATCGATTACAGCGGCATAGAGGGAAGGATGACCCTGTAGGGCTATGTATTTTGGTTATTTCAGGCTCTGATCCCCGGTGTTTGCGGCATTGTCAGCACTGTCGCGGGCGCCGGGGGCTTCTTTTGCCATACGACGCATTTTCGAAACAGTCTTTATGCAGTAACGGAGCCCGACTGCGATCATTCCGGTCGCTATCTTTTCAACCAGACCATATGCCAGGCCGGTCAAATGTTTTGGGCCGCAGCCGCGCGACAAGCGCGTGGCTCGGCGCTGAACAGTAACGTGCAGCCGTTCATCTTTCGGTGAACGGTTACGTAAGCTTTGACCCCTGCGGTACTTATATGGTATAATGCTTTATACTGATAATTTGAAAAGGGGGTTGTAAAAATGCAGGATTACAAGAAGATCGATCATCAGAGAAATAAAGATGTAGTGCTCAGATATATTCCGGGTCATTTTATCACACCTAACTCTCACGTAAATTATTATATGGATCTCAGTGATATGAAATCAAGACAGCGTGAGGCAAGGGCTACGGGAGAGGAGCTTGCGGAAAGCTACCTTGCTTCCGATGTTATCGATACCATTCTCTGCTTAAACGGGATGGAGGTCGTAGGCGCATACCTTGCCAACAAGCTGACCAAGGCCGGAATGGTTTCCGCAAATGCCCATAAGACCATTTACATCACAAGTCCTGAATACAATGTGAGCGGTCAGATGATGTTCCGTGAGAATAACCAGCACATGATCAGGGGAAAAAGGGTGCTTATTCTTATCGATACCGCAACTACCGGCGGGACCTTAAAGAGCGCCATAGGCTCAGTGAATTTCTACAAGGGCAGCGTAGTGGGCATTTCAGCCATCTTTTCTCTGGGAAGGCAGATAGACAACGTTCAGATACGTTCTCTCTATTCAATAAGCGACCTTCCGGATTATTCCAGCTATAAACCGGACAACTGTCCATTATGCCAGTCAGGAGTCGTGGTGGACGCAATATGTAACGGTTTCGGTTATTCCACGCTTTGAGCCGTGTAACGCTCAGACGGATGCGGCCTTAAGGGACCGGGCTTTACAGATTAGAAAAAATAAAATGATATTACGGAGGATTAAAATTGACCATTAAAACAAAAACTCTCACCTTAACTGCGCTTATGGCGGCAGTGATATGCATACTGGGACCTGTTTCCCTTCCTATAGGACCCGTTCCGGTCTCACTTACAAACTTTGCGGTCTTTCTGGCCGTCTATGTTCTGGGGACCGAGGCGGGCTGCATGTCCGTAGTTATATACCTGCTTCTGGGACTTGCGGGCCTTCCCGTGTTTTCCGGCTTTTCAGGAGGGCCGGCTAAGCTTATGGGCCCTACGGGGGGATATATAATCGGGTTTATTCCGATGGCTATTTTAAGCGGCATTGTGATAGACAGATTCTGGAACAAAAGGATCATCTGTATACTGGCTATGGAGGCATCTACCTGGGTCCTGTATCTTCTGGGGACCACCTGGCTTTCTTACCAGATGAAGCTGCCCTTTAAGGAAGCTCTTGCGGTGGGAGTCCTGCCCTTTATCATAGTGGATCTTATAAAGATCGTGGCTGTTTCGGTGATCGGCCCCGAAATAAAAAAGCGGATCCCGTTCTAATTATTATACTTATATAAATTTTGCAGCTTTAGCTTCCGTGTCATTTCAAAATAGTGTAATATAGGATGAAATAAGGTAAATGTGATTACCGGAGTTTATAAGGAGGTATTTTTATGGCTAAATATGTTTGTTCTGTATGCGGATATGTTCATGAGGGTGACGAGCCGCCGGCTGAGTGCCCCGTATGTCATGCACCCGCGGAGAAATTCAAAAAACAGGAGGGTGAGCTCACCTGGGCCGCGGAGCATGTTGTAGGCGTGGCAAAGGGTGCTCCGGATGATATAATAGAGGATCTCAGGAGCAACTTCCAGGCAGAGTGCTCTGAGGTGGGAATGTACCTCGCAATGAGCAGGGTTGCCTTCAGAGAGGGCTATCCCGAGATAGGAGAGTATTTTAAGACCGCTGCCTTTGAGGAGGCCGATCACGCTTCCAAATTCGCGGAGCTTCTGGGAGAGGTGATATCTGATTCCACAAAGAAGAACCTTGAGGCAAGGGTAGAGGGTGAGAACGGTGCCACCACCGGAAAGACCGATCTTGCAAAGAGGGCAAAGGCGCTCGATCTTGATGCCATCCATGATACCGTACATGAAATGGCCAGGGATGAGGCAAGGCACGGAAAGGCCTTTGAAGGCCTTCTTAAGAGATATTTCGGATAGAAGGTCAGGGCGCAAAGCGGGTCCGGTCTTTGGTGATCTGCCGGCTTATGTCTTTATAAAGGGAACGGGTCCTTCAGACCTGTTCCTTTTTTTGACTCTGTTTTTATTCTATGATAGAATACTGTCCATATATTAGTGAGAAACACTACATTGACTCGCTCGAGTCATTGATACTGATATCATAGGAGGGGATTAAAAATGAGAGAGAGTGGTGTGCTGCTTCCTGTTTTTTCGCTGGCGTCCCGGTTCGGTATAGGGTGCTTTTCCAGGGAGGCCTATGATTTTGTGGATTTTCTTTATCAGTCCGCACAGGGCTTCTGGCAGATCCTTCCCGTGGGACCTACGGGCTACGGTGATTCCCCGTACCAGCCCTTTTCTGCTTTTGCCGGGAATCCGTATTTTGTTTCACCCGAAAAGCTGATCGAGGATGGGCTGCTTACCTGGGACGAATGTAACGGCATGTTCTTCGGAGACGATGAGGAAAGGGTCGATTACGGAGCTCTTTACGAAAACAGGTTTACGCTCTTAAGGAAAGCCTTTGTACGCTTTCAGGAAAGGCTTAAGAGCGACGGGGAGGAAAAAAAGGCTTATGAGGCCTTCTTAAAGAGAGAGGCCTACTGGATAGAGGATTACGCGTTATTTAACGCGATCAAGAAAAGTAAGGACGGTGCTTCCTGGCTTACATGGGAGGAGGGACTGAGAAAGCGTGACGAGAAGGCCTGTAAAAAGGCCAGGGAGGAGCTTTCCGATGAGCTTGATTTCATCTGCTTTATCCAGTACGAATTCGATGTGCAGTGGAACAAGCTTAAAAAATACGCAAATGATAAAAATGTTAAGATCATAGGTGATCTTCCGTTTTACGTTTCCCTGGACTCAGCGGATGCCTGGTCTCATCCCGAGGTATTTCAGATGGATGATGAGCTCCTTCCCAAGGTAGTGGCGGGATGCCCGCCGGATGCCTTCTCAAGGACAGGGCAGCTGTGGGGCAACCCTGTCTATGACTGGGATGCGCTTAAGAAGAGCGGTTATGACTGGTGGGTAAAAAGGATAAAGAGAAATTACGAATTCTATGATGTTATCAGAGTGGATCATTTCCACGGGTTCTGTGAATATTACGCGATACCCTACGGCGATGAGACCGCCGAGCACGGGGAGAACAGAAAAGGCCCCGGTATGGAGCTGTTTAATGCCTTAAGGAAGGAGATCGGGGAATTAAACATTATAGCCGAGGATCTTGGTAATAACACTCCCGAGAACGAAAAGCTGCTTAAGGATTCGGGCTTTCCGGGCATGAAGGTCCTTCAGTACGGCTTTACCAGCTGGGACAGCTATTATGTGAATCACAGGCATATAAAAAACTGTGTCGTATACACCGGAACTCATGATAATACACCGACACGTGCCTGGATAGAGGAGATAAACGACGGGGAGAGAGACTTCGCAAGACGCTACATAAATTCCAGAAATACGGATTACGGCCAGTTTGTCTGGGACTTTATAAGGGAGGCCTACAGATCGGTGGCGGACCTCTGTATCATTCCCATTCAGGATTATCTGTGCAAGGGTAAGGAAGCCAGGATCAATTCACCGGGTACGAGTGAAGGAAACTGGCAGTGGAGATTAAAGCCGAATTTCCTTTCACAGGACCTCGCCCGAAGCATCAGAGAGCTTTCGGAGACCTACAGCAGGGTCCCCGTGCCTTCGGAAAAGAAGGCTTAAACCCTACTGTGCAGGTGTTCTGACCGCGTTTGCAAGCATGGACTGGTAATTATTAAGCGCACTCTGCTTTTGGGCTTCGGTGCAGACCGTCATGACGAGAACCATCCTGCCGGCATCCTGATTGTTTATGAGGCTTACAGCGGCGTAGCCCGCTTCCTCGCCCAGAGTGCCCGAATAGATGGTTTCCCGGCAGGGCATGTTACACACCCTGGTATTGGCAGAGCCGGCGGCTTCATAGGAGGACATCATCTGGCCGACCATATCGTTAATGCTTTGATCGAACTGGCTGGCCCCGATGATGAAGGTCTCATCCGGCAGTCCGCCGTCCATCTCGCAGAAAACTATGGCGCTGCCATCCTTTGACGAACTGTATATCGTATAGGTATCGTTGCTTTTTGCTTCAGTAAAGGAAGCAGGCAGCGAAAAATCGATGCCGGCTCTGCTTACCTTAAGCGGGACGGTATTGGCAGCGGTATTTGATGACAACGCGCCGCCGATGAGGACTATCGTTGCAAACAGTATATCGATGCCCGCAATGACAAATGAGATGATCGGGAAGGCCTTAAGCCGGCAGTTCTTGACAAGAGCAATTATGCCGAGCACTACCGCTGCAAGAGCAAGAGAAAGTGTAAGGACCTTATAGCCTCCGAAAAATGCCACGACCGAAAAAAGGAAGGAAGCGATCCCGTAAAAGGTGCTTGCTGAACGGTGCGGCTGCCGGGTATTTACTGAAACGGAAGGGCAGGGTGCCTTCGCGGGATCAGGAGCTGCGTTTTCAGCTCCCGGAATGTTCCGGTAGCCCTGAGGCTCAGGCCCCTGGGCCTGAAAGCCCTGATAGTTCTGGTAGCCCTGAGGATCAGCCACCTGGCCCTGATAGCCCTGAAAGCCCTGATAACTCTGAGGATCACCCTGATAGTTCTGATAGCTTTGAGGATCAGCTCCGGGAAACTGAGCTTTTTCTCTTCTGTAGCGTTTATTGGGAGTGCGGTTGTTCCGGGCCCTGTCGCCCTGGGCAGCCTCTCCGGTTGAGGCCATATCCTGCATCCCCCGGGCGCGGGCTGACTGATTATAAGCCGGCTGTCCGTTTACGGCCTGCTCCTGTAAGGATACCTCGTTTTCGTGATGTTTTTCCTGCTTTTGCACCGGCATTTGTAGTCTGGCGCCGCATTTCGGGCAGAATTGTCCGTTTTTCGGAATATTTGCTCCGCATATAGTACACTTTGCCATGGTATTTCTCCTGATCTCATGATCTGTGGCGTTTGCTGCCACTATGCCGATCTGCCGGGGCAGATCACGCGTTTTCGTTCAAACCCCGGTTTGAACCGATCCGATCTGCTTGTGGGACCGGATCATCTAATGTAGTATGATACTATAATTTATCTTTAATAACAAGTGGACCCTTTGGAAAATAATCAACACAGTAAGGAGATGAATGAACGAAGAATATACGAAAGCTAAAAGGCTGGGAGAAAAAGCTTACAAAAAGGCTGTAGTTTCAGGACGGTATCCATATCTGCCCGCGCTTGAGGAATTTTTCCCCAAAACCAGCCGCGGAGAGATCACCGCGGGGATAATGGAGATACCGCTTGCACAGGTGACGGGAACAAAGACCAGAGGCAGACAGGAGGCTTTTGCCGATAATTTCATGCCTCTGCTGGATTCCAACACGGAGTTTGCCACAAAATGGACGGCTATATTCAATGCCCAGCAGGAGGAAGGTATAAGGGATCCCGTAAAGGCCTATGAATATATGTGGAAGTTCTATATCCTCGAGGGCAATAAGAGAGTTTCCGTATTAAAGTATATCAATGCCGCAGAGGTGATGGCCGATGTCATAAGGATACTTCCGGATAAGAATGATGAAAAGGATGTCAGGATATATTATGAGTTTGACAGGTTTTTCAGAGCCTGCGGGATCTATGATATAATTTTTACAGAGGAAGGGTATTACCAGAAGCTGGCGGACATTCTGGGAGCGGATCTTGACAGCAGGTGGGATGAGGAAATGATCATCGAGCTGAAGACGGGCTATTATGTGTTTTCGAAGGTCTATTCCTCGAAGGCCGGGCAGTACAATACCTCCGTAAGTGATGCTTTTCTTATATATATTACCGTTTTCGGGTTTAACGAGCTTGCGGCGGACAGGCCCGAGGAGATAAAAAAGAAGATCGAAAAGCTGCACAATGAATTTCTGACGGTATCCGGGGAAAAATCCATAGCCTTTGTTGAAAAGCCCTATGCCGCTGAAGACGCATACCAGTCGCTGTCTGTCCTTATGCGTCCGAAGCTCTACACCAGGAAAAAGCCCTTTAAGGCAGCCTTTATCTATGACGGGGAGCCCTCCCAGTCCAGATGGATATACGGGCATGAGCTTGGAAGAAACCAGCTTTCCGAATATTACCAGGGGATCGTCGAAACCTCGGCCTTCAGCGGAAGGGAATCGGAGGAGAGCTTTGAGAACGCTGTGAGGGAGGCGGCGGAGGATCATGCGGATCTTATCGTTACCACCTCGCCCACGCAGATGGACATGGCCTTAAGGGCGGCAGTAGCCTATCCGAGGATCAAGTTCATAAACTGCTCCATCAACCTTTCCTACAATACCGTGCGTACCTATTACGGGAAGATGCATGAGGCCAAGTTCCTGATGGGAGTGCTTGCGGCCAGCGTTGCAAAGGGACACAGGATCGGCTATGTTTCTGATTATCCTATCTATGGAGCGGCGGCGAGGATAAATGCCTTTGCCATAGGCGCGGCCATGGTAGATCCGGATATCTCGGTATATCTTACCTGGACCTCTCTTGAGAACGGCAGCTGGAGAGAATTCATGGAAGAAAAGGGGATAAGGACCATTTCCGGTCCCGACCTCATCAATCCCGCCCAGGCCTCAAGAGACTACGGCCTGTATCAGATCGAGGATGATCAAACGGTGAAAAACCTTGCCATGCCTGTATGGGACTGGGGAAAGTATTACGAGCTTATCGTAAGGAATATCATGAACGGCGGCTGGGACAGGGAAACAAACAGTATTAAGAATCAGGCGCTCAACTATTGGTGGGGAATGTCCTCCGGGGTAATAGATGTGATAACCTCAGCAAATCTCTGCTATAATACCTACAAGATGCTGGATATATACAAGAAGGCCATCGTAACTGAGATAATACATCCCTTTGACGGTGAGCTCCACAGCCAGAACGGGCTCGTAAAAGCGGCAGATGCTCCGCCGCTGACAAATGAGGAAATAGTCAGCATGGACTGGCTCAATGATAATGTTAAGGGAGGCTTTCCGGCTCTTTCAGAGCTTACGGAGGCGGGAAAAAGATCGGTAAAATACAGCGGGATACCAAGTCTGTACACCTGAGTATGTTGAAGAAATGAGGATCTTAGCGGTTTCGGATACTGAAGAAAAGGCTATATGGGATTATTTTGACAGAGAGCGGCTCGGAGAGATCGATCTTATCATTTCCTGCGGAGATCTGAGTCCAGGCTATCTTGATTTTCTGCAGTCCATGCTCAATGTTCCGCTTTTATATGTCAAAGGGAACCATGACAGGATATATTCGGAAAATCCGCCTCCGGGAGGGATATGCATAGACGGTATGGTCCATGATTTCGAAGGGCTCCGTATTGCAGGGCTCGGCGGATCGATGAGCTGCGTCAATGCTCCGCTCACCTTCACTGAAAAAGAGATGAACCAGAGATTCAGAAGGCTGATCCCTAAAATAGAGTTTATGAACGGTCTTGATCTTCTTGTGACCCATTCACCCGTTTTGGGCTATGGAGACATGGAGGATCTTCCGCACAGGGGCTTCAAGGTATTTGATGATATGCTCAAAAGGTACCATCCGAGGGTAATGCTGCACGGCCATGTTCATAAGCAGTACGGGCATTTTGTACGGGAAAGAGAGCATCCCTCGGGCACAAGGATAATAAATGCCTCCGGCTACTATGTCCTTGAGCTGTGCAGGGATGAGTATCCGCGCCGGGGAAAGACCGGCTCCTTTCTTTATGATATGGTAATATCCATGAAGGACGGACTGAGTAATTCAGGCTGAGGAAATATTAACGCGGGATGTATGCCGGATAAAGGCTGTATTAAGGCTGTATATTCCGGCTTCATCATACAGAAGACGAATATGTACCATGCTCAGGGCCGGTAAGGCAGCCGATTGATCTTTTTAAGGATCCTTAAAGCTGCTTTGATCGTACCTGAAGGTATGATTCGCGGCAAAATATTTATAACAGGAGGGGTAAAGATGGACAGAAAAGAATTGAAGAGAAAGGGAAAGGAAGCTTTTAAGAGAAACTATTGGAGCTCGGTTATTGTAGCACTCATTTTTATGGTACTTACAGGCGGTTCAGCAGGAACAGCAGTCAGCAGCGTTAAGGACAGGCTGGAGGATGTCGGCGGTAATACCCAGGTCACGGTAGAAGGGGATGCACAGTTTGCCGGGAATTTTACGGATGCGCTTAACAGTGTGCAGAATGAGGCCGGAGAAGAGGGCCTTATGGTCGCACTTGGCATTCTTATGGCAGCTATTACGGGGATCATCATTTTTTCCGCCATATTTAAAGTTTTAGTCAGGAACCCGCTTAGGCTGGGCTGCAAATATTTCTTTCTGAAAAACAGCAGGGGCGAGGGCAGTGTATCTGATATAGGAAGAGGCTTTAAGCCGGCCTGGTGGAAAAATGTGGTGACGCTTTTGCTGAGCGATATTTATATCTGCCTGTGGACGGCGCTGTTTGTGATCCCCGGGATCATCAAGACGTTTTCATATGCGATGGTTCCTTATATCCGTGCGGAGAATCCCGATATGGGAAGCAATGAGGTGATCACTCTTTCCCGGAAAATGATGGATGGCAGGAAGATGAAGTATTTTATTCTGGGGCTTTCCTTTTTCGGATGGTTTTTTCTTGGTGCGCTTACCCTGGGAATCCTTAATGTATTTTATGTGAATCCGTATTATGACGCAACCATGGCCGAATTTTATGAGGAAGCAAAAGCGGAAATGAAATGATCAGGTTCAAAGGACCGGACCGGTTCTGACTGAGGCTATAGTCAGCGACATAAAGGTCGCTGACTATTATTTGGCAGGATGTGAGGTTAAACTGTCAAAGAAGGCCAAGGGCCTTAATAAGAATGGCGAAAAGCATAACAGGTGCTATGTATCGCAGCATTACGACAAATACAGTCTTCCTGTTAAAGCTTTCGCCGTTTTTTGTTATTTCGCCTATGATCTTATCGGGATTTGTGACCCATCCGACAAGAATACAGGTGCCGATTGAAACAAGAGGCATCATAAGGTTATTGCTTACATAGTCCATTATGTCAAGCAGCTGTCCCACAGCACCGTTGGGAAGGGTGTATTCAAAATACAAAAGGTTATAGCCCAGGCACACCAGGGTCCCCAGAGCAAAGCAGATCACGCCTTCGAGCATGACCGCCTTTTTCCTTTCAATGCCAAACCGGTCAACGAAGCTTGATACTATGGCTTCAAGTATGGAAACCGAGCTGGTCGTGGCAGCAAAGAGCACCATTGCAAAGAACAGACAGCCGATGAATGCCCCGATCCTCCCCATCTGTGAGAATACCCTGGGGAGAGTGACGAACATGAGCCCGGGACCGGAGGCTTCCATCCCTTCCTTTCCCATAAAAACATAAACGGCGGGAATTATCATTATACCTGCCAGAAATGCAATGGCCGTATCGAATATCTCTATCTGACCGATCGCCTTGGGAAGATTGGTATCATCACGCATATAAGATCCATAGGCTATCATGATCCCCATTGCGATACTGAGGCTGTAGAAAAGCTGTCCCATTGCATCCATCAGCGTATTCATCAGGCTTTGGAAGGTAAGCGATGAAAAGTCGGGAATGAAAAGGATCCTTAAGCCCTCCATACCCGTACGCACGGTCCCGCTTTCATCGGTATGGGAGAGAGTAAGAGAAAAAATGCATATTATAAGGATAAGAAGGATCAGAAAAGGCATCGCAAGCTTTGAGAATTTTTCTATCCCTTTGTCTACTCCCAGTATTACAACTGACATTGTTATAGCCAGAAAAATGGCCATCATTATTATGGGAGAGGATACATCGGAGATAAAGCCGGTAAAATAGCCTTCCTCCGCAGCCCTTTCGGCCTGCCCCGAAAGAAAAGATATAAAATATTTGAGTACCCAGCCTCCGATGGCACAGTAATAGGGAAGAATGATAATGGGTATCACACAGGCCATTATACAGATAGGGCGCGCGTTTTTATTTATGGAGGTGTAGGCTGTAAGAGGGCTTTTCCTGGTCATCCGTCCTATAGCTACCTCAGAGGTGAGCAGTGTAAAGCCGAAGGTCAGAGCCAGAATAAGATAGGTCAGGAGGAAAATGCCGCCTCCGTCACGTGCGGCAAGGAAAGGGAAACGCCAGATATTGCCAAGCCCTACCGCACTTGCGGCGGCAGCGATAACAAAGCCCAGCGTACCCGTGAAGGAATTTCTGCTTGAGGACATAGCTTTTATCCCCTTTCAGTTTATTTTTAAGAACCGGTCAGGTCTCTTATTTATATGAGGGCTGCATATAACCTGATCCGCGGCGGATGTTCCGTTTCTGCAGATTACAGATACCGCTCTCATTTTACCACATTTTTGAGCCACAAGAAAGAAGTTTGAAAAAATGAAAAAAGTAGTGGTATTTTTCCCGGGAATGTGTTATGGTATTAAGCGTGTTCGGAGTAAAGATATTTACAGAACAGCCCAACCCGAAATGGCCGGTCGTTTTACCGGCATCTAAAGGAAGCTGATGTAGCACAGTCGGTAGTGCACCGCATTGGTAGTGCGGGGGTCTCCAGTTCGATTCTGGACATCAGCATTGAAAAGCCCGTATTTACTGTATTTCAGCGATACGGGCTTTTCAATTTCTTATTTTTTCAAAGGGTAAATCTTATACAATTCCTGATCTGATTATATCGTTTCATTTCTTTCTTTTTTCCGAGAAAATGATGGTTAATAACTACTAATTTTAATTAATTTTAACTAGAAAGGTACAAAAAAGACTAGTTATTTTCGCGGAAACGGTAAATGTACCGATTATAAATGAAATGCCCTTATCATTGGAGTGCAAGGTGGTAAATACAGTTACTGTCGGCAGTCATACGCAGGTGACAGGTGAGGTGAAAAGAATACTTGCAGACGAATCAATTCTGAATGACAGGGATAAGATCGTGCTTGAAAAGCTGAAGCCGATCATCTATGACGAAGAGCAGCCGGGGTGTTAATCCTGATTGTTATTATTACCAATCTGATCCACGGTAAAGAAAAGATATGATCTATATAATCCGGCATGGGAAGACAGAACTGAATAAGGCAAATGTCTTACAGGGAAGAAGCGACCATCCGCTGAACGAAGAAGGAATTAAAGAGGCCAGGGAGGCGGCCGGAAAGCTTGACGGCGTACATTTCGATCATGTCTTTTCCAGCCCGTTGATCAGGGCTGTCAGGGCAGCGGCATTGAGCCTTCTTGAACGGTTTGGTTGAGATAACTACTATATCCTGATCCAAGAGTTCGCTATAGGCTTGGATTGTTCGCGTCTCTTTTTCTGGTTTTTCCATCCAAACCCACATCTTGTATAATCCCTTATATTCTGATACAATATCTTAGTTATTATCACATCATATTTTTTCCGGAAGGAGAACATCATGAATAAAACAGAACTGATCGCAGCATTGGCTGAGAAGGCGGATGTATCTAAGAAGGATGCGGGTGCTGTACTTGAAGCGCTCACAGAAACCATTACAGAAGAACTGGCAAAGAAGGAGAAGCTGACTCTTACTGGCTTCGGAACCTTTGAGACCAGAGAACGTGCAGCTAGAACAGGCAAGAACCCCCAGACTGGAGAAGCTATCAAGATCGCTGCTTCTGTAGCGCCTGCTTTTAAGGCGGGGAAGGCTCTGAAGGATGCTGTAAACAACGGAAAGAAGGGTAAGAAGTGAGAAAACATAGAATAGAGACGAAGAAAGTTGAACCGAAGAAAATAGAATCGAAGAAAGTTGAACCTAAGAAAATTGAATCCCAAAAGGATCAGCAAAAGAGGATTGAACAGAAGAGTGCTGCTCTAAACAATGATGAAGCCGCTATGACAAAGGGCAACGATGCTGTTTTCTTTGAAATTCAGTATGCAGGGAAGGCAATATCATATACGGATATTGTTGAAAGAGCAAGGAAAGCTTGTGGGGTAGAGACTGGTAAGCTGGATATTTACGTCAAGCCTGAAGAAAACAGAGTCTACTATGTCATAGACGGGCATGATGGAAGCTTTGAGATTTAAGGAGACAATAAAATGACTATCGGAGAAAAGCTTACAGAATTAAGAAAGAAAAAGAAACTGACTCAGGCAGCGGTAGCGAAGGAGATGGGGATACCGGCAAACTCCTATTCCAGATGGGAGAGCGGAGCGAATAAACCCGGCAACGCGTCCATCAAGAAGCTGTCTGACTATTTTGGAGAGGATCTGAGTGGTTATAAGGACAAGGCTGCTCCGGCCACTAAGAAGGACAAGGCTGCTCCGGCTAAGAATGCTAAGAAGGGTAAGGCTGCTGCAAAAAAGGCTGATAAGGCTGTGAAAGAAAAAGCAGATGAGG